>NZ_JBHXNL010000002.1:0-463994 GCF_042719695.1 Rhodococcus sp. NPDC058521
GAATTGTTTCTGTGAGAAGTTCAATTCTTCCACCACGACAGGGCATTTCGCCGTTACGACCCGCGTCTGACCACTACTGAATCGGTGCATTCAGGCTAAGCCGGCGGGCAGGTGAAGGTGACGTCCAGCTCGTTCGTGCGTGCGGGGTCGTCATCCACGGCCACAACCGAGACCACGTGGTAGCTGTCTCCGTTCACCTCGATCCGGGCGCTACTGCGATCCTCACTCGACGCCTCCCACTCGACTCCGCCTGCTTCGAGCGAAAAGTCGTCCAACCGGGGCGGATCGGACATCACTATCTCGACGTTGACGTCCGTGTGAGGGCACGGTCGGCGATTCCGAATCGGACTGCTGCGCTCGACCGGTAGACGTGGTGGGTGTGACTGCCGGTTCGGCCCCGTCATCCGAGGACGAGCAAGCGACAGCGCTCGCTGCCAGCAGCCCGGACGCAAGCCTGGTGCCAGTCGTTTTCAGCGCAGCCATGTCGTCCGCGGTATGCGTGACAGACGTGGCGAATGGTAGATTCTCCTATGCGGAGCGATCGCTCCGCTTAATCGTGGGGAGTGTTCATGGAAACGGCTGAACGGCGGGCGCATCATCAGGTGACCTTCGCGGTTCTCACCGTCGGAGTGGGTGCCTATGCCCTGTTGCAGTCCTTGGTCATGCCCGTGCTGCCCACCATTCAAGAGGGGCTGGGCACCACACAGACAAACGTCACCTGGGTGTTGACCGCCTACTTGCTGTCGGCCTCGATCGCCACTCCGATCATGGGCCGACTGGGCGACATGTACGGAAAGAAGCGGCTGTTCGTCATCGCCCTCGTCGCCCTGGCGTTGGGCTCGCTCATCGCAGCACTCGCGACATCGCTGGCTGTGATGATCGCCGCGCGAATCATTCAGGGAATCGGTGGCGGCGTGTTGCCGCTGGCATTCGGCATCATCCGCGACGAGTTCCCCGACGACAAGGTGACCGGTGCGGTCGGCACGATCGCCGCACTGACCGCGGTGGGCGCAGGCCTCGGCATCGTCCTCGCCGGCCCCATCGTGAGTTTCCTCGGATTCCACTGGCTCTTCTGGATTCCACTGATCATGGTCGTACTCGCCGGCCTGGCTGCACAGATCATTGTTCCCGAGTCACGAGTCCGCACACCCGGAAAGATCAACTGGCTCACCGCGGTTCTACTCTCCGGCTGGCTCGTGACGCTCCTGCTCGGCATGAGCCAGGCGCCCACCTGGGGATGGGGGTCCCCCGCAGTGGTCGGACTGTTGAGTGCTGCCTTGGTGATCGTCGTGATCTGGGTGATCGCCGAAGCACGATCGTCCAATCCTCTGATCGACATGAAGATGATGCGAATCCGAAGCGTCTGGGCTGCAAACCTGTTGGCCCTCCTGATGGGTGTCGGTATGTACGCAGCCTTCGGTTTCCTGCCCCAGTTCCTGCAAACGCCGCCCTCCGCCGGCTACGGATTCGGGGCCTCGGTCACCGAATCCGGGTTGATGCTGCTCCCCGTGAGCATCGGCATGTTCGTCCTCGGCCTGGTCTCCGGAAATCTGGCCGCACGCATCGGCTCGCGAAACCTGCTGATCTGGGGTTCGATCGTCGGCGCTGCCGGCTACTTCATCGTGGCGTTTCTGCACGGCGCGAAACTCGACATCTACGTCGCCATGGCCCTGGTCGGCATCGGATTCGGACTCGCCTTCTCCGCGATGTCGAACGTTGTCGTCGCAGCAGTGCCTCCGGAACAGACCGGTGTCGCCAGCGGAATGAACGCGAACATCCGCACCATCGGGGGCGCGCTGGGTGCCGCGCTGATGGCGAGTGTCGTCACCAGTGGAGCCTCACCGTCGGGCATTCCCCGCGAGGCCGGTTACACCACCGGCTTCCTCATGCTGGGCGTCGCAGTGGGCCTCGGGGCAATCGCAGCACTGTTCATTCCCAGAATTCATCGGGACGAGAGCACTCACCGCGAGAGCGAGACCGAACTACGCCACCCCGAGCTCGCGATGGTCGCCGGAGGTACCCTCGTCGGCGACGAATCGGAGTGAGGTCGACGATGAGCAGCAGCGAGAAAACCCTGCGACGCGATGCCGCAGAAAACCGGCAACGCCTGCTCGACGCCGCCGCGACGGTCTTCACCGAACGTGGTCTCGACGTGGGCGTCGACGAGATCGCGAGCGCCGCGGGGGTCGGTGTCGGCACTCTGTATCGACGATTTCCCACCAAAGACGCACTGGTCAGTGAACTCGTCAGACAGGTCCTCGAGGACTTCGTCGCGCTCGCAGGCGAAGCGCTTTCGGCGCCCCGTGGCGAAGGACTCGAGCAGGTTCTCTACGGAACGGGTGCAATCCTCGCCTCCCACAGAGGTTTCCTGTCACGTATGTGGAACGACGACGAGACTGCTGCTCTCCGAGACGAATATAGGCGAATCCTGTTCGAACTCCTCGACCGTGCGAAGCAGCACAACCATATTCGCGAGGACGCAACCGAATCCGACCTGGACCTGCTTTTCTGGTCCTTGCGCGGCGTCATCTCGACGACCCGCGGCGTCACCGACAAGGGCTGGCGACGAACCATGGCGGTGATGATCGCCGGACTGCGCCCTGAAGCCGAGGCCCTCGATTCGCCTCCTATGCGGGCCGAAGACAGCGCAAAGATCATGGCTCAGCTGCATCCCCGCTAGGCTGGCCGAAACGAAGCTCGTCGGCGAGGGAAATCCCGATGGACCTGCAGCGCATCAGCGACAAATGGAGATTCAGCAACTGCTGACGACCTACTCGAGTTCCGTCGACGCTCGGGACTGGGAGCTCACCGGCGCCCGAGCGACAATGAGCAGGCGCGGACTCGCGCGGGGTTTCGCCGCGGGGACGATCGCGGCTACGGCCGGCACATTAGCTCTACGATCGCCGAACCCTGTGGGGCACTGGAACTCCAAGTCCAGATACCCGGCGTTGCAGACTACGACGGGGCATGGGAAGACATGCCCGACCCGACCGAAACGCTCTACCTGCGTACGGAGTTCGGATTCGTACGTGTCTACCACTTCGCGACCACCGCCTCGAGGAAGACCAAGTACCCATTCGTACTGCTGCCCGGCCGATCGTCATCCAAGAACATGCCCTCGCTACGCCGAGACCGCCGGAGGAGCACCGGTGGAGGACGAACCCGTTGCACGCATGATCGAGACCGCAATGAGCGCCTACACGATCAAGTTGCCGCAGCCGACCGCGATCCCAGAGGCAGACTTGGAACGGTTGGACCTTCCGGTTCTCGCGATCCTGGCCGGCAACTCTGTCATGCACGACACCAGTAAAGCTGCGAAGGTCGCCGAACGCGTTTCGAAGAACGGGGCCGTGGTCGTCTACCCCGAGGCCTCCCATGCTGTGGGTCCGAGGAGGCGGACCGGATCGCCGAGGAAATAGCCAGATTCCTCACAATCCACGAATACCCCTTACTGACCAATGTCACACAGGTTTCGCTCACGCGCACCGGTGTGACATTGGTCGGGGGGGGGAATCGCAACTGGTGAAGGACAGGCGATTGGTTATCCGGTTGGAGGTCGACAGGCTGTACGGAACGGCGCGCGACGTGAACGGCTAGCAATCGGCGCTACCCCAACTGTCGGGCTGAGTCCCGTCGATATCTGTGATGCCGAACTCACGCGCCAACTCGGCGGCAGTGACCGAACGTTGATTCCACTGTGCCCGTTCAGGATCTGCCGCGAGTGCGGCGATTCCTCGGCCCACGTAGCGGGGCGATTCCGAGCCTGCGAAGCCCGCCGGTGCCGCCGGGTAACCGGTGACGCCGTCGAGCGCTTCACGCCAATTACTCTCGGTGACACCGAAGTTCTCCAACATCATCTCGGACCGCAGCCATCCAGGGGTGACTGCAACGGCCGTCGCCCCGTACCGCGCCAACTCATGACCTTGAGAGAACGCCAACCGGTTGACCGCCACTTTTGCGAGGTCGTAGTAGACCGAGATCCGGTAGTTCTCGGAGTTGAATTTCGCAGTGCCATCGGTGACTTCGACAAGAAGTCCGGACTTCTCGATGAGCAGTGGCAACAGATGGTGGGACGTGATCAGATGAGTGTCGACAGCCAAACGCAGGATGCGCAGCCCGACCTCCAGATCGTGTTTCCACACCGGAGTGTTCCACGTCGACGGTGGGCCCTTGAGTAGTTCCGCACCCCAAATGTCGTTCACGAGTATGTCGATCCGGCCGTAGTCGGATCGGATGCGGTCGGCAAGTCGCCGAACCTGCTCCGAGTCGAGGTGATCGACCTGGACGGCAACACCCGTTCCGCCCAGTTCGTCGACCAGTTCGGCCGCTTCTTCGATGCACTCTCCCCGCACGTAATCCGACGTGATCGAGGCGTCGCCGTCGCGACTGCTGCGCCCCGTACACACGACGGTGGCACCCAGTTCGCCCAACCCTGCCGCTATTCCGCGGCCTGCTCCGCGAGTTGCTCCCGCGACGACCGCCACCCGACCGCACAGGGGTCTGTTCGTCGATGACGATGTCATGTGTCCACGCTACGCACGGGTTGGCAGGTACCGCACACGCGATCGAGAAGGTGGTCGACCAGTTCGACGGCGGAGTCCGCAGTGCCGTACCCCTGAACAATCCCCTGAGCGAGTCCGCCGATCGCCATGGCGATCAAGGCAGCGTCGAGGTCAACCTTGTCCAGCCCCGCCCGATCGCCCTGCCGGTGATTCCGAAGCTGGTCCGCGACCAGCGCGACCAGAGCGTCAGGGGCAGCGAAGGTCTCCTCGGCGGCAATCCCCTGACCGGTGACGGCACCGAAACCGAATGCGCCGAGCACGATCGTCTCTTGGCGGCGCTGGTCGTCGAGAGGCAGCACCTCCATCAGGACAGCACGAATCGCGTCACGTGGCGGGGTGGGCTCGGCCCCGAGTTCGGACCACCTGCGCAGAAACCGCGCCCCGGCGTCTTCCATCACCGAACGGTGCGTGGCCAGTAGAAAGTCTCTCTTGGTGCCGAAGTAGTACTGCACCAATCTCACAGAGAAGCCTGCCTCCGCGGCGACCGATTGAAAGGTCACGGATTCCAGGCCGCCGGCGACGATGACACGTCGAGCAGCGTCCGTGATCTGACGCTTCCGCAGGTCGTGATCGACCAATCGTGGCACGAGTACGCCAACCCCTTCCTCTTCGGTGAAGTTTGATGGTACGCCCATACCGCAACCGTGATATGTTCGTATCAACAAAAACTGTCGAGCCCCCGCACTCTCCACGAGAAGGAGTGAACATGCCGAAGATCGGGCGATTCACCAACGAGGAAGCCAAGACCGAGTTCTTCCGTCTCTACGACACCGCGGAAGCGTCATGGCCGGTGCCGTCGACTGCCGTCGACGTGAACACGTCCTTCGGGACAACCCGCGTGCGCAAGTCCGGCCGCGGCGAAGGCGCACCCGTGGTGTTGCTGCCAGGCATCGGGGGCAACGGATTGGCCTGGCGACGGTTCATCGAAGCGCTGGCGCGTGACCACGTGGTGTACACGCCGGACGTCATCGGCTGGGCGGGGCGCTGCGTTCAGACCGCACCCCTGCACAATGCCGAGGACGTCGCGAGGTGGATGGACGAAACGATCACCGGCCTCGGCGAGGATCGCGTACACCTCGCGGGCAACTCGTTGGGCGCATGGCTATCCGGCGCAACCGCCGTGTACAGGCCCGCGCGCATCGCGAGCCTGACCCTGATCGAACCGAGCGCAGCCACCTTCGCCAAACCTTCGTGGGGATTGCTCCTGAAATTCCTCCGCGCCGGAATCAGGCCTACCCCGGACCGGATGCGGGAGTTCAACACCTGGCTGATGCCGCGCGCAGAACTGGACGACGAAGAATTCGCGGTAGCCATGGCGGCCGTGAAGTTCCGGATGGGGATGCCGTGGGACAGAAAGTTCACCGACGAACAACTCTCGTCCATCGCAGCGCCGAGTCTGGTTCTGTTCGGCGCCGAAACCGTCGTAGGTGACCCCGAACTCGCAGCGGATCGAGCGCGCGCGTTCATCCCGAATGTGGAGACCGAAATCTATCCAGGCATCGGACACGACCTTCTGTGGGCGAATCCCGAAGTGGTGATCCCCCGCTTCCTGAGGTTCGCGGACAGCCACGACCCCGTCCGCTCCTGAATCCCCAGTGAGACCGGATCGTGATCGAAGGCTATCGATTGCGCACCGGCGGAGACGAAGGTCTGGTCAATCGAGCCCGGTGACCGCGTACTCATGCCGTGACCGAAGTTGCTGTCACTGCGAGTACGACGAAGGCTCGGACCGCGGGCGGCGGCGCAGCGCCATCGATCAAGTGGTCGGCATGTCGGTCGCCGCCGACCTCGTGACAGTAGGACTGTTGTGGGTCGCGTACCTACACCGCACCGGCCGCGGTCGCGACGAGGGGCCGTTGGCGATGGTCCTCCCACGAGGCGTCAAACCCGGCGCAGCCACACTACGCATCACCCGAACCTGGTACGTGCCCGGTCGGCGGAGTGCTCATCGCCGGTTGTGGACTGTCACTCGTCGGTCTGCTGCTGCTCGATTACGAAGGCCGACGTGCATGGGTGGCTGTGGAGGCCTTCGCCGGTCCCGACGTAACCGCCGAGAATGCGTTTCCCGGAGTCGTTTACGTCCTCTTGTGGGTGGGACTCGTCGCGCTCTCACCCCTCTTCGGCCCGGTGTGGAAGCTCATCTCACCCGTTCGTCCTGGGCTACGTGTTCGCGCACTATCTGACGTACCTGGTGGGGAAAGACCAGCACACGGTCTTTCTCCTGTTCGGGAACGACCGGGCGCAGGTTTCCTACGTGCTGTCCGAGTACCCGACCCTCGTCTCGAGCAGCAACGTGATCTTCGCGGTAGCCGGCCACGTCCTCGGTGTTCTGGCTGCCCACGACAGCGCGGGTACTACCGCTCAGGCACAGACTCACCGGTCGGCTGACGATGCTGCTCTACACACTTCGGCGGGCTGTACCTTCTCTTCGGCGGCTGAATACCCGAACGGAATCTGATCAGTCCTGGGCCGATCCATTCGTCGAAACACCCGCCGACATACTCGCCTCCTCGCTTCAGACCTTGTCCTCGACTGCGGAGCGCGGCTGTTCGGGTCGCTGGCCCGGAATCCATCCGCCCTGTTCGTCGCGGAAGGTGCCGACCTTGGAGACGAGCACGAGATCGTCCGGATACGGATGGAGGGCTTCACGAACCAGATCGTTGGCAACGTCAGGTCCGTAGAACTGGGCGGTGTCGATGTGATCGGGCTAGCGCCAAAGGGGTCTCGCTGCAGCGGTCCACGTGAAAGCAGTTGTGCGAGTCTGTGGCCTCTCGTTTCGTCGGCGCTCGTTTCGTCGTCCGGTGTTCGGGTACGCGGAATGTCACAGTCGCGGCAGGAGGACCAGTGCACGCTTCCGAACCTGGATGGATGAACTTTGTGCGAACCGGCAACGGCAAACCGTTGCTGCTCGTCCACGGACTCGGCTCCAGCATCGGCAACTGGAGGCCGGTGGTCCCGGGATTGAGCGCACACCGGGAGGTGATTGCCGTGGATCTACCTGGATTCGGAGAGAGTCCGCCACTCCGCGGCGAAGTCGGAATCGGGACGCTGACCGACGCCGTGGAACGCTTCATCGCCGAGCGGAACCTCGGAGACGTCGACGTCGTGGGGAGTTCCATGGGTGCACGCATGGTCCTGGAAATGGTGCGGCGCGGTCACGCCGGAACGGCGGTGGCGTTGGATCCCGGCGGTTTCTGGACCGATCTGCAGAAGCGGGCCTTCGCCGTCTCCATCGGTACTTCCATTCGGCTTGTCCGCGGCATCCAGCCGGCGCTGCCCACGTTGACGTCGTCCGCCGCGGGGCGGACCGCCCTGTTGCTGCAGTTCTCGGCGGCGCCCTGGTCACTGGACGCCGACCTGGTCCTCCACGAGCTCCGCGGCTTCAAGACGGCGCCGAGCATCTGGCCGGCCTTCGACGCGCTCGCACACGGCCCGAGTCAGGAGGGCATCACCCGCGGAGCCCAGCGCGGAAAGGTCGTCATCGGATGGGGACGTCAGGATCGCGTCACGCTTCCCGGTCAAGCAACCCCCGCGCTACACCGCTTTCCGGACGCAGAACTGCACTGGTTCGACAGGTGCGGGCATTTTCCGCACTGGGACCAGCCCGAACAGACCGTCGACCTCATACTGCGCTCGACGGGCGCCTGAAATTTGTCACGGGCCGGTGATGTTGTCTCCAGGGCGATATCGTCGGGATCACGAAACTCGAGAATCCTGGTTCCGCCGGCGTCCTTGATCGGTTCGTGGGGTATGGCGAGGCCGGCGGGGTCAGAGACGGCGCCGTAGATGTTTTGCGACCTCTCGATGTCCCGCACAGTCAGTCGCACGTGATGGAAACCGGTTGCAGCGATGGGCATGGAACGCTCCTCCCGGATCACGGACTTTGCCGTGGCACCGCGCTAAAAATTCTCGACTTCGGCGACGGCTCCTCGACCGCGCGTGCACGGTGGTAGCCGATTGTGTGCCACCCGCCCTCCAACGCTCCGGGGCCCAATGTCTTCGTCGGCAATGATCCACCCATTCGGCATTTGCCAGAAGTTCACTTGGAGCCCATCGAGGGCGCGTAACGTTCGTCCCATGAATCGAAAGGACATCAGCGGTCAGCGAGTTCGCTTCCGAGTTATGATCCTTACGCTCCTACTTTCGTTCTCGACATTCGTGGCGCCGACGTCCAGCTTCGCGGCGTCGCATTCGGCACCGAAAACCGCTCTACCGATTCAGGTCTCGACTCCCGGCGCCAAGTACGTGGCATTGGGGAGCTCCTACGCGTCGGGTCCCGGTATCGCACCGGTGACCGATGCAGGCTGCGGACGTTCGGGAGAAAACTATGCGAGCCGGGTCGCACGATTCCTCGGGTACGCACTCGTCGATCGAACCTGCTCCGGCGCCCGTACCGACCACATTCTTCACACGTCCCAGAGCGTTCGAGGAGGCGCACAGGTACCGCCTCAGATCGAGGCAGTGACTGCGGATACCAAGTTGGTGACCGTGACGGTCGGCGGCAACGACGTCAGGTACATGACCCGAATCCTCGCCGACAGCAAGAACGGGGCGCCGGTACCGGAACCCACGATGCTCGATTACGCGAAGGTCGAAGGCTCACTCGTCGCGATCGTCGGCGCGATACGCCTCCGCGCCCCCGGGGCCAGAGTTGTTCTCGTCGACTACCTTCCGCTGGTGTCGAGGATTGCCGGAGGCTGCGCTGCGGCGCCGTTGAACGCACCCCAGACCGAGTCGGCCATCCGCGTTCATCAGGCGGTCGCCGATGCCACTGCGCGCGCCGCGGGCTTCGCCGGAGCAGACCTGGTTCAGGCGTCGCGTATCGGAGCCGGCCACGCGGTGTGCACGGCGGACCCCTGGGTTTCCGGGTTTCAGCCACGCCCCGGCGACGACGGCGCGGTCCGGTATCACGTGACGGCGCGCGGCATGCGGGCTGTCGCCCAACAGATAGTCCGACAGATCGGGTAGTCCCGAATCGGTCGTCTACACGTCACCGCGCGACTGTGTCCCCTGCAATTCGCCAGCCGACAGCCTCGTTCTGATGACGCCAGAACGCAGCGAAACGTCCGTCTGCGGCAAGCAACTCTTCCACCGTGCCGTCTTCGAGGATGCGCCCGTTCTCGAGGAAGACCACGCGATCGGCCCCGGCGATGGTCGAGAGTCGGTGAGTGACGACGATGCGAGTACGTCGCCTGGGGTCGTCGGTGATCGCATCGACCACAGCGGCCTCGTTCTCGGCGTCGAGTGCGCTGGTGCCCTCGTCCACCAAGAGCACCGAAGACGGTTTGAGCAGTGCACGGGCGATCGAAACCCGCTGACGCTCACCGCCGGACAGCGCGGTACCTGCCTCGCCGACCACGGTTTCGAGGCCGTCGGGGAAGCGGCTCGCGAACTCGTCCACCCGAGCGAGGCGCAAGACGGAGTCGAGCTGGTCGGCGTCGGCGCCGGGGTGGCCGGCCAGCACGTTGTCCCGAATCGTTCCGGCGAACAGATACGGCTGCTGGAACACGACGCTGCTGTCCGCGGGGCGTTCGGCCGGGTCGAGCGCCGCCCGGTCGACTCCCCCGATCAGGATGCTCCCGCCACCCGCGTCCTCGAGTCCCGCAATCAGGTTGAGCAGTGTGCTCTTGCCCGAACCGGACGGCCCGACCACGGCGGTGGTCCTCCCCGCCTCGAACACGAGGTCGAGGCCGTCGAAAACCGGGACTCCTTCCGCGCCACACGCGCCGTAGCGATAGTGCACGCCACGAAGTTCCACCGAGGCCGGCTGTGCACTGTCGGTCCGCGAAGCCCCTTCCCAGGACCCCGATCCCGGCGCGTCCAGGACGGCACGGATGTCACGCAGTGCCGCACGCGTCGGCGCGGTGGCCGGTACCAGATCGCCGAGGGCCGCGAACGGTTCGAGGTAGCGGACGATGACGACGATGAGCGCGATGGCCCCAGGAACGTCGATAGTTCCCCGGACGGCCAGCCACGTTGTCGTGCCCGCGAGTACCAGCAACGCGACCTGGCTGACGAGGCCGAACACAACCTGGCCGGGGACATGCAGTGTCAGCAGACGGAGGGTGGCTCCGTGCTGTGCGTCCAATGCAGCACCGACCTGACTGCGTGCCGGCTCCGCACGCTTGGCTGCGCGGAGAGCTTCCTGGGTACGCGCGAATTCCAGAACGCGTTCCGTGAGCACACTGTTCGTCTCGGCCGCAACCTCGTTGGCACGGCGGGTGATTCGTTCAGCCGCCACGAGTGTCCCGAGCAGAAGCGGCACGACCAGGAGCGCTACGACGCCCAGTTGCCAGGCGAACGGAACCAACGCGAGACCGATCGCGATCGGGAGCAGAACTCCCTGGATCAGGGGTGTCACCAGGTATCCGACGAGCCCGACCAGATCCGGTCCTGTCGTGGCGATGGCACGTCGCGCAGCTGCCGAATTGTCATCGGTGAACCACCGCAAGGGCGTACGTGCCACCTGTGCGGACACATCGTGCTGCGCGTGGTCGAGGACCGTGAATCCGAGATCGAACCCGACACGTGAGGCGATGGAATCCACCACCCACCCCACCACCACGACACCGGTCAGAGCGCCCACCCAGGGCCAGGCATCCGCAGGTTCTTCGGAGAACAGTGCCGCAACGAGCGGAACGACCAGAACGACAGCGATCGCGCGCAGCAACGTCGAGCCGACGACCAGGGCGAGGTAGCCGCGCACCCGTCCACGGTGCGCGTCCGGCAGCAGGCTCAGCAGGGTGCGGATCATCGGGCGGACTCCTTCGTGGCTGCGGTGCTGACGGCGCCGGCGTCCCACATCTTCCGGTAGCGCCCCTCGGTGGCAAGTAGTTCGTCATGGGTGCCGGATTGTGCGACCCGGCCGTCCTCGAGGACGACGATTCGGTCGGCACCGGTGACGGTGCGCAGACGATGAGCGATGACGAGGACCGTTCGCCCTGCCGCCAGTCGGTCGATCGCCTGCTGCACGAGATACTCCGACTCGGGGTCCGCGAAGGCGGTGGCCTCGTCGAGAATCAGCACGGGGGTGTCGGCGAGCAGCGCCCGGGCGATGGTGAGGCGCTGCCGCTCACCACCGGACAGTGCCGTGCCCGCACCGAGCACGGTGTCGTATCCCTGTGGCAACTGCAAAATGCGTTCGTGAATCTGCGCATCCCTTGCTGCTTGCTCGACGGCGGACTCGGACGCCCCGGGTACGGCGAGGGCGATGTTCTCCCGCACGGTTCCGTGCACGAGTTGCGCATCCTGGAACACGAATCCGACCTGTGCATAGAGCCCGTCCGGCCCGAGTGAGGTGATGTCCTGCCCGCCGATGCGAATGGATCCCGAGTCGAGATCGTGGAAACGGGCCAACAGAGCGGCCAACGTCGACTTCCCTGCCCCGGACGGACCGACGAGCGCGGTCACCGTCCCAGGTTCGAGCGCGAGCGACACGTTGTCGATCACCGGGACTCCGGGACGGTATCCGAAAGTCACCTCGTCGAAAACGACCTGCCCCGGCTTCCCCGCCGAGGACGAACTCGCGGCCCCCTGTGCCGCGAGTTCGCTCTCGTCGAGCACCACCTGGATATTGCGGGCGGCGATCCGGCCCTCACGAAGCCCGGAAAGCCCGTACCCGATACCGAGGAGTCGAGCACCGAAAGTGGTGCCCAGGAACAGGAACGGCAGCACATCGACCGCCGCCATGGACCCCGTGGCCACGAGCGCGGTACCGACCACCGCGATGAGCCACAGGAACGTGACCGGACGGGTGACCAGATCCATCGCAGACTTCTTGCCCACGAACGGACGCTGCCACTCGTCGAGGAAGCCGACATAACCGTCCAGACTGCGCCGGAACGACGACGCCGTGGAACCACCGAAGACACGGATGACGGGCTGGCCGTCGAGGTACGAGGCCGCCTCCGCGTTCATCCGTTCGGCCCATCGCTGTGAGTGCGCGATCTTGGGTCCTGATTGCGCCATCATCGTCGCCATCGTGAACACGTAGCCGAGTACGGGAACGAGGAGCACCAGAGCCAGCCGCCAATCGACCCAGAACAGGTAGCCGAGTACCGCGATCGGGGCAACCGCCGCACCGACGGCATCGGTGACCGCATGCGTCACCAAGTAGTGCAACGACAAGGTGTCGCCGGACACCAGCTTGTTGATCTGTCCCGAGCTGCGTGCCGTGAACCAGCCCAGTGGCAGACGGGACAGCTTGCTCAGCAGGCGTCGTCGAAGTGCACGACCGAATCGTGCGTCCATGGCGTGGAGCCACAGCTGGAGAAGCGCCTCCAGAACGGTGCCCAGAGCAAGCAGTCCGATGGCCCACAGACCGAGCGACCACAACGTCGACGTCGGACTGCCTGCCAACAGGTTCCGGGCCAACTCGACCAACAGAACGTACGGCGCAAGCTGGACCAGAGTGACGAGAAGCTGCAGTACCCCGGCTACCCAGAACGTCGAGCGCAGCGGGGACAGCAGGCGGCTGCCGGCCTGTGAACGCCAACTGCCCCGCGGTGGGGTCACCGCCGCCCGCGTCCCGGCTTCCTGCGTCTCGGCTTCCGGTGCCACAGCGGAGGCGCCTTCGGCAGCGGTAGCTTCGGTGACGATCGGGGCCTGGGCGAGCTCGGCCGCCTCGCGTTCGGCGGCGCCGTCACGCTCTTTGCCCATGGCCCGCCCGTGCACCCAGTAGGCTTGGGCGTACGTCTCGCTCTTGGGGAACCCGAACTCGTCTTTCAACCTTGCGCGAACATGCTTGAGCGACTTCGATTCCGGCCCCGCCCACCCGTACCAGTCGGACCAATCCCTGCCCTCGATCGCATCGGCCAACGCGGTTTCCGAGGTGCGAGGCACCCAGTGCACCCGAGCACGAGGATGCGCATTCAGCGGTATGAGCAGATCGTCGTCATGATGCTGTTCGAGATACAGCTCGATATCGACGGTGTGCGGCACGGCGGCGAGAATCGTGTTGATGGCGGGGATCGACGCAGAATCGCCCAGAATCAGGTATCCAGCAGGCAGTTCATCGGCGACAGCGAACCCCTTGGAGCCGAACGACGTCACCTCGACCGTCTCGCCGCCCGTGACCTGCCGCGCCCACGTCGACGCCGGACCACTGGGCTCGTGAACCACGAAATCGACTGCAAATTTACCGGATTCGGTGTCGGCCTCCGCGATGGTGTATCCGCGCTGAAACTCCTTTTCGGTCCCTTCGGGATCGGGAAACCAGAAGCGCAACCAGGCGGTGGGTTCGACGGAAACCTCGTCGAACAGTGTCGGTGCAGACAGCCACACCCGGTGCATCCGCGGGGTGGTCTGCTCGGTTCCGATCACCGTGGCCGTGTGGTACTTGACGCCGAACCCGCGAAGGACCGCCCCCTGAAATCCCCTACCTGCCATTACTGCTCCTTCTTCGTTCGGTGTTCGGCAAGCAATCCGTCGACGACCGCACCGATCTCACGACCGGGTGGCGCGGCGGCGACGAGTCCACTGATCGCGGCCGTCATCAGCGCCTTCGTGTACTCCTCCGGGGTGACCACGGGCAGTCCGACGTGGGCGGGTCCCAGAACCGGGTCCTCGAAGATCGCACTCGTCACTGCGACGAGCTCGCGCTCGTAGCCCGCGGGATCTGCCGCGGCGGCGGGGCGTTCCTCCGCAACGATCAGGCCGATCGTCAGGGAAGCCACGGCGCTCGCGAGTGTGATCGCCGCCTGCGGGGCGTACCCCCGCGCGGTGAGCATGTTCATCTCGGTAGTGAGTAGCGCCCGCCCGGATGCACCGCGAGGAAACAGAACCTGCATGTAGGTCGCCAGACCGGGCCGGGCCAGCACAAAATCGCGCAGCTGCATCGCGAACGAGAACAGATGCCGCTGCGGACCGTCCGCCGGATCGTCCTGGAGTTCGAGATCTGCGAGCAGGCTCTCGCCGACCAGTCGCTCGAGTTCCCAACGCCCGTCGATGTGTCGGTAGAGGGCAGGCGTCGAGACGCCGAGCTCCGCAGCGACGGCCGCGAGGCTCAGCCGCGCCATCCCCACCTGACGGCCCACTCGCACGATGTCGTCGACGCGCACGGCAACAGGCCGACCACCGGCTTGCGTTCGTCTCGCCATCATGCCTCCGAACTGGGGATCCTACGTTCGACTTCGCGGAGCCTACACTTAGTTAATGGGCTTAACCAGAGGGTGCACAAAGGGCATGGACCACATACCCGCCTGACCGCTGTCACACCGGTCCGCCTCGGCTGAACCCGTGTCACATCGGTCGGGAGCCGGGCGGTTTCGGTTTCGGCGACTTCTGAACGAGGAATTGACACCCCACCGCGCTGCGTGGGATCGCAACGAGTCCGTCGACACCACCATCGTGAAGAAACTGGGCGAGATCGGATCTTTCGACTCGACCGGGATTGTCGCAGTCACGCGATACTCTCGACCTTCAAGCGTCCGCGCAGGTCGTGGAGTCGGTGCCGGTTTCCGTCACAGGTAAGTAGCTCCACTACAAGGCGTCGACAAGCGCCGACCGGATCACGGAGGATCGACTCATGAGCACCCACACCAGGCCCGCGAAGTTCAACCCCTCCGACCCACTGGACCTCGACACGATGTACTCCGACGACGAGATCGCCGTCCGTGACACCGTTCGTAAGTTCTGCGCCGACAACATCACACCGCACATCGCGGAGTGGTTCGAGGCCGGCGACCTGCCCGGCGCTCGCGATCTCGCCCGTGAATTCGGAAAGCTCGGGCTCCTCGGCATGCACCTCGAAGGCTACGGGTGTGGTGGATCCTCGGCTGTCCACTACGGCCTTGCCTGTCTCGAACTCGAGGCGTGCGACTCCGGCATCCGCTCGCTGGTGTCCGTGCAGGGCTCGCTGGCGATGTTCTCCATCTGGAACAACGGCTCGGAAGACCAGAAGAACGAGTGGTTGCCCCGAATGGCCGCAGGCGAGCTGATCGGGTGTTTCGGACTCACCGAACCGGATGCAGGCTCCGACCCTTCGTCCATGACGACCGCCGCCCGCAGGGACGGTGACGACTGGATCCTCAACGGCCGAAAGATGTGGATCACCAACGGTTCTATCGCCGACGTTGCCGTCGTGTGGGCACGCACGGAGGAGGGTGTCCGTGGCTTCATCGTCCCCACGGAGACCCCAGGTTTCAGCGCTCCTCTCATCAAACACAAGATGTCGCTGCGAGCCTCCGTCACCAGCGAATTGGTCCTCGACGACGTCCGATTGCCGTCCACCGCGATGCTGCCGAAGAACCACGGGCTCAAGGCACCGCTGAACAGCCTGTCCGAGGCCCGGTACGGAATCGTGTGGGGGTCGATGGGTGCGGCTCGTTCCGCATGGCAGTCAGCACTGGACTATTCGAAGCAGCGCAACCAGTTCGGCAAGCCGCTCGCCGGATTCCAGCTGACCCAGGCGAAGCTCTCGGACATGGCGCTCGAGCTGCACAAGGGCCAGCTCCTCTCCCTGCATCTCGGGCGTCTCAAAGACAGTGTGGGACTGCGACCGGACCAGGTCAGTTTCGGCAAGCTCAACAACACTCGCGAGGCCATCGACATCTGCCGCACCGCACGAACCATTTTGGGCGGCAACGGGATCTCTCTCGAGTTCCCGGTGATCCGGCACATGGTGAACCTCGAATCCGTGCTGACCTACGAGGGCACACCCGAGATGCATCAGCTGATCCTCGGGCAGAAGTTCACCGGCGAAGACGCCTTCCGATGACAGGAGCACCACCATGAGTTCACGATCGCGAGCATCGCCAGTTCACGCCGGGTGAGCTCCCATCCCGACATGGCCGATCGAGAGGGCGTGGCGAGGGTCAGCAGCCCGATTTCTTCGAGTGTCAGTTCGCTGCGAACGCAGTCGTGCTCGTAGGTGCGGGGAACTTGGACGAAGCCGGGGCCGGAGGTGGTGCGGCGGGGGCTTCTCAGCTTGGCTTGGGCGACCATGGCGCTGACTGTGCGTCCGGTGCCGCGTCGTAGGTCGGCGAGTGTCTCGGCGGTGCGCCTGTCCCAGCGAGCGGGGACGATCTCCGTCATGCGGCGGCCTCCCTTCTGGTGGAGGTTAGTGGTGGTAGGCGACATATGAGCATGTCGCTTCTCCACTCCCCCGCTTTGCATCCTCACCTGGTGTTATCTGATGTCGCGGGTGGCAGCCGTTGGGTTTACGACCCCACAGATTCGGCGCTGTCGGGTCTGGCGGACAACATCATGGCCGACACGATCGGTACGCGGTACACTGTTGGCACATGGAGGTGATGGGCATGCTTGCCGACCAAGAGAACACACAGAAGGCGCTGCACACGCTGTCAGATGAGGCGTTCACGGAACTGCTCGCGGTGGAGATCGATCGCCGCCCCAGTCTGCGTCCGGTCCGCGACGACCTCGTGGCACTGCTGTCGATGGGGCCGGCACTGGCATTGCGGCAGGAACGTGCCGTATCCAACCCCGCCGCCAGCGCCGCCGCACGCGACCGAGTGGTCACGTCCGCGAAGCGGTCCATCGTCGACGAGCACGACATGCTCGACTCGAAGGGCGTCAGTCGGGCATTGGGCCTGTCCCCCAACAGCCGAAACACAGCAAGCCGACTAGCAGCAGCAGGGAAGGTGATCGCCATCCCCGCTGGCGGCCAAAACTGGTACCCGAGCTTCCAGTTCGACCATGACCGCCAGCAAGTGCGGCCCATCGTCGAAGCGGTCAACCAGTTGCTCTCTGCGAAGGACGACCCGTGGGGCACCGCATCCTGGTGGCTCAACTCCACCGCGTTCGCCGACGACCCACGCTCCCCCGCCGAGCTCGCTGTCGACGGCAGCTGCGACGAGGAGATTCGGGCTATGGCACACGATCTGCTCGGGGACTGACGCCGGTGACCGACTATGTCGACCCGCCGGTCGGCCGAATTCCCGCCGCCCGAATCATCGAGATCACCCCAGATGTGACCGTGTGGCGTATCCACAGCAGTGCTGCGGACCGGGACGCCAACGTACTCAACCCCACACCCCAGCCCAGGGCCCGAAGAGGGGGGCGCTTCGACAGCATCGACGGAAGCTTCTCGTACCTGTATCTGGGTGACAGCCCAGCTGCGACCGTTGCTGAGACCTTGTGCCGGAACCTACCGGTCGACCAGTCCCCCCGGCTGATTCCCCGCGCCCAGATCAGAGGCCGCGTCCTCAGCGAAGTTCGACTCACCCGCACGATTCGGGTCGCAGACCTGACAGGCGCAGCCGCCGCCCGGATCAATGCCGGTGTCTGGCTGACCAAGTGCTCCCCCGACGGATACCTCCACACCCGCAGATGGGCACACGCGATCCTCGACACCAACGAAGGAATCGACGGACTGCAATACCGCCCGAGGCACGACGAGAACAACCTGGCGTGGATGCTCACCGGATTACCGTCCGCCACAACACACGACGCCATCGAACCCGCGGGACGACGGATCGAACTCGACTCAGCCGATGGTCATTACCTGCTCGGCGATATTCTGGTCGAGCACAACGCCGCTCTCGCGCCATGACATAGCCGAGAGCCTGACAAGATCTGGAACCACCCAAATTCAGTGTGATATTGACGTTCTCTCACCTGTGACTACCGATTGGTCGCGTTTCGTCGCGACTCAGTGGGACGCCAAGTCTTGGCATAGGTGAACACCTCTCTTCTGCCTGCCCATCCACCCACTCCACCACATTCATCCGTCCGTCCATCTGTTCGGTGGGGTGTTCAGAGCACGCGCCTGAGTCCGTATCGACACGGGATTACGGGCGATCGCGCAGGCCGAGTACGAGGACGTCGACGACGTTCTCGAGTTCCGTGTCGTCGATCGCCTCGTCGATTACGAAGACCGTGAAGAAGAGCGCCCCGCCGAGCAGGCGATGCACTGTGGTGAGGTTCGGCATCCGCGACAACTCGCCACGGCCCACTGCGCGGGAGAGAAGAGCTTCTATCTCTTCACGCTCGCTCGCCACGAACAGAGTCCGCAGTCGCTGCGACACCTCCGGGAATCGGCTGATTTCGACAATGACTCGAGGGACGACCTCGCGTGCCGTGGGTGACGACATGTCCGAGCGAATTCGTTGGCCAAGAGCGAGTAAGTCACCGCTCAGCGATCCGGTATCGGCAGGCAGCACCACTTGCGCGGTGTGCAGCACGGCCGCGAAGAGCATTTCAGCTTTGGAGTGGAACCTGCGGTAGATGGCGGCTTTCGATGTGCCTGCTTTCGCCGCTGTAGCGTCCATCGTCACGTGGGCATACCCGACCGCTGCGAGCAGTTCTCGTGCGGCGACGAGTATCGCCGCATCGATCTCGTGGTCGCGTGGTCGCCCGAGGCCTTGACCTGTCGTTGTCACAGTGCAAACATACAACACTAGAGTATCGCAACTCGAGTATCGTATGTAGGAGGTCCATCATGACCACTCAATCGACTCTTTCGGAGGGGCATCCGCGACGGTGGATCATCCTCACCGTGCTGTGCGCGAGCCTGCTGCTCATTGCGCTCGACACGTTGGTCCTCAACCTCGCGATACCAAACATCCAGGCGGATCTTGCGTCGTCGAGCACCGAACTGCAATGGATCATCGACGGCTACGCCCTCGCCTTCGGCGCCCTCTTGCTGCCGGCCGGCAGTCTCGCAGATCGATTCGGGCGTAAGCGACTGCTGCTGGTCGGAATGCTCGTGTTCCTCGTATTCTCGGTGGCCTCAGCGTATTCGTCGGACCCGTCGACGCTCATCGCGATGCGGGGCGGCATGGGGGTGGGCGCGGCGATGATCATGCCGTCCACTCTTGCGATCATCAAGGAAGTGTTCGCGCCTGCCGAACAGGCCAAGGCAATCGGAATGTGGGCAGGTACCGCCGCACTCGGAATTTCACTCGGCCCGATCGTCGGCGGGATCCTGCTCGAGCACTTCTGGTGGGGTTCGGTATTCCTGATCAACGTGCCGATCGTCGCGGTAGTGGTGGTGGCCGGCGTCATCTTCATACCGGAGTCTCGCAGCGCCACCCCGATTTCGTTGGACGTTGTCGGAGCCGTGTTGGCAGCTGCCGGTTTCGGTGCCGTCGTCTACGGCCTTGTCGAGGCGTCCCGACATGGGTGGGGCCACCCGCTTACCCTCGGGTCGGTGGGGGCGGGTCTTGCGGTGCTCGCGATGTTCGTCTGGTGGGAGCGACGTGCACCCGCCCCGATGTTGCCCCCAGGACTGTTGCGCGACAGAGAGTTCGGCGGCTGCGCCGCCATCGTGATCTGCATCGCGTTCGCTCTGTACGGCGCATTGTTCGTGCTGACACAGTATCTGCAGTTCGTGCGGGGTCACGAACCGATGGCCGCGGGATTACGGCTTCTGCCGATCGGAGCGTTGGTCGTCGGCGCCCCGCTGGGCGCGAAGCTCGTGAACCGGCTCGGCCTGCGCTATGCCGTGGCCATCGGCCTCGCAGTGCTCACCACCGCACTCGTCGCAACCTCCGGTGCTACGACGGGGTCCGAGCTGCGAACCCTCGTCGGTATTGCACTGCTCGGGCTGGGGATGGGTCTGGCGATGCCTACGTGCGCCAACGCGATGCTCGCAGTAGCACCGCCGGACCGCTCGGGCGCCGGATCAGCCGTCACCGACACGGCGCTGCAGATCGGCGGATCGTTGGGCATCGCCGTAGTCGGCAGCGTCCTCACGACCTCCTACCGTGACCTGCTCACCGACAAAGTGCCTTCAGCCGCTGGCGATTCCATCGGAGCCGCCCACGCCATCGCGGCGCAACTCGGCAGCGACGCGGGATTGATACAGGCAACGAACCAGGCGTTCATACAGGCGCTTCCGAGCGCAACACTGACCGGCGCGGCCGTGGCTGCACTAGGCGCCACCGTGGCGCTAGCCGTCCTACCGACACGCGCGAACACTACCTGGGGCAGCGCAACGGACCGAACACTGTCCGTCGGCCCGTCGCGCCGAGTTGGTCCATCAGCCGTCTGACAAACGTCCGGTCAGAGTCGGCAGGTGAGTTCGCCGGTAGGTATCGACACTTCGGTCAAATAGGCTTCCACGATGTCATTGACGCATGGGCTGATGCCTTCTTGTGCGACGGTGTGCCGCTCGCCCTCGACGGTCAACACCGTGCCGCCGAGCGCATCGGCGAGGCTTTCTCCGCCCTTGTAAGGGGTGACAGGGTTACCGGTTACCGAAATCACGAGCGTGTCAGGCAAACCCGTCACATCCTCGGCGTAAGGGAATCCGAGAGTCGGTTCCGCGGGCTAGAATTCGCAGGTGTCGCGCCTGACGCCGTCGTGGTCGCTTCCCGTCGCGACGAACGGGCCGACCTGTTCGATGTCTTTGCGAAGCTGCGCTTCCTGCTCCGGGGTTCGACGGTCCTCGTCCATGCAGTTGATCGCCATGTTGGCTTCTGTCTGGTTGCTCCACTCCCCGCCCGGCGTACGACCTCCGAACAGGTCGTTGATCTCGAGAAGTTTGTCGCCGCGGCCATTCTTCAGCTCGGTGAGGCCTTCGATGATGACCGTGGAACACCCCGGTTGCCGACCGTGGATCACTTCCCAGTGGGCACTCGGGCTGCTGCACGCACGAGGCGGCCATCAGGTCGAAGGAGCGTTGGAATCCGGCCTGGAGATCGAGCCGACGCTCGGCAGTGCCCAGGCGGGGGTCGATGATTCCGTCGAGCACCATGGCGCGAACGTTCTCGGGGAACATTTCGGCGTAGACCGCCCCGAGTCTGGTTCCATAGCTTTGGCCGGCGAAGCTGAGTTGTTCATCTCCGAGGGCCGCACGGAGGACGTCGAGGTCTCGGGCGACGTCACGAGTACCGACGGCGGCGAGGACGTCCTCGCCGCCGGAGCCTTCGGCGCATTGCTGCGTCAGCCTTTTCGTCTCGTCTTCGGTCCATTCTCCGGATGTGCTGAGCAGTGTTGTCTGGTTGTCACCGGCATCTTGCTGCTCGTCGGTGAAGCACTTGATCGTCGGCTCCGAGGCGCCCACCCCACGGGGATCGAAACCCACGATGTCGAAGCGCTGCGGAATGGCTGTCTCCTGCCAGCCGGCTGCGGCAACCCCCACCTGGACCATCCCCGAGCCGCCGGGGTTGAGCACCAGCGAACCGATCCGGTCGGTCGTATGAGCACACCGCTACGCAAAGTCGTCGAGGATCAGCTTGCCGCCAGCGGAATGGCCGGTGAGCCGCTCGACGATGCGACAGCCCGATATGTGGCAAAGGGAGTCCAGAGTGTGTTGTCGAGCCTGCGCGCTCGGCGTGCCTGGGAGCGCCATGCTGGACAGCTACTTACGCACAAACAGGTACTCGAGGCCACCGGTTGGACGAAACAGAACCTCAGCCAGGCGGTACGTGAGGGCCGGGTATTGCGGCTTCAGGCTACGGACGGCACGTCCGGGTACTGGGGCTACGGCCTGACCGAGAGTGAGCCGCATCGCCCGCTGCCAGGACTGCAAGAGGTCCTTCGATCGTGGGCGGAGACAGGCACATCGGGTTGGACGGTGGCGACGTGGCTGTAGACCCCGCAACCCGAACTGTCCGGCCGAACCCCCCGCCAGGCATTGATCGATGGTGATTCCCGTGACGTGGCGACGCTTGCTCGTCAGGCCGCTGGACGACTCGCTTCGTGACTTCACAGAGAGCGTCACAACATTTGCCCATCCCGCCGACCCCGAAAGAGCTCCGGGGTCGGTTTCCTGCGCAGAATCTACCGGCAGGAATTCGCCTGCACCGCAACCATCCCCAAGGGTTGTGCGCATGGTGGTTCGGCAGTTCACTCGCCGGGCGCTTCGACCTCTCAGAACCCAACGGCACGTGCTATACCGCCGAAAGCGAGATCGTTACCCTGCTCGAAACCTGGCCGGGATCGCACTGATTCCGCGACCGGATCTCGACCAGAGGTCGCTCTCAACGGTGGGGTCGGTTCGGGGCCTGAGGGTGGCGTATATGACCTCGAATGCTGCCATCGGGTTCGGGGTTACCGCAGAGATCTTCACGACCATCGACTACAACCTGACTCAGAGCTGGGCGACCGCGTTGTGCGAGGCGGGCTACGACGGGATCCGATACTGGGCCCGGCACGAGGTGGCCCGCACCGCCGCGTGTGTAGCGCTATTCGATCTCGGTGGCGAACCTGGTGATGACGCCGGCCACCTCGTACACAAAACGGAAAACCTCATTGAATGCGCGCAGCTGTGGGAGAACCTTCGAGACCAGACAGGGGTCGAAGTGGTCGATATTCCGGGCTCGTTGTGACTGGGCACTTCACGACTCGCACACCCGCGGCGGCGGCGATAGCGCCAGTAGCAGCTCCGAAGCGCGCGGTCACTGTTGGCAACGCCAACCACAGCGAAAGCGGAAGTCGAGGCTCCGACACCGGGACCAAGTCGGTGAAACCGGCGCCGGTGTACTGCTGATCCGGCGGCGCTTCGAACGACGAGAAGCCGTCGCGCCTTCTCGTTCATCACGTTCACATAGTCACACGGGGTAAGCGGCACGTCCGCAGCTTCTACACGCTGACCCGACGACGTGCAGATATCCGCATCTATGATGCGTACATGGCGAAGAGCACCCACTCGGTTTCGTCGTTCGCCCGCAGCGTTCTCGACGTGGTCGACCGGATTCCGCAGGGCAGGGTGATGTCGTACGGCGCGATCGCCGACCAGGTCGGCGGAAGCGCCCGTTCAGTCGGCGGGGTCCTATCTGCCTGGTCCGAGGAAACGAACTGGCACAGAGTTGTCTACGCCGACGGAACCCCCGCATCGTGCCACGGGAACAGCGCGTCGGGCCTGCTCATCGACGAGGAAGTCCCCCTGCTCAACGGACGGGTCGACCTGACTCGCGCCCGTTGGCCAGACAATGGCCGCTAGCACACACCGGCCCGCTCCTACAGCTTGGTCAAAGCGGTACCTTTGTGCATGGCCACATGATCGGTCTTGTCGCTTTTGATCTCATATTGCGGATCATCTCCAGTGCAACGACGGATGTGGCCCTTGTACTCGGTGTCTTTCGTGTGCTTTCTGACAATCACGCCGCGAACACGTCCGGCCTCGGAGTTCCATTCGACATGGTCGCCAACCGAAAAGCTACCCACTGCGTGCACCTCCATTCAGGACGTTCACCCTCATCCAGTAGTCCAAGGCTATATCTTTCAGCACGGCCTCGACGAAGTCCCGGCCTCGTAGTCGGGCAGGTCGATACCGTCAGCTTTCGCGAACTGTGCTGCCATGAGGTTCCGGACTAACCAATGGTTCATCGACCAGTACGAGAATCGGCTCAGTGCTATCGCCGCCCGAGTGTTGGGTGCGTAACCGGCCACGCGCCCCGGCGGCAACTGCGGCGTCCGCGCGATGTACGCCGCATCACGCGCTCGTACTCGGCGAGCGCTGGAGAAACCTCCCCTGAAGAGCGTCCCAACTCACCCGCCAGCACGTACGCGCCGACCAACGCGAGTGTGGTCAGTGGTGTGGGGCAAGAGCCCGCCTCCCCCACCAAAAGCGACCTGCTGAATCAGGCGTCCGCTGCCTCTGTCAGACGAATAGTTCTCGCGAGCCGCACGCTCGCACCTATATTTCGACTACGCCTGACTTACCACAACCGATCGACGACAGAGGATCACTTCACGAGTAGCCGGACAGCACCCGCCACGTTCAGCCCGATCGACCCGCTGGACATCGATTCGATGTACTCCGACGACGAGCTGGCCGTCCGAGACACCGTCCGCAAGTTCTGCACCGAGAACATCACTACGCACATCGCGGAGTGGTTCGAATCAGGCGACCTTCCCAGTGCTCGCGAGCTGTCTCGCGAGTTCGGAAAGCTCGGATTGCTCGGTATGCATCTCGAGGGCTATGGGTGCGGCGGCTCCTCCTCCGTCCACTACGGCCTGGCCTGCCTCGACCTCGAAGCCTGTGACTCGGGGATCCGTTCGCTGGTCTCGGTGCAGGGTTCGCTTGCCATGTTCTCGATCTGGAACAACGGTTCCGAGGACCAGAAGAAGCAATGGCTGCCCGGAATGGCCGCCGGCGAGCTCATCGGTTGCTTCGGTGCTCGATGACGTTCGCCTGCCGTCCACCGCGATCCTGCCGAAGAACCCCGGACTCAAGGGACCTCTGAGCAGCCTCTCCGAAGCCCGCTACGGCATCGTGTGGGGTGCAATGGGCGCAGCCCGCTCCACATGGCAGTGCGCACTGGACTATTCGATCCAGCGAGTCCAGTTCGGTGAGCCACTCGCCGGATTCCAGTTGACACAGGCCAAGCTCAGCGACATGGCGCTCGAGCTCCACAAGGGGCAGCTTCTGTCGCTACACCTGGGTCGCCTCAAGGACAGCATCGGTCTGCGCCCCGACCAAGTGAGCTTCGGCAAGCTCAATAACACTCGTGAAGCCATCGAGATCTGCCGGACCGCTCGAACCATCTTGGGTGGCAACGGTATTTCTCTCGAGTATCCGGTAATACGCCACATGGTGAATCTCGAATCCGTGCTCACATACGAGGGCAAACCGGAAATGCATCAGCTGATTCTCGGGCAGAAGTTCACCGGTGAAGACGCCTTCCGCTGACCCACAAGAAGGGACCTACCGGATTCGGCGTATCCGTCCGCGGCGCAACCAACATTCCTCTCGATCACACCGCAATCTGCGGATGAAGTCTGGTCATGGTCCAAGCTCGCTGCAACCGGATCGCCAATGTTGCAAACAGCAATGAGCCGACGAGGAAAGCGGTGAGCACCAGAACATCCCGTATCACGTTACTGGTGAGACCGCCGGATATGCCCACGCGCAAACCGTCGACCAGATACGTCATCGGAATGAACGGGTGAACCGCCTGGAACGGCGCGGGCGTCGTCTCGATCGGATACAGCCCCCCGCAAGCGGTGAGCTGCACGATCAACAGTACGAGTGACAATGCCGAGCCGATCATGCCGAACGCGATCTTGAGGAGGTGATCGATCGCCATGAACGCGGCTCCGCCGAGGACGAGCAAACCCGCCACGACGAGCGGTTGCAGTGGGTCCAGACCCAGCCCGACCCACACCACGCCATACAGGATTAGCGCACCGACCGCAGAGACCGCCGCAACCGGAAGCCAACCGCCCACAGCAATGCTGAACGAATTCGCGTGCCCGGAGAGAGCGCGCAAGTTGACCGGTTGAAAGAAGAGGTAGCCGAGCACGCCGAGAACCCAGATGGCTACCGGAAAGAAGAACGGCGCAAAGCCGCGACCATAGACGTCAGCCGGGTTGAGGTTCTCTTGTTGCACTTCGACCGGAGACCCGAGGACATCCGACGCGCGGGCCGTCTCCTCCGGTGTCGTCTCCGGGATCTTCTGCACGCCTTCGTCGACGGTCTGCGACACGTCGGAGAGGCCGCCGTGTAATTGGTCCGCACCGGTCTGCAGATTCTCGGCACCGGAATGCAGCGAATCCAACCCCGTGGTAATGCCGGTGGCTCCACCGGCGATGAGCTGTGTACTGCCGGTCAGTGCCCGTAGCGGCTGGTCCAGCGATCGGACTGCCTGCTGCACGCCGACGAGACTGGACTGGAATTCGCCGGCCTGCTCCGATGCAAGACGGGCGGAGTTCAAGGCCCCGCTCGCCGACTCGTCGGCGTTCACAGCGGATTGTTCGAGCCCGTGTGCGCCGGACATCACCCGCGCGAACAGCGGGTCCTGGGCGATCTGGGGGTACGTTGCTGCCAGCTGTTGCAGATCGCCGGCCGCCGTGCTGGCCTGGCCACGCACCAATCCCGTACCGTTGGCGACCAGGCCGAGTGACTGCTCCACGGCGGCAATCGTGTTCGTAAGCGCCCCCGCCGCCGACGGCAGCGCCGCAGTTCCTTCGTTCGACAACTCGTCCAGAATCTGTTGGGTCTGCTCACCTGCACTCGCCAATTGTCGGACGCCATCGGAGATTTGGGCCGATCCGGCACGGGCTCCGTCGAGGCCGGTCACCAGTGACGACGTCCCCATTTGGGCGAGCGATGCTGAATCCACCAATCGGTGGAGCCCTTCGGTCGCCACATTCAGTTGTTGTTTCACCTGGGAGAGATTGCTGTAGATGGCATTCGCGTAGGCGGCATGGGCGGCACTGTTGACCTGCGACTGCAGCTCGGTCTGCGTCACGCTGGCCACTGTGCCGACGACAAAGTTGTTGGCGTCGTTGAGCATGATGCTCATACTCGCCTGCTCGGGTGGAGGATTCGCCGCACTGACGAGCTTGGCGCTGAAATCCTTCGGCACGGTGATCGTGAAGTAGTAATCACCGTGCTCGAGGCCATGGCGGGCCTCGGCGGCGTCGGTGAACGTCCAGTCGAATAGACCCGTTGCACGCAGCTGCTGAGCGAATTGCTCACCCGCGGCGAGGTACTCTCCAGCCACCGTCACCGGCTCGTCCTCGATCACCACCGCGACTGGAATTTCGCCGGTACGCCCGAACGGATCCCAATTCGACCAGAGGTACAGCGAGCCGTACAGGAGCGGAACCAACGCCATTGCCACCGGAATCAGCCATTTACTCGGCCCTCGAAAGCGTTTGACCTCGAGTATCGCGAGGCGAATGCCCTTCATCGCGTGCCCCCTGTTGTGAGTGGATTGCGAAGTTCGGGGTGTGGCAATTCGATCGCCGTGATGGGCGCATCGACCAGGATGTCGCTCGGCGGCGCGGTCGTCGACGCGACCACTGTGAGTCCCCGGGCGGTGAGGGTCGCGAGTGCACGCCAAACCCGAGCCACCTCGTCGGGTGTGCATCCCACGGCTACGTCGTCGACAACGATGGCAGATGGCTGTTCGGCGCAGGACAACGCAACCGCGAAGAGCAGCGCATCGGCCGGTGAAAGTTGGTGTACGAATTGGTGCTCGGCGGCCAGAACTCCGAGGTTGTCGAGTTCGTCCCGCAACGAAGCGTTGGTGAACAGTGGACCACCGATCATCTTTCGTTCGTCGATCAGCTCACGTACGCGCAGATCGGGATCGAGATATGTCGCCGGGTTCGCCCGCGCCACGGCGACGAGCTCACGGACCCTGCCCGCACCCTTGGGCAGCACATGTCCGGCCACTGCGAGCCGTCCCGTGGTCAATCGCATCCGCCCAGCGAGCGCCAGCAGCAGAGACGTTCGACCGCTTCCCGATTGCCCGACAACAATGCCGAGGTCACCGGCATCGATCGTCAGCGACACGTTCTCGAATGCGCCACCGAGTGGACCCGTCACGGAGATCCCTGCGGCGACGAAATCTACTCCGTACACCGGATTCGTCATCCATCGGACGATACCGAGGGCCGTGGTGGGACGTTCCGTTATCGACAGGAAACGAACCCACCCATGGCTTCGGGGCGATTGTCTGATCCCGGCCCTATGACACGACCACTGGGAGCGGTTCGGACCGGGCCTGAATTACCCGCAGTTCTGGACGACATCATCGACAAGACGGAGCATTGGGGTCGCGGCTATCGCGTCGCACACAGAATGATCTCCCTCGACAGTTACTAGACCGGTCTCTATAGTTTTAGGCATGGCGGCACGAGGCGAAACGCGAGCGCGGGTACTGGAGACAGCAGGCAACCTGTTCAGTAGGCAGGGCTTTCACGCGACCGGCGTGAACCAGGTCCTGGCAGAGTCCGGTGCCCCCAAGGGGTCGTTGTATTTTCACTTTCCCGGCGGCAAAGAACAGTTGGCCGTCGAAGCGGTCGCTGCGGAGGCCGGTGAGCTGGGGCAGATACTCGACACCATCTTGGACACCGCCGCCGATCCTGCCAGCGCCATCATCGCCATGGCGGATCTGCTGGCCGCTCGGCTCGAGGATTCCCACTTCGTTGACGGCTGCCCGATTGCCACGGTCGCACTCGATGTCGGCGCAGACAGCGACCCGATTCGCACGGCATGCAGCGCCGGCTACGACCAATGGGTCACCTCGATCGCCGACTACCTCACCGGGTTCGGCATCAACACGGACACGGCATCCGAGCTTGCGTTATTGAGCATCTCATCGATAGAAGGGGCCTTACTGCTCGCCAAGACCCAACACAGCACTGCACCGCTACATCGGGTTGCCGGGCGAGTCGCGGCGCTGGTCACCCAGGAGGTTTCGTCATGAGCAGCATCGACGCGTTCGTCACCGGCGGTACCGGCTTCATCGGTCGCTGGCTGTTGCCCGAGCTGACCAACGAAGGCCAACGCGTGGCCGTGCTATTGCGCGGAGACGCCCGCCGGCTTGCCGAGTTGCGCGCCTGGGTCGATGCCCACGGTGGACGCGGCGAACTCGTCGACGGCCTGACCGGTGACCTCGCGTCTCCCGACCTCGGACTCGGTGCGGGTGACCTCGCGGTGGCCCGCACCGCTCGCAAGGTGTTTCACCTCGGTGCGGCAATGTCCTTCGGTCTCGCTCCCGAGGTTGCCGAGGAGGTCAACGTCAAGGGTTCGGAACGGGTCACCGAACTCGCAGCGTCGGCGCCTCGCTTGGAGCGGTTGGTGTTGGTCAGCGGGTTTCAGCACCGCCGCTCCGGACGGTTGACGGCCAATCGGTACCACGATTCGAAGTTGGATGCCGATGCTCGCGTCCGCGACCTCGCGCAGACGCGGGGCGTGCCACTGACGACGGTGCACCCCGGCCCGGTCGTCGGCGATTCCAGCACTGGGGAGACCACCCAATTCTGGGGTTGGCCGAACCTCGTGCGTGCCCTGCACCGGGGACGACTGCCCATCCTCCCTGGGGGAGCCGACCATTGGTTCCCCCTCTTGGCAGTCGACTACCTCGCCCGCTTCCTCTCCCGTGCAACACAACTCGACAGCACCGTGGGAGGACAGTACTGGCTTCTCCACGAGGCGACGCCGCCGCTACCCGAACTTCTCAACGTCGTCGCCGACGAGCTTGGTGTGCGCGCCCCGCGACTGCACGTCCCCGTTTCACTGGCGGCACTCGGTCTGCGTTCGGGTCTGAGTCGCTGGACCGGCTTGCCCGCCGAAGCACTCGCCTTCGTCAGCCGCGACCGCTTCCCCGTCACAGACGCACAACACGTTGCCGCGGCGCTCGATCTGATCGAACCCGACCCGATCGATCTGGCCCGTATCACTGCGCGATTCCTCGTTGCGCACGAGTTTCAATATCCTGACGGACACGGCCGCCCGGTCGGTGGCGTGCTGAGTCCCGGGTAGAAGAAGAGCGGCATCGGGTGTTGTCCATTCCGGTGTGACTTCCTACTCACCATGCGGACACCATCCCGCCCAGTGCGGCCCGCGGCCCGGCTTATGTGGCTTTCGAGACGAGGAGAACTTCAGCCGGAGCTTCGCCGACGTTTCGCACGGAGTGTGAGGTGTGTGACGGGAAGTGAACGGCATCACCGGACTGCAGGACGAGCACTTCACTTCCGATCACAACCTCGAGTGGTCCGCACAATACGTAGAGCCATTCTTCGCCCGAATGCTGTGCCCGTGGAGCCGTTGTCGAAGCAGGCACCGTCAGATGCACCGCATCGAGGCCGGGATAGCTACCCGAGAGCGGAGCGAGCACGCCGTTGGCGGACTCGCGCGCTGTCCGGTCGCCTTCGCGGACCAGATGGAACGCCGTTGTGGGCTCGTCGGCGACGAGCTCACTCAATGTCACGCCGAATGCGCGCAAGCTCGATCAGTGGGGTTGCTTCCGGACTCACGATCGCGGCCAACCCGCGCTCTTCCACAACTGGCGAACGACCCTGTCGGTGTGGGCGGCGCCAGCAGCCTTGGCGGCCGCCGCGTTAGCGCTCGCCGCCGTCCGCCACCACCGCTTCCAGAACACGGCCACGGCGACAACTTATCCGACGCCGCAGTGGCGACCCGAGGTGTTGCGCTCGCCGACAGCGTGGGCAATCACCGGATTCATGGGCATTCAGTCATTGTTGGCGTATTCCATGATTGCGTGGCTGCCCACGATCTATCGAGAGCGCGGACTGACTGCCGAGCACGCGGGCCGGCCTTCTCTTGACGGCATTGTCGATCTCGAGCATTCTCACGGCCCTGACGGTCTCGATTTTCGCTGCACGGCTGCGAAGTCAGAGCCTGCTCGCTGGTGCGATCGTGGCCTTGTCCGTCGCCGGGCTGGTCGGGGTCTGCGCCGGTGGCGTTGGCGCCGCGCTCGTGTGGGCTATTCTGCTCGGTCTCGTCAGGGAGGACAGCTCTCACTCGCGCTGACGCTCGTCAACCTACGCGCATCGAACGCCTCCATCACGACCAGCCTCTCGACGATGGCCCAATCGATCGGCTATCTCGTCGCTGCGATCGGCCCTGTCGCTGCCGGAGCACTACGCGGCGGCACCGGGTCCTGGACCTTCACGCTGGTCGTCTTGCTGCTGCTGATGGCCCCGTTGAGCCTGTGCGGCTGGTTGGCCGGACGAGGCGTTCCTGACCAACAGTGACGTTGACGACGCGAAACATCGAACTCGAGATCGCCCGGTCGGAATCGATGGTGCATCTTGTAAGACGGGACGGAGAAGGTACTGATCGCGTTCCATCATCGACTCGTGAACTTCCTTCGGCGCAGCGTTCGATTGCGATGACGAGTATCGGTTGTGTAACACCGGCGTTGACGCGAACACCGAATTCCCCGAACCCTGAACGGCAAAGGTCCTCTCCCGTAACGGATCATGAACCGAGCGACCCCGGTGTGACGATTGCGTGATCGAAGGCGTAGACGATTGCTGCGGCTCGATCGCGTAGGTCGAGCTTCACGAATATGTGTCCGATGTGACTTTTGACCGTGACCTCCGAAATTCCTAGATCCGTGGCGATCTCGGCGTTTGTTCGGCCCCGCCCGATCAGGGCCAGGACATCTCGCTCTCGAGCTGTGAGCAGGTCGGGTGTCCCCGTCCCGCCACCACTGGGAAAGGCAGCTTTCCGATAGGTGGACAGGACCCGTCCCGTGACGGCCGGATCGAGGCAGGCTCCCCCTTCGGCTACAGTCCGCACCGCCCGCATAAGGTTCTCGGCGGGAGAGTCTTTGAGTACGAACCCCGCTGCGCCCGCCCTGAGTGAGCCGGAGAGCAGTTCGTCGTCGTCGAATGTGGTGAGGACCAGCACTGGCGGTGTCTGATCGCGCGCCTGTAGGGCGCGCGTTGCCTCGATGCCGTCGACGCGCTTCATCCGCAGGTCCATCACCACCACATCCGGCGAGTGGTCGGCCACAGCAATCGGAACCTCGTCACCGTCGGCACATTCCGCAACGACGTGAAACCCGTCCTTACGCCGAAGAATTCGGCGTAGACCCGAGCGTACAAGCTCCTGATCGTCGACGAGCAACACGGAGATTTCTGGGCCGGTCACGTTTGTCTCCCGAAGCGACGAAAGAAGGCACCGGCACAGGGGCCGGATTCCAGAGGCACGATGACGCGCACAGACCAACCATTCGGGGTCGGCCCCGCACGGAGATCGCCGCCCAGGAGGGCCGCACGCTCGCGCATCCCGCGAAGCCCCGAGCCTTCGGTGCAGGTCGGATCTGCGGCCGGTCGTGGGGTGGGATTGCAGACTTCGAGCGTGATGGCGGACGCTGCGATCTTCAATGCGACGTGAGCGTCGGTCCCTGGCGCATGCTTGACGACATTCGCCAAGGATTCCTGTGAAATGCGGTAGATGCCGAGACCTGTTGCACCGGTGACAGAATCCAGGTCACCATGCATTTCGAAAGTCGTGGGAAGCCCGGCCCGCCGGACGGCGTCGACGAGATCGGGAACGTCGGCGATGCCGGGTTCGGGATGGGTGCTTGGCGACCGTGCATCGAGGAGACCAACGGTCCGTCGAATATCGGCCATGGCGTGCCGGCCCAGGCGTTCGGCGTCGGCGAGTGCATCGACCGCTTCGTCGATGTCTCGGTCCTCTTCCAGCGCTCGGCGGGCGCCCGTCAGGTGGAGCAGAGTGACGCTCAGCGAATGAGCCACGACATCGTGAATCTCTCGGGCGATCCGCTGGCGTTCACGCGTGGCCGCCTGTTCCGCCTGAGTAGCGTGCGATGCCTTTTCTTGATGCAGCAGCCGAAGTTGCGTCAACATCAAATATCCGATGGTCCATCCCAGCACCACCCCGAACAGGCTGTATAGAGCATTGTCGAGCATGCCTACCAATGCGAACACGGACAAAGTTGCGAGCGCGCCGAGCGCAGCAGGCACGCTGACGAGAAGTCGCGACGTCGCGGCGACCTCGGCGGTAGATGTGGCAAGAATGAGCGGCGCAAAGTCGAACAATGTGTCCGCGGGTTCGAGCAGCAAAAACGCAGTCGCCGCGGTCATGATGACCGCCAGCAGCGGCCTCGGCACGAGGACCCCAGGTTTGATTACGCTCGCGAGCGGTGTGAGCGCAGCGATCAGTCCGAACAGCAGAGGCCATCCAGGCGGGACGAGCGCGTCGCGTTGGACAACGGCAATCGTTGCCATCGCGGCCCCGAGGACGTGCGAGACCGTTGCGACGGGGAGAGGGTAGTCGTACTCGCTCGCGTCTGCCCTACGGCGACAAAACTCGACGATCTGCACCAGACAAGCGTAGGCGACTACGCGGCCTCCGAACATCGTTCCCGGAACGGAGAAGGTTCTCCGACCACGGTAGGAGAAGGATTCCCTCCTCTGGCACGGCGAAATCGACCCTTGGCGTCCGTAGCGTTTTCGACACAACCGGATATGTACGGAGGTAGCGGAGATGTCCTGGGACGATTTTCATGCACGGCGGGCCGTTCTCTATGACGTTCTCGATCGTGCTCGCGTAGATCCAGAGGTCGTGGTGCGACTGAGCCACGTGGACGGCGTGATTCGGCATTTCGGTTCACCCGACAATGTTCTTCTCGCATTGCAACAACGGTGGAACAACCACCTCGCTGCCAAACTCGACCAATCGCTCGAGGACGGCACTGCGCTGGTCGACGCACGGAGCGCCCTCGCCGCCGAGCAGCCGACGCTGCGTGCGGTACTCGATGCCGGCGCACTCTCATACGAATCTCTGCGCGGTGCGCTGCGGTCCGAGCAGCGGATGATTTCTGCTCACGCGACCGGATCGTTTCCCCTGGCCCGACAGCGGGTGGTGGTGGCATGACCATCGAGTTGCGTGATGTACGCCGCGAGTACCTTGTCGGTGGGCAGCTGGTGCGGGCTCTGGATGGGGTCGATCTCGTGCTCGAAGGTGGCGGATTCGTGTCGATCGTCGGCCCCTCCGGCGCCGGAAAGAGCACGTTACTGCACCTACTCGGCGCGTTGGATTCTCCGGATTCGGGGGAGATCCTGTTTCAAGGCAAAGAAATTGGTTCCTTGAACGACGAGGCGCAATCCCGCTTTCGTCGGAAGCAGGTCGGGTTCGTGTTCCAGTTCTTCAACCTGCTGCCCACCATGTCGGCCTGGGAGAACGTTGCGATACCCAAGCTTCTCGATGGAGTCCGCATGAGCAAGGTCAAATCGGATGCCATTGCCCTACTGGAGCGGGTGGAGCTCGGCAATCGTGCGGAGCACCGGCCCGCCGAGTTGTCGGGTGGCCAGATGCAGCGGGTTGCGGTCGCTAGAGCGTTGATGATGGACCCACCGTTGATTCTCGCCGACGAGCCGACGGGCAACCTCGACTCGAGGACAGGGGCGGCCGTCCTGGAGCTACTTGCCGACATCGCTCACGACGAAGGCAGAGATCGCATGGTGGTCATGGTGACTCACGACGTAAATGCCGCAGAGTCGACGGACAGGACGATCACCCTGCGCGACGGCCGCGTGCAATCCGACGCAAAGGTCGAGGTTCTTCCGACCGGGACACCAGGATGATGGGCGCGGCGCTGTCGTGGATGCGAGTGTTCACCCTGCGAGCGTTCGCAGTGCACCCCGCTCGGACCGCCACATCGATCACGGTTGTCGCTGTTTCGGCAGTACTCCTGGTCGCCGTCTTCGGTATCTCCGGCTCGATCACAGGTTCGGCCGACCGGTTGACCCGCAGCGTTGCAGGCAATGCGGATCTGGAGGTATCCGGAATCACGGACAGCGGATTCGACCAGAAGCTGCAGGCTCGGGTCGCCGCGGTGCCCGGTGTCCAGACTGCGGTGCCGATGCTTCGTATGTCGTCGGGGCCGCCGTCCGAGCGTGTTCTCCTCCTGGGTGCTGACGCGAGGATTGCCGGTCTGCACAGTGAACTGCAACGTACGGTGCAGCCACATCTCGGCCGACTTCTGGCGAACCCGGGAGGGGTGGCGGTCGGCGCGGGGATGGGTCTCTCGGAAGGAGATGCAGCCCCCGTTGGATCTGGCACCGCTCCGGTGGCGGTGGTTCTCCACGGCTCCGACGCCATGCGCGTCAACGGCGGGCGGTTCGTGATGGCGCCGTTGCCGTTGCTACAAGAGCTCACCGGACGCGGTGAGCAGTTGGACTCGATCATGGTCGACGTTGCACCCGACGCGGATGCGAGCCAGGTTCGCGCCGCAGTGGCCGACACCGTGGAGGGTCGGGCTACCGTCGCCGAGCCCAGTGCGCGTTCAGCGAATGCCGCCGGCAGCGTTTCGGTCCTGCGTTCGTTGACGTTGTCTTCCGCGTCCGCAGCCCTGGTCGTTGCGGCGTTCCTCGTATACAACGTGATGAGTATGGCGATCTCCGGTCGGCGTCCGGAGTTGTCGATGCTCCGTGCCATAGGAGGATCCCGCCGAGCCATGGTGGGAGACTTGCTCGCAGAAGCGGCGCTGGTAGGTGCAATTGGAGGAATCGTCGGTTCCGTCATCGGGGTATTCGTCGGTCGTCAGGCGATCGATGCGCTGCCGACCGCCATCGTGCAGTCCGTCGAAGCACGGACCGAGTACATGCTGCCCGGATACGCCGTACCCGTAACGGTGGCAGCCTGCGTGCTCGCCAGCGTTGCAGCGGCGGCTTTCGCGGCACGCCAGATCTACAGTGTGGCTCCGGTGGAGGCGTTGGCGCCGGTAGGTGCGTCTTCCGCCGATGCGGTCCGAAGGTCCGTTCGGGTGGTAGCGGGAACGATAGGTGTCGGATTCCTTGCGGCAGCGGTGACGGTGGCCGTGGCCGACGTGGGGCGGCTGAGTGTCGGCGCGATCGGCTTGATCTCCGCCGCCGAGATCGCCTTGTGTTTCGCGTTCAGCACTGTGATCGTTCGGGGATCGGCGTCGATTGCGAGAGTGTTCGGTGCTCCGGGAGCGCTGGCTGCGGCGACGGTGGAGCGCGCGCCGCGTCGGGTGTGGGCGACGTTGATGACCGTGATGATCGGCGTTTCGGTGACGATGTCCAGCACAGGCTCCAACTCGAACGTCGTAGACTCCACGGCGGACAGTTTCTCTACCCTGGCAAATGTCGACCTGTTTGTCAGTTCAACCGATCCGGGCGTGTTCCCCACTGCGCCTTTGCTTCCCGCAGGGCTTCGGCAAGAGGTCGAGGCTATTCCAGGGGTCGAAGAGGTTGTTCAGGGTCAGATGGCATACGCCAGTCTCGGGGGTGCTCGGGTCATGATTTCGGGAATGGCACCGGGATCGGGTGTACCTCCGACCTCGGCGATGGACGAGCAGGTTCGCGAGCGTGTGTGGGCGGGTGACGGTGTCGTGATCTCCCGAGACATCGGAAGGTCTTTGGGAGTCGTTGCCGGCGACACTCTGGACATACCGACACCGCGCGGGGTGCACACAGTAGAGGTGCTGCAGGTGGTGCCGTTCTTCTCCGCGCTCGGAGGGGTCGTGGCCATGAACATCGAGCATATGCAGGAATGGTTCGAACGCCCTGGGGAGACGATTCTCGGCATCGGTGCGGCGCCCGGTGCAGACCTGCATGATGTGGAAACTGCTCTGCGCGAGAAGGTTCCGGATGAAATATATGTGTACACCGGTGGCGAGGGGCTGACCGCGATCACCCGATCGATCGAGGGTGCAACGGTGTTGATCGGGATCATGGCGTGGATCGTCGTGGTCGTTGCCTCTGTGGCATTGCTCAATACGCTGATGTTGTCGGTCCTGGAACGTCGGCGTGAACTGGGCGTCCTGCGTGCCATCGGCTCGAGCCGCCGGTTCGCGTTACGGACAGTTCTGGCCGAGGCAGCGGCAATCGGGTTGGTTGGCGGTGCGATCGGCGTCGCCTTCGGTGCCGCGAATCAGTATCTGAATTCCATGGCCATGTCGAACGTTCTCAGCATCGATGTCGAGTATCAGCCGATGGTGACAGCCCTGCTCTTCGCCGCCGTCGCAGTCGTTCTGAGTCTGCTCGGTTCGATACCACCTGCCCTACGGGCGGCGCGACTGAACATCGTCGCGGCAGTCGGCGTGGAGTGATTCTGCTGACCGACCAGTGCGATTCGCTTCGCTCAGATTCGGAATCGGAGCCTCGTCGGCAATGTGGTTGTCGCCCGCGGGCTTGCGGTTTCGCCGAGCGCTCGAGACGCACGCGCTCAACGCTCGGATTCTTCAACGCCCACGGCTTGCCATGACGTGTCATCCTCGAAGGCATGGCACGAACATGGTTGTCGGTGACGGTGGAGTTGCTCGGTGGGCGTGGCGTGGAGCTGTGGCCGTGGCCCGGGCGGATATTCGCGGTGGGGCCGGCGCACACCTTCCTCGACCTGGCAAGCTCCGTCAATGATGCGTTCGCCCGATGGGACAAGTCCCACCTGTCGATGTTCATTCTCGCCGATGGCCGGATAGTCACAGACGCGGAGACCGGAGCCGAAATGACCGGAGGGATCGGTGGGCCGATCATCGCGCCCATCGACATAGGCGCTGCCAAGGTCGCAAGAACGCTGAAGCCGGGCGCCGAATTCCAGTTCACGTTCGATCTCGGTGACGACTGGACGCACCGGTGCATCATCGGCGAAAAGAAGATCGACCCGCTGGAGGTGCTGGGCATCCACCCCCAGACCCCTTTGCCCTACTGGGGCTGGGGCAGCATCCCGGACCAGTACGGTCGCCGGTGGTCCGACGACGACGAGGAGAGTCGACCGCCGAGAAGACCGGGCCGGTCGCACCCGATGCTGTTGCACGCGTGGCCCGATCAGCAGCCGGTGCCTGCGCTCGACGTGACCGACCTACGTGCAGCCATAGTGTCAAAAGATGCGGTCCGCTTCCTGTCGGTGGTGTCGGGGTGCGATATCGACGACGCTCTACAACAGGTAGGCGCAGGCCTTCCGATGGCATTGCAGCAGCGGCGCCAAGAAGCCGAGGCGGTCACTCTCTCGATCGTCAACCGGTTGACGTGGCGCGGCGCGGCAGGCGACCAGACGCTTGCCGAAGATCTGCTCGCCTGTCTGCGCCGCGAGCCGCTGCCGGGGCAAGTAGTTCCGGTGGACCTCGACATGCTGAGCGCCGAGCTGGAAGGGGATCTCGACATGTCGTCCGGCGGGTATGTCGACCTGCGCACCGGGGAGGTGTACGACGACAACCTCACCGACCCGATGATGGTCGGGGAGGATGCCGCCATCGACGTGGAGACCGAGCCGGACCGTTGGCTCCGGTTCGAGCCCACCGGGTCACGAGACGGCTGGCGGGACATGGCCGCGTTCGCCGAGCGGCAACAGGATGTGGCACTGCGGCAGCGGCTCGAGCGGGCGATCGAGGGCAAGGGCGCCTTCCGCCGGTTCCGTGACCTCGTCCACGACGAGCGCCTCGCCGACCAATGGCAAGTCTTCTCGACCGACCGACTGATGGGCCGAGTCCGCGAGTTCCTCGCCGGCGCGGGGATCCGCGTGGGGTGACTGTGCGGCAGTTCACCACCATGCGGCTGTCTTCTGCTTGCGTTCGAGTGCGCTCGAACTTCTAACTTCTTAGTTCATGACCGCAAAGAAAACATCTCCGCTGACCTGGATCATCACCGGCGCCTCGCGGTTTCGGTCGTGCCATTGCCGAACACGCCCTCGACCGGCTCCTCACCGCCAGTTTCGACGCCTACGACACCGGGCAAGTCTACGAGGTGGTCGCCACCGCCTTGGACGGGTTCGGCAGCGTCGATGTGCTGGTCAACAGTCCGGACGCGGAGTGATCGGCGCGGCCGAGGAGATCAGCGACGCCGAGCTGCGTGAGGCCATGGACCTACACCTGTGCCGCACTGGTGCGCGCGGTCCTGGCGACAATGCGGAAGCACCGTTCCGGCACCATTGTGCAGATGAGCAGCCAGGGCGGACGGATAGCCTTCCCCGGCATTGGCGCCTACTCGTCGGCAAGTTCGCTCTCGAGTGCTGGTCGGAGGCACTGGCCGGTGAGGTGGCGCCCTTCGGTATCCGGGTGCTGATCGTCGAATCCAGCCGCTTCCGTACCTCGTTCAACCAACCCGATGCCTTGACCGGGCCGATGCACAGGATGCGCTGGACGCCGTGCGCACCGACATGGCTGCCGCCGACGGCATCCAGGAGGGAAACCCGGTCCAGGCCGCGAAGGTGATCGTCGATCTCGCCCACAGCGACCAGATCCCACTGCGGCTGCCGCTGGGCGCCGAGGCAGTCGAGCGGATCGGCACCTCTTACCGCGCTAACCTGGAGAGCCTGCAGGAGTGGGCCGAAATCGCTCGTGGCACCGACTTCACCGATGGTTCCGAGTCATCGCGGACGGTACGAGCCCCACGGCAATAGTGGAAACGATGACCGCGAATGCTTTGATTCAGGCTCACCGACACTGGCAGTCGTAGGCAGCCGAGAGACGTCACAGGTGACATTCATGCATGAACGCCTCTTCACAAGACTGAATCCGCTGTTCAGGTTCGGCATTCGTACCTGTATGGAGCCACCGGTATGCTTCGTCGCATGGCACGGATGTGGTTGACGCTGACTCGCGGACTGAGCTTTGTTCAGTTCGCTTGGGTGGCCGTGCTGACGTTGGTGGTGGTCGCGACGACGGCGATCGACGCGCCCACCGCTGTTGTCGGTGCCGCCGTGGCGATCTTTCTTCTGCTCGCCGTGGCCGGGCACAGCGCCCTGTCTCACCTTCACCCCGTGACCGGACCGAGAACTGGTCCACCACGCGACGAACAGCGCCTACGCGGCGCATTCCGCCGGCAGAGTGCCCCTGATACTCCTGGCCGCCCCCGCCTGCCTCGAGCACCCGGACAGTTCCAGGCCGCGGCATAGCGCAAACGCTGTGACGTCCGCCTAGCGAACCGTCCCACCACCACGCCGCCTTCGTCTGCGAAGGATCCGGCGTGAACTCCTACCTGCACGATGCCTTGTGACGTGCATCGTGTCCCAAAGAAGGTGCTCGAAAAATGCTCGATTTCATTTACTACCCCGTCTCCGCAATCTTATGGTTTTGGCACAAAGCGTTCGGCGCAGTCTTGGGCCCGGACAACGGATTCGCCTGGGCGTTGGCGGTGGTGTTCCTGGTCTTCACCGTGCGCTTGCTGCTACTGGCTCCCGCGATCAAACAGATCCGCGCATCCCGCCAAATGCAGGAGCTACAACCACAGATCAAAGCGCTGCAGAAGAAGTATGCGGGCGACCGGCAGCGTCAGGCCACAGAGATGCAGAAACTGCAGCAAGAGCACGGGTTCAACCCTCTGATGGGGTGTCTGCCCGCGCTCGTGCAGGCACCGGTATTCCTGGGGCTCTACCACGTACTGCGTTCGTTCAACCGCACCGGAACCATCATGGGCGGCCTAGGTATGACTCCGGAAGCGAACGCGAACACCGCGAACTACGTCTTCAGCGCCACGGAGGTGCAGTCGTTCCTGAGAGCTCGATTGTTCGGTGCTCCGATCTCCGCGGCCATCACGAGTCCGCAGAGCACTCTGGAGTCTTTCGCGTCATATGGCGGGATCCCGACCGTGGCCACAATCGCGGCCGTCGCGATCCCCCTGATGGTGCTCGCAAGCATTGCCACGCACTTCAACGCCCGGGCATCGGTAGCGCGGCAGAATCCCGACGCGGCGGCCAACCCACAGTCGGCGATCATGAACAAATTGATGCTGTGGATCTTCCCGCTCGGCGTCCTCATCGGCGGACCCTTCCTGATGATCGCGATCTTGCTGTACTGGGTCAGCAACAACGTCTGGACCTATTGCCAGCAGCACCTCGTGTTCAGGCGCATCGACCACGAACACGCTACGAAACAACAAGAAGCCGCCGAACGGACCATGGCCACCACACCGGCACCAGGTGCCCGACCGAATTCCGCGCAACGCGGGGCAAAGCGGCGAGAGTAGGTTTCGGCAGGTCAGCTTTGTTCGACCCAGCGCCGATCCGGACTGTCGTCGAGCACCCAGGTGACGGAATCGACGTCCGAGTCGGCGGCGTCGGTGAGCCAATAGGTTTGCTCATCCTCGGTGGAACCGCATCGTGCGATCACGACGGCCGCGCTGAATCGTGGCGCTCAGGTCACGTGCGTGGCTCGTGGAGACGGACCGACCTCTGCGGGCGCAAAGCTGGTTCGCGCCGACCGAGACCGATTCGCACGGTGCCAAGGCAGGCGGGCCTCACCGACGACGAAGAGTGCGCCCTGCGTGATCGTCTCGCCTGATGAATCTCAGCCACACCCGAAGAGGGTTGAGTCGCGCCATCGGCTAACACTCTTCCCGATTCCGTCGACGTGATTCGCCCAACCCTGAACGACGCCCGCTACCAGTGCCGGTGTGCTGCCGTCGGCATCCGTCACATCAGAACCTACGTACTAAAGCTCCTGAACTGCCCAACGACGCGAATACTCGGCCGGTCTGGGAAGCCAGTATGTCCGTCGAAACTCCCGACAGACGTATGCGGAAGACATGTGCGCTCGGACGCCATACGTAGCATCCTTTCACGATTACCTAACCCAAGTCGGCAGACAGCCAGTGGTCCGGCCGCAGGAAAATGGCGACGTGCTCGCCGAGGTTCTCTTTCTCGAACTCGACGAAGCCGGCCACCTTGTCCTGCGGGATGTAGCGCGCGGCCATTTCCCACGCTTGGTCGTCGGTGGAGGCTTCCCACCTGGTCACCGGACCTTCCACGGATACGTAACGAACGGTCGGCTCGGTGTGCTCCACCATGAGACTGAACCGTCCCGCAGCTCTAATGGCTCGCGCCTTGCGCGAGTCGGGGCCTGTCCGCACCCACAATTCACCTCCCGGCGTGTACTGGTACCAGATCGGGACCGTCAGTGGCGCACGGTCCGGCCGTTCGACAACCGACAGCGCCCCGATGTGCGCCTCGGACAGAAACTGCTCTCGTTCTTGTTTCGAAAGTGCCATGTCTCCGACCGTAGGTGTGACCACCGACACTCATTCACGTTTCGCAACCTCTGCTTCGACTGATGTCACGCACGTTCGTCTCGGCAAACCGGTGTGACATCGGTCGGTAGTTGTGGTCACCCCCACGGCGCACGTCGATGCCACCAGGGCACCGACCGTCGATGGTCGTACTCGGTTGTCACTTCGCGATAGCGCCCGTCGAGTCGCGTCACAGCAACCCTGAGCTGGTGGGCCCGACGGCCGCCGTTACGCATCAAACCTTCGAGCCTGGTACGGGCGTCGGCACCCATCTCCCCGTCGCACATAGGACAACCCGTCGGGCCTTCCCAGACCGTGCTGATCACGGGGATCGGTCGACTGTGGCCGCACAAAACCTGCTTCTCCAAGTACTCGACGTGTCTGCGCCACTCGAAGAGATACTGAATACCCGCGCCATCCTGCCGAGGTCTGCGCGGTCGGTGCCGGTTCACCGGCGGAGGACGGGCACTGCCCTTTCGAAAGTATTCATCGTCATACGCCGTAACGGGGCGGGACCGGTGCGTGTGTCGGCCGTATCGCCGACCACGACATCATACCGTCGAATACCCCCATGCACTCACGAATGTCACACACGTTCGGCTCGGGCGAACCGGTGTGACATCGGTGAGGGGCAGGTCGGGTGAAGGCGTGTGGGATACGGTGGCGGCGTGGACTCGAGCCGAACGCGACCGCGTCGTGTGCTTCGGATGCTAGTGCGTGTTCTTGCTGCAATCGTGGCAATCGTCGTCGTCCTGATCGTCGCCTCCACGGCATACCATCACTGGCAGACTCCACGCGACAAGCAGGCGATCGAACAGGAAAACGGGCCCGTTCACCGGTACGTGGATGTCGACGGCCATCGCATGAGTGTCGCAATTCAAGGAACCGGACCGCGAACCATCGTCCTCATGCCCGGCCTCGGGACGCCGGAGCCGATCCTCGATTTCGCACCCCTCGCCCGGCGCCTCGCCGAGAAGAACACCGTGGTCACCATCGAGAACTTCGGCCTCGGGCTCAGCGACGAAACCGACTCCTCACGAACAAGCGAAAACATCGTCAGCGAAATCCGTACTGCGCTCGAAGAACTGGACCGCAGCGGTCCTTACGTTCTCATGCCGCACTCGATTTCGGGGTTGTACGCAACGTGGTGGGCCACAAATCGTCCGGACGAAGTTTCGGCAGTGGTGGGTATCGACGACGAGCGGTTCATCGCACAGGACGGCGAATCCGAACCTGCGTGGCCGAAGTGGATGTCCACCGTGACCTCCGTCGGAGGGATTCGCGACCTGATCACCCTCGACAAGCGCACCGACTACCTTGGGCTTGTCGCCGACTACAACGACAGTCTCGGTGAGTCGCAGGAGTACACGCAGGAACAGCAGGACCTGTATCTGCGCGGGTACGCGTGGGTCCTCAACCCGACGATGCTCGACGAGGCGGCGCGTGAGCCGGAAAACCTTCGCGCCATCAAAGGTGCGAAGTTTCCAGCAACGATGCCGACCTTGTCGATCCTCGCCTCTTCTTCACTCGAGGTCGAACCCGAGTGGGAATCCGCCCATCACGCAACTGTCACCAACCCGGATATCCAACAGGTGATAGTGCTCGACGGCCATCACTACCTGTTCCACGACAACGCCGCCGAGATCGCGGAACAGACGCAAACCTTCCTCGATCGACACCTCCCAGCGGCCTGAAACGCCGAAAGGACGTGACTAGCGCTGACCAATGTCACAGCGGTTCGCGTGAGGCGAACCGGTGTGACATTGGTCGGGGCAGGTCAGCCGATGCCGGACGCCTTCAGTGACTGTGCGACGAGGTTGACGAGCCGCGTGCGCTCGCCGGCATCGCGACGGACGTCCTGATCCACCTCGATGTGAATGAATTCCGCCCCGTGAGCATGTGCGGCGTCAGCCTCCACATTGACGGTGCCGGCCAGCGCTCCGCAGTTCTCGCCGTCGTACATACAGGTCTCGAAGCCGCCGCCGCGCAGGTCGTCGGCCAGTTTCCGCACCGCAGGGGACGGCTCGTCCACCGAGCTGGAAACCACGATGTCCCCGAAGTCCGTCTGATGGTTCGCCTGCGAGAACCCATGGAGCTGCACGACCGTGGCCCCGGGTTCGACAACGGCCTCGTTGACCGCAGCAAAGGCCGTATCCGCACGGTGCGCGACGTCCGCACTCCCGCCACCTGCCGTGCGATGGGCCCCGGCCATCATGAACAGCTCCGACTCGGTGGTCGCGAACAGCTGCGTCCCCATCTTTTCGACCTCGAACTCCGCGATCGGATGGGGCACCTGCACGATCAGAGGTACCTGAGCGGCCGAGTCGCTACGCACGGCATACAGACCGTTTCCGGCATGCGGGTTGCCCTCCTCGACGAGCGCGGACGCCTCACCATTACCCACGCCCACTGTCACCAGGTCGTATGCATCCACAGTGGGCTTTTCGTCCCGCACGAGGTCGGACACTCCCGCGACGATGCCGTCGACGGTCTCCGCACTCGGCGGGGAGTACGCAGACGAGTCACGGCCCGGTGCAGCAGCTATCGCGGCAGACACGACGGATTCGATGGGATCGACAGTCTGCGCGACTGCTGGTCGAATAGCGGCCGGCGAGAGCACTGTCGAACCCGCCATGACGAGGGTGATTCCGTAGGGGGCAATGTGGTTGGTACGTCCCATTCGATCTCCGTTCGAGGCGAGGTGGTCGACCATCTCCGACTCCTCCCCTCGGTCCGGACGGTCGTCGTACTGGCGCCGCGAACGTATCGAACATCGAGCTACCTGCGGGCAACTTTCGCCGTATCGATGTTGGAGGGCAACACGATTCACTGCACGGGCCCGTCCTCGCATACTTACTGGCCAGTAGGTTCGTGCACCCGAAATCAGGGGGTATGTTGACAGACGATCTGCCAAAAGCGAGGGAGCACGACATGTCCGGTTCAATCACCACCCAACGAGGTGCGGAGCACACCCGAATTCTCGGGCTCGGCGTCTACCGGCCGAAACGTGTGGTCCCCAACTCCGAGATCATCGGCCCGATCGACTCCAGCGACGAGTGGATTCAGACCCGCTCGGGCATCAAGGAACGGCGATTCGCCGGCGACGACGAAACGATCGTCAATATGAGTGTGGAGGCGAGCAAGGACGCCCTCGCAGCGGCAGGCGTGACAGCCGATCAGGTGGACTGCGTCGTCCTCGCCACGTCGTCGATGATGGTGCTCGGCCCCTCGGCAGGTGCAGTTGTCGCCACGGAACTGGGCATGACGGACTGTCCGGCCTTCGACGTCTCGGCTGGATGTGCGGGGTTCTGCCACGCCCTCGCAACCGCATCCGACATGGTCCGCGCAGGTACCGCACAGCACGTGCTGGTGGTCGGCGTGGAACGATTGACCGACCTCCTCGATCGGACCGACCGCTCGACTGCGTTCATCTTCGCGGACGGAGCAGGCGCTGCAATCGTCGGACCTTCGGACGTCGAGGGAATCGGGGCGGTTGCATGGGGATCGGATGGTAGCCAGACGGCGGCTATCCAGCAGGACAAGGATTTTCAGGAATACTTCGCCGAGGTCGCCGCCGCAGAAGCCTCCGGCGGAACGTCCGTCCGGCCGTACATCCGCATGCAGGGAACGGCGGTCTTTCGTTGGGCGGCAACGTTCATCGAGAAGGCATGTCGCGCCGCCGTGGAGAAGTCGGGTGTGGCGATGGAGGATCTCGACGTGTTCGTCCCGCACCAGGCGAACATCCGTATCACCCAGGCACTGACCCGCGCCCTGCACATGCCGGAGCGAATCGTTGTGGCCGAGGACATCATCGAGGCCGGAAACACTTCCGCTGCATCGATCCCGATGGCCATGGAGCAGGTACTGAAGTCAGGAGCAGCGAAGCCGGGCGACACCGCCCTGCTGATGGGCTTCGGCGCTGGCCTGGCCTACGCCGGCCAGGTAGTCACGCTGCCGAAGATCGCTTCCTAGGTCTCGCTCTGTTCGTACACCTGATCCGCTGGACCGACGATCAGCGGATCGGGTGGACCGACCACGTCCTCGTCCTTCGTCGGGTAGTCGAGGCTGGACAGCACCCATTGCATGGCCGCGATTCGGCCGCGCTCCTTGTCGTTGCTTCGCACGACCGTCCACGGAGCGTGCTCGGTATCCGTCGTCTCGAACATCGCCTCCTTGGCTCTCGTGTAGTCGTCCCATTTGTCCAGCGACGCCAGATCGGTCGGACTCAGCTTCCACTGCCGGACCGGATCGATCACACGCGTGAGAAACCTCGTCCGCTGTTCGGCTCTCGACACCGAGAACCACAACTTCACCAGGTGAATACCCGAATCGGTAAGGAGCTTCTCGAGGGGCGGCGTCTGCTCGATGAACTCCTCGTACTGTTCGTCTGTGCAGAAACCCATCACGCGTTCCACCACGGCGCGGTTGTACCAGGAGCGGTCGAACAACACGATCTCGCCACCCGCCGGCAACTGGCTGACGTAGCGCTGGAAATACCACTCGGTGCTCTCCCGCTCCGTCGGCTTCGACAACGCCACGACGCGGGCTCCTCGCGGATCGAGATGCTGGGTGAAACGCTTGATGGTGCCACCCTTACCTGCCGCATCGCGGCCCTCGAACAACACCACGACCCGCTGGCCGGTGTCCTTCACCCATGACTGCATCTTGAGCATCTCGATCTGCAACGACCGCACGGTGTACTCGTACTCTTCCCGGCCGAGAAGCTCGTCGTACGGGTAGTCCTGTCGCCAGGTATCCACTTCACGCCCGTCCGGGCCGAGCAGAACGACATCGTCGTTCAACTCGCGGACGCTGAGACCCCCGAGGTCGTCGAGCAGATCCGCCTCGGCAAGCGCCTTCCGAAGGGCAGCACGGGTTGCGCGCGACCGCCCGGCTCCGTGCGGAGCCCGGTGGAATGCTTTGATCGCATCTTCCGCTGACACGGTCTTCGGCTTGTTCTTCACCCCTGCATCTTCTCTACCCACAGGATGCGCGGCAACCGATCCAGAGCCGGATTCCCTCGTGGGTCCTCTACTGTCTTCGCCTGGCCGAGAATCCTGACGTCGTCACCGTTGCACGAATCGAGAGTCACGAAATCACTGGTTCGCCGCAGCGCAGCCGCCACACGACGAAACTGACGGCCACTCTCGCTCGCATCGACGAACTGCTGACCTGACCTCAGTGCTCGGCGGCGATCTGGATGAGGTTGCCGCAAGTGTCGTCGAGGACGGCGGTGATGACCTGGCCCATGTCCACCGGTTCTTGTGTGAACGTCACACCGAGTCCCTGCAACCGCTCGAACTCGGCCGCGACATCGTTCACGGCGAAGGAAGTGGCCGGAATGCCGTCCGCGACAAGCGCTTCCTTGTAGGGCCGCACTGCGGGGTGCACGTCCGGCTCGAGGAGCAGTTCCGTGCCGTTCGGCTCGTCTGGAGAGACCACCGTGAGCCACTTGAACTCACCGACGGGACTTCCGTCTTCTTCTGGAATCCGAGGACGTCGGTGTAGAACCGGAGCGCCTTGTCCTGGTCGTCCACGAAAACGCTGGTGACGTTGATTCTCATGATTCTCCTTGCTTGGCGGGTGTCGGCCACCGCTCGGTGATGACCCCGAGCGGGGTGGTGTCCAGTCGATGAAACTTGTAGCGACCTTCACGGCGGGCGATCACCAGTCCGACTTCTTCGAGCACGTCGAGATGCTGCGACACAGCCTGCCTGGACGACCCGAGTCCGTGATTCATCGTCAAACGCCCGCACAGCTCGAAGAGCGTTTGATCGTCACGTTTCTGCAGCTCGTCGAGGATCGCACGACGAGTCGGGTCGGCTAACGCCTTGAACACATCGGCCACCTCGTCACCATAGGCAAGTCTGAACTTGCATGTCAACCAATCCAGTTTACAAAATTTGGTTGGCCATTTAATATTCTGGTTGTGCAACCAAACAAGGAGCCCAAGCGGTCGTTCATCGAAGAATCCCGCCGTGCGCAGATCGTGGAGGCGACGATTGCGGCCATCGCGGAGCACGGTTACACCGCAACGACCTTCACTCGGATCGCACGCCACGCGGCCATCAGCGCAGGGCTCATCAGCTACCACTTCGAATCGAAGGAGGACCTGATGAACGTCACACTCGGCACCATCGAGCGCCGCCTCGACACAGCCATGGGGGACGGTCCCGAACCGGACAGTTACCCGCAGGCACTGAAGAGCATGCTCACTCGCTACGTCGCGTATTGCACCGAACACAAGCAAGAGATGTCGGCGCTCGCCCAGATTCGACAGCAGGCGCCGCACCCCTCGAGGGCCGGCAGGGACGGTGCCGATGCCGACGAACTCGTCCAATTCATCAGTGAGGGCCAGTCGTACGGCCAGTTCCGCGACGCCGATCCCGCCGTGTTCGCGTCGGTACTCACCAACGCGATGGGGCACGTCCCACGAGAACTCGAACGTCGACCGGAAGCCGAGCACGAAGAGTTCGCGAGCCAGTGGTCGGCGTTGTTCGTCAACGCCATATCAGCAAGCGAAGGAGACGGGTCATGACCATCAACTCGCCCGCAACGCCGAGCGTCGTCCGCCACTCGGTATGGACGCACATCCTGCTGTGGACGACTCTGCCCGTGCTGGGAGGCGGCGTCGGATTTCTCGCGGCGAAGCTGCCCGGGTGGATCGCCGGCCTCGCATGGTTCCCGAATCAGGCGAAGATCGCCGAGCTGTCCGAAGTGATCGGCACGAAGACGACTGTCGGGGCGATCGTTGTCGGGATCGCGGCAGGTGCCGTTCTCGCACTGATCGCGTGCGGCGAGTTCATCACCATCACCGTCGCTGACGACCGAGTGGCGATCATCCGGTCCGGTGAGAAGCCGCTCGAGGTCGACCGACGCGACATAGCCGGTGTGTTCACGGACAACGGCAATCTCGTAGTGCTGGGGAGGGACGGTTCCGAACTGGTACGTGAAGCCTCCGACCTGGACGGTGAACGGACCGAGGCGGCCTTCCGGTCGCATGGCTACACCTGGCACGAGCACGACCCTCATGCACACGAATTCACCCGCTGGGTGGACGGCGCGACGGCACTTTCTCCGGACGCACACGCGCTGATGCGTGCCCGGAAAGAGTCTTTGGAGGACGGCGGCGACGCGGACGACCTGCGAGCGCTCCGTCGTGAACTCACCGCCATCGGCGTCGTGGTCAAGGACGAGCGCAAGCGTCAGTACTGGCGAACAACCAGCGCATAGCACACCTACTGCGCCCTGGATCCGGCATTCTGCGCGCACCGGGAACCGGATAAGGTGTCCGCGCGTCGAATATTGACGAGGGTGGCGCGCGGGGCCGTATTACTACGAGGGGGATTCATGACCGAACCGATCTACGTTCACGACCCGGAGTATTTCCAGACCGACGACTGGAGTCCGGAAGAACTTCGCGACGCAGCCCAGTCCATGACCCCCGCCACCATCGATCAAGTTCAGCGCGCATGGACAGCTCTCGGAACCGAGGGCTTCACCAAGATAAGCGAGTTCACGGACTCCATCAGGCGCGAGATCGGGCTGAGCTGGCAAGGCGCCGCGGCCTCGAATGCGCTGGACAAGGTATCCACCTACGAGGGAACTGCCGAGGGCGTGCAGACCAAGCTCAACGAAGTTGCCGGCTCCTTTCAGCCCATCTACGACGCAGCCTCGCGTCTCAAGGGTGGCGCCGTCCCCGAAGTCCAGAAGCAGAGTTGGTGGGACGACATCACACCGTGGAAGACGGACACCGACGACGAGCACTATCGTCGGCACGCCGAGGCGGTCGCTGCAATGAACAACATCTACCGCCCCGGTGTCGTGGGCACGGACGGCAATGTTCCGGTCATTCCACGCCTCTCCGAAACGGTGGATCCGCCCAATCCTGTGGTTCCCGACGGCCCGAACAACGGTGGCCCCACCGCCGGCCCTGCTGGACCCACTTCCGCACCGGGCGGCCCCACCGGGAGCCCCACTTCCGGCGATCCGACGACCGGAAATCCGGACGGCGCAACCCCTGGGGCTCCGTCCGACGGAACCGGAGCAAGCCCCTTGTCGCCGACCGGTGACCAGACTCCTGCAACCACGGGCGCAGCATCCTCGGTGCCCGGCAATCCCTCGATGACCGGAATGCCCGGAACCGGGGCGTCGCTCGGCGACTCGGGCCGCGTCGGTGGCGGCGGACTCGGCGGAGGGAGCCACGGTGGTGGCGGCAGCCCTGGCGGCGGTGCCGGTGGCCTCGGCGGCGGGCTCGTGAGCGGAGCGCCTGCCGCAGGCCTCGGTAGCCCGAAGGGCCTCGGCGCGCCCAACGGTGCGGGCGGGCTCGGTACCGTTGGCCGACCGGGAGCCGGTGGAGTTGGAGCAGGTGCCCGTGGCGCGGGTATGGGCGGCGGCATGATGGGCGGCGGCGGACGCGGAGCCGGCGGCAACGACGACAAAGAGCACAAGACGCCCGGCTATCTCGTGACACTCGACAACGGCAACGAACTGATCGGCAAGATGCCGTCCGTGGCGCCTCCGGTGATCGGCGCATGAGAATTCGCAACTGGCGACTGCGTGGTGAGCAGTTCGGGGCGCTCTGGCACGACACGGGTCAAGACAGGCAGCCGTACCCGTTTGCCCTCATCAGCTCTGCCCGCACGTACAACGCGTTCGAGTACCAGCAGCGCGAGATCCGTGAGGCATTCGTCGGCGATGATCGTCAGGACGTACGTATGGCTGTTCGGATCCTCGCCGAACCGGAGGTGTTTGTCGAAATCTCCGGGGAGACATACGAGAAGAAGCCCATCAGGATCATCGGTGCACAGTTGCAGCGTTGGTGTGCCATCGCCGTTCAGGAACCCGGACCGAAGCCTGCCGGTGGTGGAGATGTCGTTCTCGGGTCCGGCATCAGACAGGATCTGGCTGCCCTGCTTATCGGTCAGGTTCCCCAGAATGCCGCCGGCAAGCGCACATTCGCCCGAAACGACGAGCCCGAAGAGGACTTCTATTCACAGGACATCCTGCGCAGTGCAGGTGCGGGCCCTGCACTACCACGTCTCGAAGACGTCCTTCGTGCCGGTTACGCCGGACGCGGAACCATTCGAGTCTTCCGAGGTCCCCGGCACATGCGCGGTGAGCTGGGGTCGGCCCGGTGGGTCGACATCGCCGGCGACGGACGTTATGTGGTCGGTCCACGCGACAAGAATGCTGCAGTCCCCGCAGACCCCGGGTTTCTGGCGTCGGCAGTCGATTCGTTGATCACCCGCGGGTTGCGCGAACAGCGCGAGCTCGCCGAACAGCGTTGGTAGAGAAGGGTTTGGACAACTGACATGAGCAACCCGGAAACACCGAACACCGGCGACCCGGCAACACCTGTCGGCGGTGTCTGGAAACAGGTCACCGAATCCGCTGTCAATGGCGGCCCACTCAGCATCGACCGCGAAGGCATTAAGCGTTGCATCAAGCTGTGCGACGAGCATGCCGATGCGATGAGTGCCCTCGCAGAACGGGCCCGCAACGAGCTTCGTGTCGACGCACTCGGCATCGGCGAAGAGTACTTCGAATCAGCCAAGCGTCTCAACGAGAAGTTTCAAGACAAGGCCGTGGGCGGTGGTCAGATCGACAAGTCAAGTTCTGCCCTTGGATTGTTTCGCGCCCATCAGAGCTATGCCAGGGACATGAAATCCACGTTCGAAGCTGTCCTTCGTGCCTACGACGAACAAGAGGGCATCAACACCGAAAACCTCAACGCCACGGGAGAAGACATCTGATGCGCCGCTCGACTCGAATCAACGGGGCCACGGTGGCCACACTTGCTCTCGCCGTCTCACTGGCCGCCTGCGGTACGTCCGACGACGATGCCGCAGAAGCACAACCTCAACCCCGGCTCACAGCCCACCCTTGCGACGTCTTCGGACCTGACGCCCGTGCCAGTGCGGGTATCGATAAGAGAGAACCGGAACGCTACCAGGATCGAGAGGAGCCTTACCAGCGCCGGTCTTGCTCTTATATGTCGAGCGATCCTTACTCCTCGGTTCTTGTCTCGTTCAACGGGTTCCCTATCTCCGATGTAGATGACGACGACCGCTTCACCCGCACCCAGGAAGCCGAGATCGTCGGCCGCCGCACTGTCGTCGACGACTTCCCCGGCGGGCTTCAATGCCTCGCATCCGTGGACTTCGATCCCGGCGTCCTCGAAGTCATGGTCGGCTACGAACAGAGTGACATCGACACTTCGGAACAAGCCTGCCCGCTCGCCCTCAAAGTGGCACAGGACCTCGCGCCCTACTTCCCCGAACACCTGTAGGGGACTGGGCGATCACCCAACCGGAATGTCCGCCAAGAACTCCCGAAGGGCGGCATTCACCGGTTCCGGGTGCGTCCAGTTCGCCGCATGCCCGGCACCCGGCACCGTCACAACCGGTCGGGCATTCGGCAGCCCCGCCACCAACTCTTCGGCGCGCTCCTCCACAGCAGACCCATCCAACTCACCGCGCACACCAAGCGCCGGAACCTCGATCTCAGGAAGACGGTCGGTCACGGCGTCCCGCTCGATCAAACACTCGGCTGCCGGCGCAATCGCAGGGCGGTCACTTGCCCGCCACTTCTTCAACCACGGCTCCCAATCCTGCGGACCACCACCGATCAGTTGCGGAGCCAACATCGCCGCAAGCGGCTCGAGGGGTGCATCACTGCACCAGTTCGCGAACAGCTCGCGATACATCTGCTTCTGCTCCGGCGTGGACGATGCCGCCTCGGTATCGAGCAGCAACAACGCTCTGACACGCGAGGGATCCAGAAGGGCCATCCGCAACGCGATATAGCCGCCCTGAGACATCCCGCCGATCACTGCCGAGTCGATACCGAGATGATCGAGAACCGCGACCACATCCCGAGCAAGATCCCAGTAGGTGAAGGCCGAGCCGTCGTCCTCGGTACGACCGTGACGCCGCGCATCGACCGTGATGATTCGGTACTCGTCCGCGAACTCGTCGACCTGCGGCGTGAACATCTCACCGTCCATGAAGAAGCCGTGCGACAGAACGATCGGCGACTGGTCACCGCCGGTGTCGGTGAAGTGAATCGTGGCATGCGACGTTTTCAGAAGGGGCATGTAGACAACTCCTACCCCATCGTGCCGGGGCACAGTTCCTGACGGGACTTGTTCCAGAACACCAACAACTCCCCCGTCGGCGCGTTCGGATGGTCGACCCTCGCAGTATCCAGGAAGTCCAGCGACGTTCGGCCCATCGTGTTGGATATGTCGCACGCCTGCAGGCTCAATTTGGCCGACGCCGGAAAGCCGATCTCCCTGGCGAACGAACCGTATGCGCCCGAGTTCACGAACTGCTCGAGACTTCCACCCCAGCGGTTGTATCCGGTCTGCAGCGTGTAGTCACACGGTGCACCGAAGAGCTCTGTGCAGGTGGTGGGCCGACCACCGATCGAGTACTGCGCGTCGGCCAACGTCCGGTCCTTCGTGTCTTCCTTCTCCGCATTGAAGTACGCAAATACCGCAACGACGATCGCGAGAACCACGACCACAGCGAGTAATCCGAACAACCACTTCCCAAACTGCTTCACGACACACCATTCCGTTCGTCTGCGAGAACATCGGGACCGGCATCACCATCCTGCCTGATCGCACCGGTCGAGTCAGGGGTTTCCGGTGCACACGCACCGATCCGTGGCGGCAGCAGCACCGAATACCCGGCATGGGAACACTCGCGTTGATCGGATTCGTCGGTGGCTTGATCACCGGCATCTCCCCTTGCATCCTCCCCGTCCTTCCGGTCATCTTCCTTTCCGGAGGCGTCCAGAGTGCACGTGGCGACAACTCCGGCAGCGCGAGCGACGGGGATACGGGAGGCGCCGTTGCGGTCGCCACTCGCCCGTCGAAGCTCCGTCCCTACCTCGTGATCGCGGGACTGGTCCTCAGCTTCGCCACCTTCACCCTGCTCGGGTCGGCCCTGCTGTCGGCACTGGGCCTACCCCAGGATCTGCTGCGCTGGGCGGGCCTGATCGTGCTGGTCCTGATCGGCGTCGGGCTCATCGTCCCGAGGTTCGAACAAGTCCTGGAGAAGCCGTTCTCCTGGATTCCGCAACGCAGCGTCGGCACCGAGCGCGGCGGCTTCGTACTCGGCCTGACGTTGGGGGCGGTGTACGTACCGTGCGCGGGCCCGGTGCTCGCGGCGATAGCCGTCGCGGGGTCCACGGGTGAAATCGGTGTCGACACCGTCGTATTGACCGTGTCGTTCTCGATCGGCGCGGCCATTCCGCTGCTGTTCTTCGCCCTGGCCGGGCGGCGGGTGGCGGAGCGCGTCACAGCCTTTCGTCGTCACCAGCGTCGTGTCCGCGTGATCGGTGGTGTCGTGATGATCGCTCTCGCAATCGGTCTCGTGTTCGATGTGCCTCAACTGCTTCAACGCGCGATCCCGGACTACACGACAGCCCTGCAAGACAAGGTGGGCGACTCCGAAAACGTTCAGAACAAGTTGAGTCTCGGAGGCATCGTCAACGATCAGAATCGAGATCTCGACAAATGCACAAATGGCGCCGAGGAGCTGGAAAGCTGCGGCACGGCACCGGATCTGACCGGAATCACCCAGTGGCTGAACACCCCGGACGGTCAGGCGATCGACCTGAAGGCGGAACGCGGCAAGGTCGTACTCGTCGATTTCTGGGCGTACTCGTGCATCAACTGTCAGCGTTCGATCCCCCACGTCCAGAAGTGGTACGAGAACTACAAGGACGAGGGCTTCGAGGTGATCGGTGTACACGCACCCGAGTACGCGTTCGAGAAGGAGACCCGCAATGTGGTTTCGGGCGCACGGGATCTGGGAATCACCTACCCCATCGCACAGGACAACAGCCTCTCCACCTGGACCAACTACCGCAACCGCTACTGGCCCGCGCACTACCTGATCGACTCGAAAGGTACCGTGCGGCACGTCAAGTTCGGTGAAGGCGATTACGACGTCACCGAGAATCTGATCCGCGAACTGCTACAGGACGTTCAGGGCGATGCAGCGCTGCCGGCGCGCACCGAGAGTGCGGATCGGACCCCACAGGAAGCGACGACGCCCGAGACGTACCTGAGCATCGGCAAAAGAGTCAACTTCGGTGGTGGCGGCGAATACCGTAGCGGAGAAGGAACATTCACGTATCCGGAGAATCAGCCGGACAACACGTTCGCACTACGCGGCACCTGGAAGCTCGACTATCAAGGTGCCACTGCGGTCGGCGACGGAGCCACCATCAACCTCCGATACCAAGCGCGAGAGGTGTACCTCGTCGTCGGCGGTGAGGGAACGGTGACAGTTCGGGAGAACGGCGAAGAACGGGTCATCGACATCTCCGGCCCGCCGACACTGCATCCCGTGCACGAAGGCGACACCAACGCGCCCGGCGAGCTGGAGGTCGAACTCGGTGACGGCCTGCAGGCCTTCTCCTTCACCTACGGATGACAGTCCAGGCTCATGCCACCTGGGCACGCAGGGTTTGCATGGCCTCGTGCTGCACCACCAGCACCCGGCCCACGGGTAGTTCGAGCAAGCCTGCGGTGTCGTACGCGGACAGTCCGTCGATGATGCGGAGGAGAACCACCTCACGGGCGGTCGGGTCGAGGTCCTGAAGCAGCCCCGCGTCGGGGCCACCGAACTCGACCCGCGCCGTCGCGGCTACCCGGCGGAGGATTCGGTAGACCTCGCGGTGTGGATGCTTCGCGCGTGCCACTGCCGGAAGCTGTCGCACCACCGCCAGACAGGCTCTCCGTGCGAGTTCCTCGGAATCGGACTCCGCGTCCGGGCCGTCCGGGATGCGGGCACGGCAATAGCGCACCATCGGCGGCCACAGCACGGCGAGAGCACGTTCCACCGCCGCACGGTCGCCCGAATCCGCGTCGGCCGCGGCCGCACGCAGTTCGTCGTCGAGAACACTCATCGCCCGAACCCCCGATCACCTGCACGAATCCCACCTGCATGTTCAATCGTGCTGGATCAGGGGGTATCACCACATCAGGCTCAGTACCCAATTCGCGCTGGGGGTTTTCACCCTGTAGGGGATGGGTGGTCATACCTACGGCCCATCTCACAGGTCGGGGCGTCTACGCAGGTCCTTCACCTGCCCGCGCCTCTTCTTCGACTCCAGCCTGCGACGATGGGAACCCTTGGTCGCCTTCGTGGGACGCCGAGTACGCGTCTCGGTCAGCATCGCCGACCGCAGCAGTGCGGCCAGCCGCAGCCGAGCCGCCTTTCTGTTCCGCAACTGCGATCTGGTCTCGGACGAGACGACGGTGACGGCTCCGTTCACCAGCCTCGAACGCAACCTCGCCTCGAGACGTTCGCGTTGCGTGGCCGTCAGCGTAGACAAAGTGCGCAGGTCGACGGCCAGTTCGACCCGGGAATCCGTCGTGTTCACGCCTTGACCACCGGGTCCTCCCGAGCGCGAGAACCGCCACACGAGTTCGGACCCCGGCACCGTCAACGAACGGGTGATCTCGAGATCCGAGCTCACCTCGCCGTCGGCGCCCCGAGGTCCCTCAGTCATGCCTCCAGTCTTGCACCGGCGACGATGTCGACGGCCTCCCGCACCGAACCCACGGCAGTCAGTTCAGCGAGACCGCCATCGTGACGAACCCGGCGAGGCAGCAATCCGTCATCCGGGTTGACTGGCCTGATCCGCCTCGACACCGCCGGCAAAAAGCTCGTATGGGCGGGCTCGGGTGGACCGAATCGGACGGTCCGCGGCACACCACCGAATCGGCGACGTGCGAAGTCCTCGGCTGCGATCAAGGCAAGCGACACGGGACCAGCCAATGCATGTCCACGTCTTCCGGTACTGAGCCCGTGCCCGGGAAGATCGACCAGTACGACGTTCACACCGTGGGTGACGAGTTCGGTCGCCACGGACGTGAGGTAGCGCGCGTGCAGACCGATCGGGGCCGGAATCACGACGGTGCCGCCGGCGGTCACACCGTCGTGTACCTCGAGATGGACGGAACCGCCCTCGACGGGAAGCTGTACGTGCTCGACATCACGACCGTCGATGCCGACGAATGCCGAAGCGGGTTCGATTGCCAACTCGCACGCCACATGCCTCGATGGCACAGCGTCCGCACGCAGCAATGCTTTGCCCTGCAACAAGATCATGACGGCCGCCGCTTCTCGTGCCGTGAGGGTCGGCGCCCAGCCCGTTGCTTCCGACAACCGGGTCGAATCGACGACGACTTCTCCTGCCGTCACCCACTGTCCCGAGAAGGGTGTGAGGCGGAGTTTGAAGGCCAGGTTCGCGATGGCGATCGCCGGCTTCTCCGGTACGGAGAACATCTTCTGCCCCTGCATGGCGGCGAGTTCCCGGACCGGCACCCATTCGCGTGGGCCGAGGTTGAACGGGCCGACGAGGTCCTGCTTCGTCGCACGATGGAATGCGTCGGCCATGTCGCGTTGATGCAGAAATTGATACGCCGCGACGTCCGCCTGCGGAAAGGCACCGACCGATCCGGTCAACTGGTCGATTCCATCGTTCGAGAAGTCCGGGCCGACGATGTACGTGGGCCTGAGCATCGAGATGAACATCTCGCCGGGGTGGCGCTGCATCCACCATTCGGCGTAGTGCTCGACCTCCGCCTTGTCGTGGAAGTAGTACCTGACCGGATCGCCTGCCGGGTAGACACTTTCGTCCACCGGCTCGGGATGAAGGTCGGGTCCGTAGGCGTTGATACTCGAGGCGATCACCACCCGCCGCACCCCTGCCCGTGCCGCGGAGTCGATGACGTTGCGAGAACCACGAAGATTGATGTCATGGGTGATGCTCTTGTCCCGTATCTCCTCCACCACGAAGGCAAGGTGCACGACAGCATCACAACCGCGGAAGACCTCCTCGATCTTCGGGTCGCGGATGTCCATACGCACCGACTCGAGCTTCGGGTGGCTCGATCGGAGCGGACGCCGCCCGAGCCCCAGGACACCGTCGATCTCCGGATCATCCAGCAGTACAGGCAGAATTGCAGTTCCGAAGTCGCTTGTCGCTCCCGTGACGGCAACCCTCATGCGGACGCCTCGGTCACCGTCTCCGCGATGATCTCGACGGCTCGACGAATCTGCGCTTCGGTGTGCGTCGCCATGACGCACAGTCGCAGCATCGCACCCGACCGTGGCACGGCCGGATACAGTGCGGCGCTGGTGAACACACCTCGCGCGAACAGGGTCCGCCACAGGTTCATCGCCTCGAGATCGTCTCCGACGTGAAGTGCCACGATGGGTGTCACCGTGCTGTCGCCGCCGGGAAGTGTCGACAACTCGCTGATGTCGAGCCCGCTCTCGACCAAACCGGAACGCAGCAGTGCAGCGTTGTCCAGGGCTCGCCTGGCCCGCTGCGCTCCTTCCTCGCTCCGGATCAACCGAACTGCCGCGAGCGAACCACCGATCGCTGCAGGCACACCCGAGGTGGTGAACAGGAACGCCTTCGCATTCACTCGTAGCGAGTCGAGGAGATCGCTGGACCCCGCGATGAACCCCCCGGTGGATCCCGGACTCTTGGACATCGATGCCATCCGAATATCGGTGACTCCATCGATCCCGAACAACTCGGCGGCGCCTGTCCGATCAGCACCGAACAGGCCTAGGCTGTGTGCCTCGTCGACCATGAGAGCCGCCCCGAATCGATCACACACCGCCCTGATGGCACGCAGGGGAGCCAGGTCGCCCTCCATCGAGTACAGACCGTCGACGATAACCAGCACCGCTTCGAATCGGCCCCCGGCGTCGGAGAGCACGCGCTCGAGATCCAGAACGTCGTTGTGACGGAACTTGATGGTTTCGGCGCCCGACAACGCACAACCGTCTCGAATCGACGCGTGGGCAGACGAGTCGACGACCACCGCATCGCCCGGACCCATGAGGGCGCTGATCGTCCCCAGGTTCGTTTGGTAGCCGGTGGTGAAGACCATGGCGTCCTCGGTCCCGTGCCATGTCGCGATCTCCGACTCCAGTTCCAAATGCAGATCCATGGTGCCGTTCAGGAGCCGACTGCCGGTCACGGCGCCACCGAACCGATCGAGAGCATCCTGGGCGCCCTTGTGAATGTCGGGGTGATCGGCGAGGCCTAGATAGTTGTTCGATCCGAGCATGATCCGGTCTTCACCTTCGACCCGAACGACGGGAGCCGTGGCGGATTCCATGACACGGAAGTAGGGGTTTCCCTCCTGACCACGCCCCGCTCGGAGCAATTCCACTCGGTCATCGCCTTCGAGTCGCTTGATCAACTTGTTGACAGCCATCGATATCGATCTCCTCGCTGTGTAGGGATGTTCGATCGGACTTCCCCTGTGGTTCGGCACGCGCACAGATGCGGATTGGTGGGCATCCGGACCAAACCGGATCTGCGGGCGCTCCGAACCACTTGGTGAGTCCCCCGGGCACCCGGGGCGCAATCGCACCATTCGAGGAGCGCGCATGACCGCACTGATGACCCGTGAACGCCAAGCCCTGCAGTCCTACCTGCCCGAGCTGGCCACATATCTCGACGAGACCCCACTGCTCATCCTCGAGGCCAAAGGCAGTGGTGCCATTGCGAGGTTCAGCGAAACCGGTGGAACAGCCCTGACGATCCCGAGGGACGCCGGGGGCCTCGGCGCAAGCGCACTCGACGCGGTCCGTGTCCAGCGTGCCATCGGCAGTCGTTCTCCCGCGCTCGGTGCCGCAACCACCATGCACCATCTTTCGCTGGCAACCTTGAACGAGTTCGCCCGCGGCTCGTCCGCCGAGGATCAAGCGCTCGTCAAAGGCCTGGTGGAACAGCGGGCGATCATCGCCTCGGGATTCTCCGAGGGTGTGAGCGGTGGCAGCGTCTTCATTCCCACCATGACCGCGAAGAAGAAGGGGGCGACCTACGTCATCGACGGCAGCAAGAAACCGTGCAGTCTGTCGAGTTCGATGAACCTGCTCACCGCCAGTGTCGAACTTGACAACGGTGAGCGAGCGATCGCACTGATCCCCGCCGATACCCCGGGCGTCACCGTCCGACCGTTCTGGGACTCGTGGTTCCTCGCTGGTGCCGAGAGCGACGAGGTTCTTCTCGAGAACGTAGAAATCCCCGAGGACCTGGTTCTGGTGATGGGCGACGACGACCCGGGCGGCGAACACGAGATGACCGGCTACCTGTGGTTCGGCATGCTGATCACCGCGAACTACCTGGGTGCCGCGAGTTCTCTCCTCGAGCGACTGCTGGCGGCCGAGAAGAACGACTACGAAGGGTACGTCCGCGCGGCGGCGGACATCGAGAACGCGATGTCCGCCGTGGAGAACATCGCCCGTGCTGTCGACGAGGGCGAACGCGGACAGGACATCTCGGTGCGGCTTCTGCTATGCCGAATCGCGATTCGTGACGCCCTCGTGAGGGCATCTTCCGCAGCAATCGAGTCACTGGGCGGAATCGCCTTCATCAAATCGACCGACATCGGGTACCTGGCCGGCGCCATCCATGCGTTCGCCTTCCATCCGCCGTCACGGCGGTCGGTGTCCGAGACGTTGGCGAAGTATCACGCCGGCGACGAATTCGCCTTCGTCTGAACCTCACCCGAACGACACGTCATTCGTTCCGGAAGCGTCCCAACTGGTGTCGAAGACAAGATTCCAGTTCGGGGCGCCGGAAGGTATGACCGCGTGCGATCAACTTCGCGGGTGACACTCGTTGGTTCGCGAGCGCCAGCTCACGTGCACCCTGTTCTCCCAGAAGAACCTCAGGCCCGAATTTCGGCACCGGGAGCAGCGCAGGCCGACGCAATACCGAGGCGAGCACGGCGGTGTATTCCGAATTGCGCTCCGGTTCGGGCGACACCGCGTTGACCGGCCCCGACAGCCCGTCGTCCAGTAGGGCGCGGTGATACACGTCGATCAGATCGTCGACGTCCACCCAGGACAACCATTGCGTCCCGCTACCGAGCCTGCCGCCGAGACCCGCCTCGAACAGCGGCCACTGCAGACGGAGCACACCGCCGCGGGGTGTCTGAACGATTCCGGTTCGCACCTGCACCGTGCGGAGTCCTGCGTCTGCGGCCGGGGCGGACGCCGCCTCCCAAGCCGCCACCACGTCGGCCAGGAAACCATCTCCCGTTTCGTCGTCCTCGACCAGAGGACGGTCACCTCGATCGGGACCGTAGTAGCCGATGGCAGAGGCGCTCACGAACACTCTCGGTCCCTTCGAGGCGTCCGCCGCAACCTCGGCCAGGCGCCGTGTCGGTCCCACCCGACTTTCCCGAACGGCACGGCGATGCCCGTCCGTGAATCGTCCCGCAATCGACGCTCCCGCCAGGTGCACCACCGCGTCCACCGAATCCAGCAGGTCCGAAGCAGGTGCGTCCGGATTCCATCGCCGTTCGTCGTCGCCACGAGGGTCACGACGGACGAGCCGAATCACCCGGTGCCCACCGGTAGTGAGGAACGCACAGAGTGCGGAGCCCACGAGTCCCGAGCTTCCCGTGACGGCAACGACGAGGCGATCGTGCCCCTCTTCCTGCCAAAAGCTGTGCCGCGCCAGGTCGTCCGCAAGTTGCCGATGCCGATAGACGAACGTCGGCCGCAGCAGAGCAGCCGGAATCCGCGTCTCGACATAATCGGTGACCATTGCGGACGCAGCCGCCACCTCGTCGAAGGTGTGGGTGTGCCGCCACGGCACCAGCAGCCTCACGGGCCAGGCCACCGAGCGATCGACGAACCGGCGAGGCGGATCGTAGGCATCGGCTTCGTGTTGGGCGATCCACGGCACACCGCCCGGCAGCCGGAGTTCCGCGCGCCCGGATTCAAGTGACTCTGCTTCCTTCACCAATCGCATCGGCTGCCAGGGCGGGGACAAACGGGTGAAAGCGCCGGGTTTCGTGTGCCACGCGAAGACTTCTTCCCGCGGGGCCTCGACGATGCTGGAGTATTCGATTCCCATGGTCACACCGTGCAGAGTGGGTGGATCGTGTCGCGCCCGCCCTTGGTCGAGGACTGGGCATCCGATACCGCCGCCATGCGGGACAGGACGAATCCGGGTATGCGTGCAGAATCATCGACACTCGAGCACCCCGGCCATGTGGTGCCCGTGTTGCTTTCCGTGTTTTCCGCACGGGTGTCACGCGCACAGTCGAGGTTGAACCACTGCGGGAGTGTCCGCGAAAACTGCTGTGCCTTCATCATTCCTCCTTGCTCGTTTCACGATATTCAGATCGAACCGAACGGTCGGATGGAAATTTCGGCAACCCCCATCCGGTTTACCCACCGCTCCGAATTGCAATCGACGGTGCGCTGAAGCACCCACATCGGAGAGAGGCATTCCCATGAACATCACCACCCGTGTTCTCGCGGTCGCAGCAAGCTCGTCCCTCGTGTTGCTCGGGGCCGCCTGTTCGTCGGACGACGACACATCCACAGAAGGCAACGGATCCGAGGCGACGACTACCGAAGGTATGGCCGGCGGGATGACGTCAGAATCGGACGCAGCCGCAGACCCCGCAGCAGAGCTCGTCGGTCCGGGTTGCGCCGGGTATGCAGAGACGAATCCCGAAGGGCCGGGGTCGGTGACGGGCATGGCACAGGACCCGGTCGCGGTCGCTGCATCCAACAACCCCTTGCTCACGACGCTCACGTCCGCGGTGTCGGGTCAGCTCAATCCCGGCGTGAATCTCGTCGACACCCTGAACGGTGGGGAGTTCACCGTGTTCGCACCCGTCGACGAGGCGTTCGCGAAGATCGATCCGGCCACGATCGAGACCTTGAAGACCGACTCCGCGATGCTCGAGCAGATTCTGACCTACCACGTGGTTCCGGGCCAGATCGCCCCGAGCGACATCGAAGGCGAGCACGCAACCGTCGAGGGTGCAGCGGTGAACGTCACCGGTTCCGGTGACGCCCTGAAGGTCAACGACGCGAACGTCGTATGTGGCGGAGTGCAGACCGCCAACGCCACTGTGTACCTGGTCGATTCGGTGCTGATGCCGCAGTAGGCGTCGCCATGTCTCGCCCCGGCACGCCCGTGCGCATCGGACGGATGCGCGCGGGCGTGTCCTGCGTCACGGAGACGGTGTGACGTAACGCCATCGGCCGGTCGGTACACCGTCGATCTGCCCATCCGATACCCCTCCGACTCCGAATACCCGACATGGAGAAGACAGAACGCAGGAACATCGCCGTGATCGGCAGCGGAGTCGCCGGTTTGACTGCGGCACACGTTCTGTCGCGGGGCGATCGTGTGACTCTGTACGAGGCCGACGATCGGCTCGGTGGACACGCTCACACTCACCGGGTCGAGCTCGACACCGGGACGGTTGTCGATGTGGACACGGGTTTCATCGTCCACAACGACCGCACGTACCCGACCCTCCTTCGCCTCTTCGACGAGCTCGGCGTTCGCACCCAGGAATCGGACATGTCGATGTCGGTCCGCAACGAACGGAGCGGTCTCGAATACGCCGGCGCGAAGGGAGTCCGCGGACTGTTTCCCACCGCACGAAACTTCACTAGACCACGTTATGTGCGCATGCTCGGCGAGGTCCTTCGTTTTCACCGGCGCGCCCGCGCCCTCCTCGACGGGCCGGACACAGGCGAGGCCTTGGCCGAGTTTCTCGCACGCCACGATTTCAGCGAGTACTTCATGGAGAACTTCATGACACCCCTGGTTGCGGCGGTGTGGTCGTGCGATCCGGAAAACGCCGGCCGGTACCCCGCCCGCTATCTGTTCACCTTTCTGGACCACCACGGGATGCTGTCGGTGTTCGGCTCCCCCACCTGGCGAACCGTCACGGGTGGTTCGGCTCGATATGTCGAGCTCGTCGCCGACGGGCTCGACGAGGTGCTGCTGAGCACTCGGGTCCAAGAGGTTCGCCGTGGTCCCGACGGAGTTCTGGTCGTCGACGACAGTGGCAACGACCGCCACTTCGACGCAGCCGTGATCGCCGTGCACCCACATCAGGCCCTCGCGATGCTCGCACCTCCCACGAGAGCGGAAGCCGACATTCTCGGAGCGATGCCCTACTCCGTCAATCACGCTCAACTGCACACGGACACCGCGCTCCTCCCACACACCACCGGGGCACGAGCATCCTGGAACTACCTGACACCGGCGCCCATCGGAGACGAAGACATCGCCGAGAAAGTGATCGTCACGTACGACATGACCCGACTGATGCGCATAGACGCCGTCCGGGACCGCCGATTTCTGGTGACGCTGGGAGGGGCTCATCTGGTCGACCCATCGACGGTGATCGCGGAGATGACGTACGAACACCCCCTGTACACCCCGGATTCCGTGGCAGCTCGGGAACGTCTGGACGAAGTGGGGTCGTCCACACTCGCCTTCGCCGGCGCCTACCACGGCTGGGGATTTCACGAGGACGGTGCGCTCTCCGGACTGCACGCAGCCGAGAAGATCGGCGGGTCCTGGAATGGAACCCGGTCCGGAGACGGATCCGAAACAGCGGATCGCGGTGTGTCGGTATGAATCCCACCCCTGCCATCTACGAAACTGTCATCCGCCATACCCGTACCGACCCTGTTCGCAACAGCTTCGCGTATCGCAGCAACAACTGGTACATCGACCTCGACGACGTTCCGGTTCAACCATTGTGGCTACGCCCCTTCGCGTCGTTTCGTGCAGAAGACCACCTCGCACCACCACCGGCCGGGACACCGGACACGCTGCGGGCGCGCGTGGACTCCTTCCTGGCATCGAACGGTGTCACCCTGGGAGGTGGGCGTGTCACTGCGCTGCTCAACGCGCGTGTACTCGGGTACGTGTTCGATCCTCTGAGTCTGTACTGGTGTCACGACGCCGAGGGCCGCATTCGTTGCGTCGTCGCCGAAGTGCACAACACCTACGGAGGAAGGCACAACTACCTCGTCGAACTCGACGAACACGGTCGGGCAGAGACCGACAAACAGTTCTATGTCTCACCGTTCAACGATGTGAGCGGTCGTTACGACATGAAGCTGCCCGAGCCTGACGATGCACTCGAAGCCACTGTCGTACTCCACCGAAACCACCTGGCTCCCTTCACCGCCACGGTGCGAGGGCGCCGTCGGCCGGTCACCCGGAGCGCAGTTCTCACAACCCAACTTCGCACGCCGATCGCTCCACTACTCGTCTCGGCGCGCATACGCATACAAGGAATCCGGTTGTGGGCACGCGGTTTACCTGTCGTTCCCCGTACCGACAATCTCCGGAAGGACCCCGTCCGATGACCGACACCACACAGCACGAGTCACACGAAACCGCCGTCGACTCGAAAACCTGGCCCGGACTGGCCGAGATTCCCACCGGATTCCGTGCAGCTCTGGCGGCGCGCGCGGCCAACCGACTGTTTCGCCGGGCCGCAGGCAACCTGGACGTTCGTATCGAATACCCAGACGGTTCCCTGGTGGGTGCGGAGAGCGATCGAGAGATTCTGCCGCGCATGATCATCCGCGACCCGCATGCATTCGCCAGACGAGTGGGAACGAACGGCCTCATCGGGTTCGGCGAGTCCTACATGGCGGGTGAGTGGACTTCTCCCGACCTCGCAAGCGTCCTGGGTGTGTTCGCGGCTCGAACGGCCACTCTCGTTCCCAGGCCGCTGCAATCACTTCGCGCCTTGTACGTCGCTCGACATCCGGCGCACGAGTTGGGAACCGAGCAGAACACTCGATCCAACATCTCGCGGCACTACGACCTGTCCAACGAACTGTTCGCCGTGTTTCTCGACGAAACCATGACCTACTCGAGTGCCCTGTTCTCCTCGACACCCGCCGCAGTGGAACCTACGAGAGACGTCTCGGTACTGTGTGCGCCGACTCCTCGGATCGCGCCAACTGTCGATGATCTCGCCGACGCACAACGCCGCAAGATCGATCGCCTGCTCGACGCCGCCGGTGTCGGCGCCGGGACACGCCTCCTCGAGGTGGGAACCGGATGGGGCGAGCTGTGCATCCGCGCAGCAGAACGCGGTGCCCACGTACGGTCGATCACTCTCTCGGAAGAACAACAGCGGCTGGCACGTGAACGGGTTGCGGCAGCAGGCTTTGCGGACCGTGTCGACATCGACCTACTCGACTATCGGAAAGTCGACGGCGAGTACGACGCCATCGTGTCCGTCGAGATGATCGAGGCCGTCGGTCACCGCTACTGGAGAACCTACTTTCGCGCGCTCGATACGCTTCTTGCTCCCGGTGGAAAGGTCGCACTGCAAGCGATCACCATGCCGCACGACCGAATGCTCCGGACCCGTAACACCTATACCTGGGTGCACAAATACATCTTCCCGGGCGGATTCCTGCCATCCATCGAGGCCATCGAGGCCGTGACCGCCGACCACACTGCGCTGCGCGTCCGAGAACGGCTCGGCATGGGCCGGCATTACGCCGAAACCCTCCGGCTGTGGAAGGAACGGTTCGCTGCACACAGCACGCAGGTGAGCGATCTCGGCTTCGACGAGATATTTCGCCGAATGTGGCACTTTTACCTGAGCTATTCCGAAGCCGGGTTCCGTTCCGGGTATCTCGATGTTCAGCAGATCGTGTTCGAGAAGGAGGAGGTGAACCGATGAACGTGGCACTCGAGATCGAGAAGGCATTGAAGCCGCTCGTTCGCGGTGAGCTCCCCGTGCATCTGACGGCCTGGGACGGTAGTACCGTGGGCCCGGATTCTGCACCGAAGGTGCTCGTGCGCAACGTGAATGCGCTGCGCCGCATGCTGTGGAGTCCAGGGGAACTTGGAGCAGCCCAGGCCTACGTGACAGGTGAGATCGACGTCGAGGGCGATCTGGCCGAAGCCCTCACGTACGTATGGAACGTCGCTCGCGAACGCGACCTGGCAGGCGTGAATCCCAAGCCTGCCTTGATCGCTCGCGCCCTCCGAACCGCATCGAAGATCGGTGCGGTCGGCCGGAGGCCGAGTCCACCCGCCTCGCAGTCGAACGTTCGAGGGCGACTCCACAGCGTGCTTCGTGACCGTGCGGCGATCAGCCATCATTACGACCTGTCCAACGATTTCTATGCACTGATCCTCGACCCGCACATGGCGTACTCGTGTGCCTACTTCACGAAGAACGTGCCCGGCACCGAGAACTCGCCTGCATACGGCCTCGAGAATGCTCAGACCGACAAACTCGACCTCGTCTGCCGCAAACTCGGACTCCGTCCCGGCATGCGCCTACTCGACGTCGGCTGTGGTTGGGGCTCCCTGAGCCTGCACGCCGCGGCCGAGTACGGAGCCACAGTCGTGGGAGTCACGATCTCACGTGAGCAGAAGGACTTCGTCGACAAGCGAATCGCCGAACGCGGTCTCCAAGACCGTGTGGAGATCAGGCTGCAGGACTACCGGGAGATTCCCGACGGCGCGTTCGACGCCGTTGCGTCCATCGAGATGGGCGAACACGTCGGCGAGAAGAATTACGCCCGCTACGCCGAAGCCCTTCACGACAACGCGAAGCCCGGTGCGCGCGTACTGATTCAACAAATGTCGCGTACCGGTCGACACCCCGGCGGTGGACCGTTCATCGAGGCGTTCATCGCTCCGGACATGACGATGCGTCCGGTCGGTGACACGATCTCGTACCTCGAGCGCGCCGGCCTCGAAGTGCGAGACGTTCACAGCCTGCGCGAACACTACGTGTGGACGGTCGACGCCTGGACAGCCGCATTCGAAGCACACTGGAACGACGTGGTCGACCTCGTCGGCATGGAGACCGCGCGAGTGTGGCGCCTCTACCTCGTAGGCGGTCGCGCCGCTTTCGCGGAAGGGCGAATGGGTGTGGACCAGATCCTCTCGGTACGAAAGACCGACACCGGCGAATCGGATATGCCCGCGGTACGGGTGACGTCATGAACAGTTTCTCGTGGCCACAACTCGCGGCAGTGTCGGCGAGCGGACTCTTGGCCGTCGCGGCACTGCAACTGTGCACGTTCCTCGTCGGCAGACGGATCGGCCGATACAACGTCGTGGACGTCTCCTGGGGACTCGGCTTCGTGCTCGTCGCTCTGGTAGCCGCAACGGTGGGAGACGGGTACGGACCGAGACGCTGGTTGGTTCTCGTCCTCGTTGCCATCTGGGGTCTGCGACTCTCGTGGCACATGCACCGGAAGTCGGCGGGCGAGGGCGAGGATCCACGCTATGTCGACATGCTCGAAAGGTCCGGGGGCAATTCGACGCCTGTCGTCCTTCGAAAGATCTTTGCGACGCAAGGCCTCGCCCAATGGTTCGTGTCACTGCCTTTGCAGGTATCGGCCGTCAGCGGGCCGACTACGGGCATCGGCACAGCGATACTCACCCTGGGCGTGCTCGTATGGGCTGTGGGCGTGGTCTTCGAAAGTGTCGGCGACCGCCAACTCGAACGATTCAAAGCGGATCCCGACGCCAGGAGCCGGGTGAGCGGCCACCGAATCATGGATTCCGGACTGTGGGCGTGGACCCGTCATCCGAACTACTTCGGTGACGCTTGCGTCTGGTGGGGATTGTGGCTCGTGGCCGCCAGCGTGTGGCCGGGAGCCGTCACAGTCCTTTCACCAGCAGTGATGACCTGGTTCCTCGTGTACGCAACCGGCGCTCGACTGCTCGAGAAGTCGATGGTCGATCGACCCGGCTACCGCGAGTACCAGGAGCGCACCAGCTTCTTCGTACCTCGACCGCCACGCACCCCGGAATCGAGGGGACACTCATGACCACCCTGATGGCTCCACCGCCCGTCATGCGCCCCTCACCACCTGAATCGTCGTCGACCAGTATGATGTCGATCGATGAATGGACACGGTTGATGACGGGCGTCGGCAGAGAAACCGGCAACGCGGCACTCACGGCGCTCCTGGCGCGAATTGCCGACGGCGACCGCAGCGCCTTCAGTGATTTCTATTCCGAAACCAGCCCCCGGGTATACGGCATGGTTCTGCGTGTTCTGCGCGATCCCGGCTACAGCGAGGAAACGACCCAAGAGGTCTACCTCCAGGTGTGGAACACCGCCGAGAAGTTCGACCCACTTCAGGGCTCCCCGTTGTCCTGGGTCATCACGTTGGCACACCGCCGCGCCGTCGACCGGGTCCGCTCGGAGCAATCCGGCAACGATCGCGAGGCCGCCTACGGCGCCGCTACCTGGTACAGCCCGTTCGACTCCGTGTCCGAGGAAGTGGATCGGCGCGACGACAGCAGTCAGGTCACCGACTGCTTGGGCACGCTGTCCGAGGTTCAACAGAAATCGGTCGTGCTCGCCTACTACGGCGGGCTCACCTACCGAGAAGTCGCAGACCGCCTCTCCGTGGCTCTGCCCACCGTGAAGTCCCGGATCAGGGACGGATTGATCCGATTGAAGACATGTTTGGGGGTGCAATTCCGTGGATGAGCGAAACGAAGACCTCATCGAGCTCGCCCCCGCCTACGGACTCGACGCCGTGGACGAAGAGCATCGGCGCGAGATCGACCGCGCGGTAGCGGACGCACACCCCGACGTGCGGACCGAGTTCGCGGACACGGTGCGCGACACCCGGGAAACCATGGCCGCGCAATCGGCCACGACCGCTGCGCAACCGCCGGAGGACCTGCTCGAGCGAATCCTGGATCTGCTTCCGGCAGCAGCAGACTCGGCAGCAGTCGCCGCCCCGACCTCACTCGGTGACGCTCGGGCGCGTAGGCGAAACCGGATGCTTGCCGTCGTGGGCTCCGCCGCGGCCGCGGTCGTCATCGCCATCGGCACAGTGACCGTCATCCAGTCGCGGTCGACTCCTTCCGATCCGGTCACCGCCCAGATCATGGCGGCCGACGATGTTCGCACCGCAGTCACGCCGATCGAGACCGGCGGCAACGCGACGCTGGTCTACTCGAAGGAAACGAACGCCGCCATGCTGGTGATGAACGACGTCACCCCGCCCGAATCCGGGTCGGTTTACCAGATGTGGCTCATCGGCGATTCGGAGAACCCCGAGTCGGTCGGCATCATGGACCAGCAGGCTGTGGGCTCCTCGACCACTGCCGTCATCGAGAATCTGGACCAAGCACAGAAGCTCGGCTTCACAGTCGAACCCACCGGCGGTTCCCCCCAGCCGACGAGCGACCCGTTCGCAGCAATCGATCTCACCTGACCGAAAGACTCGATGCACTCCCCCGAACCCCATGTGCTGGACGACCCGGTCGGCGAATCACTGCGTGGCAGTCACGCACACCTGGCTCGCCGTGTGGGCCGTTCGGTCACGTACCTGACGGACGTGGCAACGTTCTCCGCGGTCGACGGCACCGACGAAGGCTGGGAGGATCTCACTCGCCTGCTGGGTCCGGGCGGTTTCGCGGACATGTTCAGCAGTTCGGCTACACCGCCATCGGATTGGGACTCGGTGTTCACCTTGGTCGGCCGACAGATGATCTGGTCGGGGGACGGTGCACTCTCGGTGCGCCCGGGTACCGAAGTGGTCGAGCTCGACGCGGACGATGCTCCCGAGATGCTGCGACTGGTCGAGCTGACCCGTCCGGGACCCTTCTGGCGACGTACCCACGAACTGGGAAGCTATCTCGGTGTTCGTGACAACGGCCGATTGGTGGCAATGGCCGGCGAACGACTCCGGCCGCCGGGATGGACCGAGATCAGTGCGGTCTGCACCGCGCCGGAGGTTCGCGGACGCGGCCATGCAGCTCGCCTGATCACGGCTCTCGTCGAGAGGATCACCGCTCGCGGCGAATCTCCGTTTCTCCATTCCGCAGAGAGCAACACTTCGGCGATCGCGCTGTACGAGCGGCTCGGGTTCACCACCCGCACACACGTGACATTCAGAGGATTTCGCACTCCTCACGTCACCAGATGACAACCCGATCTTCTTCGGTATGCGCGCCCGGTGACCCCGGTTCACATCCGAACGCCTCGGCGAATCCTGGCACATTCGGCACCACACCGTTGACCCGCAGACTCGAAGGCGAATGCGGATCGCTGCTGAGCTGAGTCACCATCGCTTCGGGGCGAGTCTTGTTGCGCCACACCCGCGCATAATTGAGGAAGAATCTCTCGTCCGGCGTGTATCCGCCGATCCGCTCCTCCGCGGCTGCCGGGTCCGACTCCTGCAGAGTGCGCAATGCATCGAACGACGCATTGACACCACCGAGGTCGGCGATGTTCTCGCCGAGTGTCAGCTCACCGTTGACGTGCAGGTCCGGCTTGTCCGGGACGGGCGTGTACGCATCGAATTGCTCGACGAGCTTACGAGTTCGCTCCTCGAACTGCTGGGCATCGGTGGGCGTCCACCAATCGACGTTGTTTCCCTTGCCGTCGAATTGGCTTCCCTGGTCGTCGAATCCGTGAGTGGCCTCATGGCCGATCACCGCGCCGATGCCGCCGTAGTTCAAGGCGTCATCGGCGTTCGCGTCGAAGAACGGGGCCTGCAGAATCGCGGCGGGAAAGTTGATCGTGTTGTCGCTGGGGTTGTAATAGGCGTTGACGGTCTGCGGCGTCATTGCCCACTCTGCACGGTCGGACGGCTTGCCGATCTTCGCGAGATCGTATTCATGGTTGAACCTGTCTGCAGCAGAGAGGTTTCCGAAGTAGTCCTCACTGTCGATCTGCAGTCCGGACCAATCCCGCCATTCGTCCGGGTAGCCGATCTTCGGCAGCAGCTGCGACCACTTGTCCAGCGCCTTCTGCTTGGTCTCCGGACTCATCCAGTCGACGTTCTCGATCCGCACCTTCACCGCGTCGAGCACGTGGTCCACCAACTCCTGGGCGCGTTCCTTCGACCTCGGATCGAACGCTTCCTCGACGTACAGTTCGCCCATCGCCTCACCCATCGCGGAGTTGACGGCGCCGATCGCCGTCTTCCAACGCGGCTTCTGCGCCGTGCTGCCGGATATATGTTTGGTGAACTCGAACTGATTGTCCCGGAACGGCTTCGAGAGACGGTCTGCCGAACGGATTACCACCTGCGCCCGTAGGTAAGCCTTCCACTGTTCGACAGGCGCCGTGCGCAGCAGGTCGCCCACAGCGGTGAAGTAGGTGGTGTCCGCCAACGAGAATCCCTCTTCGGGGGAAACGTTCTGGGCTTCGAAATACGCACGCCAGTCGAAACCCGGGGTAGTGGCATCGGCCTCGTCGACGGTAACCAGCTTGTACTGCGTCGCCGGATCACGTGCCTCCTCCGGCGACAACGAAGCCGCAGCCAGAGCCTTCTCGAAGTCGAGAGCCTGCACGGTTTGGTCGGCGGCAGCATCCGGTTCCAGACCGATCAGCTCCAGCGAGGAACGCAGGTAGCTCTGATACGCCTCGAGGACCTCGGCATACTGCGGGTCGGTGTAATAGTCCTTGGACGGCAACGAGATTCCGGTGGGGCTCACGAACCCGATCTGCTTGGTCGCGTCCTGAAAATCCGCTCCGGCGCCCAAACCGAACAAGATGGCGCCGCCTTCCACGGCATCGTCTCGCAGGAAGGTGGCCACCTCCTCAGGTGTCGTGATGGCATCGACACGATCGAGTTGCGGATCGAGCGGCGCGGAGCCGGCCTCCTCGATCGCGTCCTCGTCCATGGCCGACCGGTAGAGACCGCCGATCTTGGATCGGTCCGAGACCTCGTCCGAACTGTCGAGGTCGTCGGCTGCACTCTCGGCGATGTCACGCTGCGTGTCCAGGCTCTTGTCACGCAACTCGTTGAAGATTCCGTATCCGGCCTCGTCGTCGGGAATCGTGGTCTCTGCATCCCACTTTCCGTTGACGAACCGATCGAAGTTGTCACACGGAGCGATTCCGGTGTCGAGTTCCTCGACGTCGAAGGCGGGCGTCTGCTCCGTCGACGAGCAACCCGCGAGCGTCATTGTCACCGTCGCTCCCACAGCCACTACCGCGAGCCACCGTCGACGTTCGATTCGCACCATCTTCTCCCCGTCCGCACACTTTCGGCCTACCCGTACAAAGTACGCGCGTACCGACCCCGTACGAAGCATCCGGCGGTACGGTCGAAATCGATGGCAGGAAAGGGCGCGTCTCCCGCGACCGACGTGCAGGTCGGTGATCGGACCGTGCGGATTTCCAATCCCGACCGCATCTACTTTCCAGCCCTCGGCACGACCAAACTCGACCTCGTTCGCTACTACACGAGCGTCGGCGACGGCATCGTGAACGCGCTCCGTGAGCGTCCGTGCATGTTGCACCGATTTCCCAGCGGCCTCGCCGGCGAGAAGGTGCACCAGAAGCGACTTCCGCACGGTGCCCCCGACTGGGTACAGACAGCGCACGTCGAGTTCGCGCGGTACGGACGCCATGCGGACGAACTTTGCGTCACCCACCTCGCAGACGTCGTATGGGCCGTTCAGATGTCCACTGTCGAGTTCCACCCGTGGAACTCCCGCCGGGCGGACGTGGAACGCCCCGACGAATGGCGCATCGACCTCGATCCGATGCCCGAGAGCAGTTTCGAGGCCGTGGCCAGGGTCGCGGGCGTGGCGCGCGAGGTTCTCACCGAAATCGGTGCGACGGGGTGGCCTAAGACGTCCGGCGGACACGGCCTCCACATATACGTACGTATTGCGCCCGATCACGAGTTCGCGGACGTTCGCCGCGCGGCGCTCGCATTCGCACAGGAGGTCGAGCGTCGTATCCCGCAGGACGCCACGACCACCTGGTGGCGCAAGGATCGCGATCCCCACATGGTCTTCGTCGACTTCAACCAGAACGCCCGCGATCACACCCTCGCGGCCGCCTACTCGGTGCGCGGAGTTCCCGACGCCACCGTGTCCACGCCCGTCACATGGGACGAGATCGGCGACATCGACCCCCACGACTTCACGATCGACACAGTTCCCGACCGATACGCGAGGCTGGGAGATCTGCACGCCGGTATCGACGATGCGGTCTTCTCCATCGACCCACTACTCGAATGGCCTACCCCTGTGAGTGGTTGACGAGTCTCTGGACTCGTCAACCACTCACAGGGGTAACGGCGGCGAGGGTCGAATCGATCAGTCATTAGCCGCGTCGCATTCGATTCGGCGCGTGACTTCGATCGACAGGAACAGAGCATGACCCGCAAGAAGTGGCCGTGGGTGGCCGGTGGAATCGCCGTGGTGATCGCATTCGCAACCGTCACCGACGCAGAGGAAGACGTGTCGGTGGCGGACAACGCGAGCATTCTCGCCGCCGTCGCCACCACGCCGACCGCCACCACTCCCACGGTGACCACGCCCGCCGACGTGTCCGAGCCTTCACTTCAGCTCTTCGTGGCACCGGAGTCGGACGGCGGATCGCGAGTCGAGGGCGCCCTGGCCCAGCTGAACTCCCTCGAAGTCAAGGGACGTGCTCCCAAGACCGGGTACGACAGGGACCTGTTCGGGCAGTCGTGGACGGACGACGTCGACGTGGAGGGTGGACACAACGGGTGCGACACCCGCAACGACATCCTGAAACGCGACCTCGTGGACATCGTCTACAAGCCGGGATCGAACAACTGCGCGGTCCAGTCCGGCACGCTGCACGATCCGTACACCGGTTCCACCATCGCGTTCACCCGCGGCAAGAGCACGTCCAGCGCCGTGCAGATCGATCACGTCGTCGCACTGTCCGACGCCTGGCAGAAGGGTGCGCAACAGCTGGACACTCGCACACGCTGGAACTTCGCCAACGATCCTCGGAACCTGCGGGCTGTCGACGGGTCCGCCAACCAGCAGAAGTCCGACGGCGACGCGGCAACGTGGCTACCTCCGAACAAGGCCTTCCGCTGCGACTACGTGTCCGCGCAGGTCGAGGTGAAGGCCGCCTACCACCTCTGGGTGACTCGAGCCGAGCGCGATGCGATCGAGCGCGTACTCACCAACTGCGACGGCGCGCCCGCACCGGCACCGGCACCGGCACCGGCACCGGCCGCAACCACACAGGCGGTCCCGCCTCCCGCACCCGTCGTCGAGCAGGCACCGGTGATGCAGGGTGCACCAGTCCAGGATGCCGTAACGGGTCCGTTCGCGAACTGCGCCGCAGCGCGTGCAGCGGGCGCCGCGCCCGTCTACGCCGGGTCACCCGGTTACTCACCGAAGCTCGACCGTGACGGCGATGGAGTGGGCTGCGAAGGCTGAGGGTTGATTCGGCACACTCCGGGGTATCTCCGCTGAGGATCCCGGAGTGAAGGACGGCCATGTCGCGATATCTGTACCGCCTCGCCCGATGGTCGTTTCACAGACGCGGATATGTCGTTGCCTTCTGGGCCGTAGTACTCGTCGGCATGATCGCACTGGGCACTTTCGCCGGTGGAAAGACCGTGAACGACTTCAGCATTCCCGGTACACCGTCTGCGCACGGCACCGATCTGCTGGAACAGCGGATCCCGGCTGCGGCGGGCGCCCAGACACAAGTGGTGTTCGCGACCAACGGCGGTGCGCAGATCTCCGACCCGAACATTCGCGCGGCAATCGAGCAGACCGTGCAGATCATCGCCACCGGCCCCCAGGTCGCTTCCGCTGTCGACCCGTACCAAGCAGAGACGATCGCACCGAACGATCAGGTGGCGTACTCGCCGGTCCAGTTCGACACCGATATGACCGGCCTCGAAGACTCGTCGCTGGACGCGGTCGACGCAGCCGCGGGCCCGGCTCGTGCTGCGGGCCTCGAAGTGGAGTTCGGCGGTCAGGTCTACCCCGGCTACGAAACGGAGATCTCCGAACTGCCCGAGCTCGTCGGCATGGCCATTGCGTTCGTCATCCTCATGGTGATGTTCGGCGCGCTGATCGCGGCCGGGCTTCCCATCCTCACTGCGGTCGTCGGCGTCGTCATATCCCTCATGGGTGTGACAGCCTTGGCCTCGATCATCAACGTGCAGTCCGCCACCACCTCGCTCGCGATCATGCTGAGCCTCGCGTGTGGAATCGACTATGCCCTGTTCGTTCTCACACGGCACCGTGCAAGTGTCCTCGAAGGCAAGCCGGTAGCGGACTCCGCCGCCCACGCGGTGGGAACTGCCGGAGGTGCGGTGGTGTTCGCCGGCCTGACGGTCATCGTCGCGCTGTGCGGGCTGAGCGTGGTGGGAATCCCCTTTCTGACGATCATGGGGATCACCGCCGCGGGCGCAGTGCTGATCGCGGTCCTTCTGGCTCTGACACTGTTGCCTGCGCTCCTCGGGTTCGCGGGACATCGGGTCGCCAAGTTCGTTCACTCGCCCGTGCCCGGGCGCAAGCCCGAAGCTATCGCGCGGAGAGCCGTCGAACACCCTCAACGCACGTTGGGTGCTCGCTGGGCACGGTTCGTCGTGCGGTTCCGATACCCGTTGCTCGTCGTCGGGGTCGCGGGGCTTCTGGTCATGGCCGTTCCCGCTCTGAGCATGCAACTCGGGCTGCCGACCGGAGACAGCAAACCCACGTCGGACACGTCCTACAAGGCGTACCAACTCATCGGCGACAACTTCGGGCCGGGCGCCAACGGCCCGCTCACGATCATCGTGGACACGGCGTCGGCCACCGACCCGCAAGCTGTACCGGAGGCGCTCGCCATGGTTGCGCAGCAATCGGATGTGGCGACCGCGAACATTGCTGTCCCGCCGCAGAACGACACGACGATCATCTCGGCGATTCCGCGAACCGCACCGACCGACCCGCAGACCACCGATCTCGTGAAGAACATCAGAGACCAAGCCGAGACCCTTGGACAACAGAATGGCTCGACCATCTATGTCGCAGGGCCCACCGCCACCAACATCGACGCCACGGACACGCTCGCAGCCGCCTTGCCAGTCTTCCTACTGGTGGTCGTGGGTCTGGCGATGGTGCTGCTGACGATCGCGTTCCGCACGGTTCTCGTACCGATCAAGTCCGTGCTCGGATTCCTGCTGTCCGTTGCTGCGGCCTTCGGCGCCCAAGTTGCCGTCTTCCAATGGGGTTGGCTACATCAACTCTTCGGGGTAACTCCCGCCGACACCCTGAGCTTCCTGCCGATCATTCTGTTGGCCATCATCTTCGGCCTCTCCAACGACTACGAACTCTTCCTGGTATCTCGCATCAAGGCGCACCATGCGAAGACCGCCGACGGAGTTCTTGCGGTCGAGCGCGGGCTGGGCGCCAGCGCCCGGGTGGTGTCTGCCGCCGCACTCATCATGGTCGGCGTCTTCTCGTCCTTCGTCTTCACGTCGGACCCGATCATCAAGGCACTCGGATTCAGCCTCGCGGTCGGTGTGCTCGTCGACGCATTCGTCGTGCGCCTGACGATCGTGCCTGCCGTCATGGCTATCGCGAGGGGCCGAATCTGGTACCACCCCAAGTGGTTCGGTCGCGTCGTACCCGACTTCGACATCGAGGGCGAGCGTTTGGAACATGAACTCCAACGGAGCGACGACTAATCACCTCGGTATGGCCGGAGACCCGGACTTGTCGGAAACCGAAGCCGCTTTTCGACGTCGAAGCACTGCGCAAGCGCGGCCGCCATCATTGGAGGCGGCCCGGGGGCGGTGGTCTCTGTGCGGATGGACGCGGAACCACTGGCAGCGCTGAACGCGCGCAGAGCGAGAACATGTGTCCCGGTCCGAGGCCAGCCGCAGCCTGATCTATCCGCCGAGAGGAAGCACCATGCAGGTCGTTGTTGCATGTGCCACCAACTTGCCGTCCGCATTGTTGATCCGCCCCTCCGCCGTCGCGGAACGTCGGCCAAGGTGCACCACGGTTCCGACTCCGATAAGACGCCCGCCATTGATCGGCACCGACCGGATGTAGTTGACCTTCAACTCCATCGTCGTATACGACGTTGCTGCAGGCAACGCCGAGTGCACGGCGCATCCCATCACCGAGTCCAGCAGTGTGGCTGAGACCCCGCCGTGCATCGTGCCCAGTTGATTCGCGAACAGTTCCTGCGGCTCCAACGACATCACGACGCGGCCTTCTTCAAGGCTGTCGATCGATAACCCAAGCAGCTGCCCGATGTGTGGTTTCCCTTCCTGGGCCGACTCGAGGTGCTGTAGTACCTGCAATCCTGTCGCCGTGGTGAGGTCCAAACCGGTCAATTTCTACCCCTCGATTCACGCATCGGCCACACGAACCGACGGATACGTCCCCCCGCGAGCTAGGAAACAGCGGCGGTTTCGGGAGCGTAACAGGAAGATGGGGACAACCCACCAACGACAGCGTCTCGCACTCGTTGTCGACGGACGCGAACACCCAGCTGCTGACAAGCTCTAGGCCCTCCGCAGAGCGTCCCTCGTGATCTCGGCGACGGACGCCAGCCCACTGAGGCCCATCGTGAGGTCGAACTCGGCGATGACATTTGCGGTGACGTCGCGGACGCCTTCCCCACCAGCGAGCGCAAGCCCGTACAGATGGGGACGTCCCAGCGTCACTGCATCCGCACCGAGCGCTAGCGCCTTGAACACGTCTGCACCACCACGGATTCCGCTGTCGAGGACGATCGGCACCGCACCCTTCACAGCGGGCGCGATGTCGTTGAGTGCGTCGAGAGAGGACACACCGCCGTCCACCTGACGGCCACCATGGTTGGACACCACGATTCCGTTCATCCCGATATCGACGGCACGGCGGGCATCATCGGGATGCAGTACACCCTTCAGCAGCACCGGCAATGAAGTACGTTCACGCACCGACTCGAGGTCTGCCCAGCCCAGCGACGGCCGCGAGTAGATATCCAGAAACGTCTCGACCGCGGCCCGCGGTTCCGGCGACCGAAGGTTGTCGAGGAATCGACCGGGAAAGCGGCTGGTCATGGAGATCAACGCGCGCACCGCGCCAAGCGTCACCTCGGTGTCGGGCTTCGGCAGGGCCGCAGCGATCCGCTCCCTGACGATTCGCATGAACACCGGGTCGGACGTGTACTGCGCTATCCCCTTGCCCTGCGCGAACGGCAACGATCCCAGGTTCAGATCCTCGGGGCGCCACCCGAGCATCGTCGTGTCGAGAGTGACGACGACGGCGTCGGCGCCCATGTTCTCTGCACGCTCCAGCAGACTGTCCACGAGGTCGTCCTCGGTGCTCCAATACAGCTGGAACCATCGCGGCGAATCCCCCATCGCGGCCGCACTCTCCTCCATCGGGGCACTGCCCTGATTCGAGAAGATGTACGGCACACCGAGTTCCGCGGCCGCCGAGGCGATCGCCACATCCGCGCCCGGACCGGCCAGTTCGGCTGCTCCGACAGGCGCCAACAACAGAGGCGACGGCAGACGCTTTCCGAAGAGCTCCACCCCGAGGTCACGCTTCGACACGTCCCGAAGCACACGGGGAACGATCTGCCAACGGTCGAAAGCATCCCGATTGGCCTGCACGGTCCGCCCAGAACCCGCACCGCCGTGCACGTACGCCCACGCGGCAGCACTCATCTTCTTCTTCGCCGCCCGCTCGAGGCTCTCGAAATCGGTGGGCACTTTAGGCCTACGCCCGAACACTCCGTCTCGATAGATGACGTTCTGACGTTGCCGACCGGCAGATTCCTCGGTGGTCATCGGCACCTCACCCTGCCGCGTCCCAGATCTCCTGAATACCCGTCAGAATCTCCTCTGCTTTGCCCAGCCCACCGAGGTGGCTCTCACCCGGCATCGGGTAGAACCTCGCATCCGGCAACAGTGACACCATGTGCTCGCCGTGCCGGTACGGAATGATGTGGTCGCAGTCGCCGTGCCACCATCGCACGGGTGTCTTCACGTCACCGACGCGGAATCCCCAGTCCTGCGCGAAGAGCACGATGTCCGCGAAAGGTGCGCCCATCTGCTTGCGACCACCGTTGAGCAGGTCGTCGAGAAACATGGCCTTGAACTCGGGACGGGCAAGCAGTCGGCGATCCCCAGCAGGCGAGGCCAGTCCGTACAGGTCGATGATCGGTGATGCGAACGGGCGGGCCAGGCGGATCACGCTACTGGCGAGAGCGCCGACCGGCGCACCTCCCACCGCAAGCAACGGAGCGACCAGTACGCCCAGATCCACCGTCCCACCCTTGATGGCATCGGGCCCCTGAGACGGAGCGACCCCTCCGAGAATACCGAGGGCGACGACGCGGTCGGGCATCGCGTACGCGCAGGCCAGCGAGTACGGCCCACCGCCGGACAGCCCGACGATGGCCATCTTGTCCACACCCAGGGTGTCCGCCACCGTTTCCATATCGGCGGCGAAGTCGAGAACCGAGCCGTAACGATGCGCCGTCGACGAACCCACACCCGGGCGATCGATTCCGATCAACCGAATGTTCTCGCGCTCAGCGAAAGCACGCGCCTCCATCGGAATCTGCCGACGCGCACCAGGCGTTCCGTGCAACCAGAAAACCGCTCTGCCCTGCGCCGATCCGAACTCGGCGAAGCCGAGTCGACGACCCTCTCCAACCGCGACCGTGCCCTCCAACTGAGGACGAGCGATGTCAACCATGAGAACAGCATTACACGTGACCGCGCTCACCAACTCGGGAGGTTGTCGGTAGCACCACAGTGCGGGTCCTCGTATCGCATCATGGAGGCATGTCCGGCACGGCGCAGACCCACGACGTCTACTCGCAGGCAACCCTGTCCACCGTGATGCCGTCGGTCCTCTCCGCCCTGGGCGTCGATGGCGAGTCGAATCGACTGGACCTGCCCGCCACGAATCGAGCGGTCGTCCTGCTCGTCGACGGGATGGGCTGGAACGTGCTGAGAAAGCACGGCGCAGACGCCCCGTTCCTTGCCGAACTCGGTGGACGCCCGATCCGCGCAGGCTTCCCGACGACGACGGCCACCAGTATCGCGTCGTTGGCTACGGGTTTGCCATCCGGTACCCACGGGATCACCGGATACCAGTCCTACGTGCGGGAGAGTCGTGGCGTGGTGAACTGGCTGTCGTGGCGACGCGCCGGCGATCGGCGCGACGAACTCGAGCGACTGGTTCCAGAGCAGATCCAACCGCACGCCACCGTCTTCGAACGTGCGGCCGGCGCCGAGGTGACCACCACGCTCGTCGTACCCGGGAAGTTAGCGGGAACCGGCCTCACACGGGCGGTCCTGCGCGGCGGTACATTCACCGGCGCGTTGACCCACGGCGACCTGGTCGCACACACGGTGGCGGCCGCCCGCTCCGCTGACCGCACACTCACCTACTGCTACGTGAGCGAGCTGGACACGATCGGTCACGTCTACGGTCCCGGCACCGCACCCTGGCGCGCGCAACTGCGGCTGGTCGATCTGCTGGTTCGGGAACTCGTTTCGGCTCTCGGGCCGACGGTCAGTCTGTACGTGACCGCCGATCACGGAATGGTGACCGTCGACGACGATCACAAGATAGATGCGGATACCGTGCCCGATCTGACGAAAGGCGTGCGCTCGCTGGCCGGTGAACCGCGATGCCGACATGTCCACACACGGCCGGGCGAGACCGATGCGGTCGCAGCGAGATGGAAGGGAGTTCTCGGTGAGGATATGTGGATCGGCACTCGCGCGGAAGCCGTGACAGCTGGCCTGTTCGGTCCCCGCGTCACCCCCGAGGCGTCGGCAAGAATCGGCGACGTGCTGGCAGTCTCCTGCGGGCCGACGGCCGCCGTACGCCGCAAAGCCGAATCGCGGCTGTCGGCACTGCTGGGACACCACGGCGGCCTGACCGACGACGAGCTACTGATTCCCGTACTTCACACCTAGGCGCCGTCGACCGGGCCCGTGATCTTGTTGTCCGAACCGGTGTTACGTCCAGGCCGTGCCACACCGGAACTCCAGTCCACCGAATTGTTCGACCCCGTCAACTCGAGCGCGGCGAAAGCCGAACCGATCACGTGATTGTCGTTGCCTTCCACGCCGATCGAGGCCACCTCGTCCACGGCTACGAGGTTTCCGCTTCCGGTCACCTTCAGTTGTTCGGCTCGCTTACCCGTCACCGAGACCACGTTTCCTCGAATCTCCACCGAGCCGGCGGAATCGACTGTGGTGGAGTTGCTTCGACCGGAGACAGTCAGTGCACCTGTCTCGCGGCCGGTCACGCTGATGTCTTGTCCCGCAACTATCACTGCATCCGAACGCTCGACGTCGACGCGCACACCGTTCGCCTCGATGGTTACCGTTCCGCACTCGCCTGCCAGCACCACACCGACGCCGTCACGGTTGATCAACACGTCACGACCCTCGCAGTCGCCACCTTCGTTGAGCTCGACGACATCTCCCGCTGCGGCCGATCCGTTGGCCTCGGCATTTCCGGCTCCGGCGCACCCCGCAAGTACGCCTGCGAGCACCGCGGTCAGCACTCCGACCATCGGTGGAGCACACCGCATGAATCCGCCTCCTTCTGCTCGAGCTTCCCAGCGGAAGCCGATTCCCGGAGAGCAAGCTAGCAGCGCTCCGGCCGAAATCTACGGGCGGCACACCGTATAACTCCGCCCCGATTCCCCGTGAGTGGTTGGCGAGTCCCCACACTCGCCAACCACTCACAGGGGAATGCTTGTACCGCGACCTTCCAGTTACCGCTACTGGTGGGTAGTATCGAATCGATAACGAAACCCTGATACCGTCGATACGCCGGGTATCCAATGAGCACGCTGGACAACCGGAGCACCATCACCAACAAGCACACCAGCAGTGGATGCGCGTCTCGGGAGTAACTGTGCGCCCACGGCCCACAGCATGGGGGTAGTCATATCGTGAAGCGGACCAGATCACTTGCCGTTGCATCTCTGGCGGGGGCAGCACTGCTCGTCCTGACAGCTCCGGCGTCGGCCAATCCCAATGCCATCAATCCCATCCCAGGTCTCAACGGCACGACGGGGTTGCCCCAGCTCCACGGCCGAACTCAGGTCGTCGCGCAGCAAACCGGACTGCTCAGTGCCAACAACACCCAGAACACCAACGTTTTCGGCACCGACCTCGGCGTCATGTGGGACAACGGCAAGGGCGAGATCCTGACCGCTTTCGGTGACTCCGCGGGCCTGGGTGTCCCCAATCTGCTTTCCGGAAGCTTGTGGCAGTGGCACAGCAGCGTTCTGTTCCGCAGTCGCGACAACAACCTCTCCGACGGCATGAACTTCGACAACACGCCGCGCGACCTCCTCGGCCAGTCCAAGGAACTCATCCCCAGCCCCAAGGTGCCGTTCGTCGAGATCAGCCGCATCCCCACTGCGGGCGTCGCGGTCGGCGACACGCAGGTCATGAGCATGATGTCCGTCAACCACTGGGGCCCGGCCGGCACCTGGGAGACCAACTATTCGGGGCTCGTCTACTCCCACGACAACGGGGAGAACTGGACGGAAGCGCCCGAGACCAACCGCCCCAACGAAGGCGGCAACCGAAACTTCCAGATGAGTTCCTTCGTGAAGTCCGGCGGATTCGTCTACCAGTACGGCACGCCTCCCGGACGCGGCGGGCTCGTTCACGTCGCCCGGGTCCCCGAAGCTCAGATCATGGACCTGAAGGCCTACGAGTACTTCGACGGCGGCAAGTGGGTCAAGGGCAATCCGGATGCCGCCAAGCCGATCGTCGCCGGCGGCGTCGGCGAGATTTCGGTCGCCTGGAACGACTACCTCGGCCAGTTCGTCATGCTCACCACCGACGAGTTCAACTCCGTCGTGATGCGCAAGTCGTCCTCCATCACCGGGCCCTGGAGCCCGCCGGAGGTCCTGGTCGACACCCGCGAGTTGCCGTCGGCATACGGCGCATACATCCACCCGTGGTCGTCGGGACCGGACCTCTACTTCCTCACCACGGTGCACTCGAACTACAACGTGCTCCTCATGCGGGCGAAGATCTGACGGATCTCGCCTGAACAGCGGCGCGGCAACTGGGCGGCGCTAGCCTCCAGTCATGGACGCACGCGCATGGGATGATCGCTATTCGCAGGACGAGTTCGTCTGGGGTGCCCCACCCAACGATGTCGTCGTCGAGCAACTGACTGCGCTCCCGCACGGGCGAGCCTTGGATCTGGCCTGCGGGGAGGGCAGAAACTCGCTGTGGCTCGCCACCCGCGGGTGGCAGGTGACCGGCATCGATTACTCGGGCGTCGCCGTGGAGAAGGCCCGCGCCGTCGCGTCTCGATCACCCAGATCGGTGCGCGAACGCCTCGACTACCGAGTCGCGGACATCACCGACTGCGAATTGGGCGAAGGCTATGACGTGGCCCTCCTGATTTACGTTCATTTACCACGATCTCAGCGGCAGCACATTGTGAAGCGCGCCATAAATTCCCTGAAACCTGACGGAATCCTCATGATTTTGGGGCACGACTCGAGCAATATCGAGAACGGCGTGGGCGGTCCGCAGGATCTCGAAATCCTCTACACCCCAGATGAATTGAGATCGGAATTGCCGTCCGACTTTCTCGTGGACGTCACGGAACGACGCTTGCGAGAAACAGAGGCCGGAATTGCGATCGACGCGCTTGTCGTCGGGCGCCGTCCGAGTCTTGGCACACAGATGAATCGGGCGTAATATCTGCAATGTTACCGACGAGTAATAACAACTTGGGCGGTACTCGAAGACAGACCGCACCATCTCACTGGGAGAGACAGAAGACATGGGCCATTACAAGAGCAACGTACGGGACCTGGAGTTCAACCTCTTTGAGGTTCTCGGACTCGACGAGGTTCTGAAGACCGGCGCGTACGGCGACCTGGACTCCGATACCGTCCGCGAGATGCTGAGCGAAGCCAGTCGCCTCGCGGAGGGACCGGTGGCCGATTCGTTCGCCGACTCCGACCGGAACCCGCCGACGTTCGACCCCGAGACGCACACTGTCACGCTCCCGGAGGCCTTCAAGAAGTCCTACAAGACATTCGAGGACGCCGGCTGGGCCAAGGTCGCCCAGCCTGAGGAGCTCGGTGGCCTCGCTGTTCCGAACGCAATCGGCTGGGCCGTCAACGAGTTCTTCCTCGGCGCCAACCCGGCGATCTCGATGTACGCCGCATGCGCACCCTTCAGCCAGGTTCTCTGGGAGAACGGCACGGACGAGCAGAAGAAGTGGGCCGAGACCATCGCGGAGCGCAACTGGGGCGCCACCATGGTCCTGACCGAGCCCGATGCCGGTTCCGACGTCGGCGCAGGCCGCACGAAGGCCGTCAAGCAGGACGACGGCTCCTGGCACATCGAGGGCGTCAAGCGCTTCATCACCTCTGGTGACTCCGACGACCTGTTCGAGAACATCATGCACCTGGTGCTCGCTCGCCCCGAAGGCGCAGGACCGGGCACCAAGGGCCTCTCGCTCTTCTTCGTCCCGAAGTTCCACTTCGACTTCGAGAACAACACCGTCGGCGACCGCAACGGCGTCTTCGTCACCGGTGTCGAGCACAAGATGGGCCTGAAGGTTTCGGCCACCTGTGAGGTCACTTTCGGCGGCCATGGCGTTCCCGCCAAGGGCTGGCTCGTCGGCGAGATCCACAACGGCATCGCCCAGATGTTCGACGTCATCGAGAACGCTCGCATGATGGTCGGAACCAAGGCCATCGCGACGCTGTCGACGGGCTACCTCAACGCTCTCGAGTACGCCAAGGAGCGTGTGCAGGGCGCCGATCTCACCCAGATGACCGACAAGACTGCGCCACGTGTGACCATCACGCACCACCCCGACGTGCGCCGCAGCCTCGCCATGCAGAAGGCGTACGCCGAGGGCCTGCGTGCCGTCTACCTCTACACGGCTTCACACCAGAACGAGGACATCGCCGCGCACGTCTCCGGCGCTGACAAGGACCTGGCGTTCCGCGTCAACGACCTGCTCCTCCCGATCGTCAAGGGTGTCGGTTCCGAGCGTGCGTACCAGTACCTGACCGATTCCCTGCAGACCTTCGGTGGCTCCGGCTTCCTGCAGGACTACCCGATCGAGCAGTACATCCGCGACGCGAAGATCGACTCGCTGTACGAAGGCACGACCGCCATCCAGGCGCAGGACTTCTTCTTCCGCAAGATCGCCCGTGACCGCGGCGTCGCTCTGGCGCACGTTGCCGGCGAGATCAAGAAGTTCATCGACAGCGAGGCCGGCAACGGTCGACTCAAGGCCGAGCGCGCACTCCTGAACACGGCCCTCGAGGACGTGCAGGCAATGGCCGCAACCCTCACCGGACACCTCATGGGTGCCCAGGAGCAGCCGTCCGAGCTGTACAAGGTCGGACTCGGCTCGGTGCGATTCCTGCTGGCCGTCGGTGACCTGCTCATCGGTTGGCAGCTGCTCCGCCAGTCGGAGATCGCCATCAAGGCACTCGACGAGGGTGCAGACAAGGACAAGGCGTTCTACGAGGGCAAGGTCGCCATCGCGTCCTTCTTCGCGAAGAACGTTCTGCCCGAACTCACCGCAACGCGCGGCATCCTGTCGAACCTCGACAACGACATCATGGAGCTCGACGAAGCCGCATTCTGATACGGCTTCTGCTCCATACGGCGCTGCCCCTCCCCGCACTCCTTCTGTGAGTGGTTGACGAGTCCAGAGACTCGTCAACCACTCACAGGGGAAGGGGAGGGGCAGCGCCGTTTCCTGCACCAAGAATAGTATGTTGCCGATAAAGTCGGCCCGGACCGAGTCCGATAACCGCCCGGCACCGGGCAAGCACTGCATACCGAGCATCCCCGCAACGGTTCGCATTGGCGATACCCGGCTCTTCCGACTTGTTGGGGGTCTGGTGTGACCGATCGGGATCGTGTCGGTGATTGATTGAGGGCTCGCGCCCTTGTGAACTGGGTGTTCTTCACGCATCCAGCAACAACAAAGGCGCGAGCATGTCCAAGAGTAGTTCAGTGCTGTTCGGTCTCGACGGTGTCGTCGTCGAGACCGTGCAGATCGGTCCCGACGGTATTCGCACCGTCCACATCGAGACCGCCCCGCAGTGGGTGGCGTCTGCCCGACGTGCGCAATGCGCTCGACACGGTCGAAGGGGTGGGTGATCACCCGACCACGCGATATCAAGATCGGCCCCGGCCGCCCGCTGATGCAATGGAGAAAACGGAAGTGGTTGTGCACCAATGGTTCCTGCGACCGAAAGAGCTTCACAGAATCCGTACCGGAGATACCGTCCCGGACGCGGGTGACGGTGCGGGCGAAGACGGAGATGGCGTCGGAGGTCCTCGACGACGACCGCTCCGTGAAGGCGGTCGCTGCTGCGTACGGCTGCACCTGGAACACCTGTCACCGTGCCGTGGTCGTCACCGCCGACCCGGTACTGGCCGCCGAACCCGAGCCCGTGCTCGTGTTGGGTATCGACGAGACCCGGCGGGGGAAAGCGAAATGGGAAACCTGCCCGGAGACCGGCACCCGATCGTGGGTGGATCGGTGGGACACCGGCCTGGTCGACATCACAGGGCATCAGGGTTTGTTGGCGCAGGTCAACGGCCGCACCTCGGGTGTGGTCACCGACTGGTTCGGTGAGCGCGACGACCGGTGGAAGGCCGCCATCACACACGTCGCGATCGACATGTCCGCGGTCTACGCGAAGGCGGTGCGCGACGCGCTGCCGCACGCACAGCTGGTCGTCGACCGGTTCCACCTGGTCAAAAAAGCCAACGAGATGGTCGACACCGTCCGCCGACGGGTCACCCAGGCACAACGTGGCCGCCGTGGCCGAAAGAGCGACGTCGAATGGATCAACCGCCGCCGGCTGCTGCGGGCCGCCGAGCGGCTGACCGATGAGCAACGGGCGAAGTTGTTTCAGAAGTTGACCGCCGCGGACCCGAACGGGGACATCGCTGCCGCCTGGATCACGAAAGAACTACTGCGGGATGTGCTGTCCTGCACCGATCGCGGCGGTCTCAGTTATGAGGTTCGGGAGGCGCTGCACCGGTTTTACACCTTCTGCGCGGCCTGCACGGTCCGGGAAATCAAGAAGCTGGCTATGACGATCTCCACGTGGCAGGAACCGATGATCCTCGCCATCGAAACGGGCCTGTCCAACGCCCGCAGCGAAGGCTACAACCGGATCGTCAAACACGTCGGCCGGATCGCGTTCGGATTCAGAACACCGGAGAACCAACGCCGCCGAGTACGGTGGGCCTGCACCCGCCAATCACGGCGGGCGTCATCCAGGGCCAGACAGCTCCGCCCCTGCTAACTCGGAAGAGCCCGATACCCACACCCCTGCCATCCGCGACTGGTTACATCCGGACCGCCGATCTCTTCTCGCGTTCGCAGGCGGCGTGCCGCTCATCCACCGCCGAAGAGGTGACGGTATTCTCACAAAACACACGACTAGTTAGAGAAGCGGAGCTCATCGTGGTCGAATCGCAGAGTGCAGACACTCTTGAGACCAATCAAGGCCCAGTTGGGCCGTTTCTTCGTTGGGCCGGAGGTAAACGCTGGCTTGCATCTGAACTTATAGATCTCATTGGAGACACGCCCGTACGCAGCTATCATGAGCCCTTCGTTGGCGGCGGATCGATATTCTTTGCTTTGAATCCGAATGGGCCCGCCCATCTCTCCGACCTAAACAGTGACCTGATTACAGCATACATACAAGTGCGCGACAACCCATCTGCAGTCGCAGAGTTCCTTGCCGGGTACGAAAATACATCGGAATGCTATTATTCCACCCGGGCTGCAATTCCCAAAAATGATAGCCAGCTCGCAGCTAGATTCATATTTTTGAACCACACCTCCTTTAACGGAATATTCCGAGTAAATCTAAAAGGTGAATACAACGTACCATTCGGGAACCGCCGTTACCTAAACATCCCGGACGAGCCGGCGCTAAACCGCGCTAGCCAACGGCTCCAGAATGTCGAACTGCGTTCTCTTAGCTTCGCAAAGGCGCTCGACGACGTAAGCGAAGGCGATTTAGCTTTTCTTGATCCGCCATACACTGTCGCGCACAACAACAATGGATTCGTCAAGTATAACCAACAGTTATTCTCCTTTGAAGATCAGCGGCGGCTCGCAGAGTCAATTGAAGAAATAAAAGCCCGAGGCGGAAAGTATATCTTGACAAATGCAGCACACAAATCTATTGATGACCTCTTCTCGCCTCTCGGGCGAAAGATCTTGGTTTCCCGAAAGAGCGTCATCGGTGGCGTAAAAGCAAATCGCGGTCGAGTGGACGAGTACATCTTCACGAACATAGGTACCGAATGAGCGAGCACATCGAACTTCTTCCAGAATCCAAGATCCGACGAGAACTCACCCACCGGCGAAATACCTACGCCCGAGAGAAGATCCCCAACGCACGCCAGCCGGAGTACGAGAATAGCGGACACGGTTGGGTAGTTGATAAGAAGCTTACAAATGATGTATGGATGCGGCGACCCAAGAAGCACGATGTGGCCTTCGAAGATCACGTGTGGGCAATGTGCGCGCGTCTCGGATTTCATCAACTGAGCAAGGATAGGCATCTCCGCATCCCATACGGGAAGGGGAAAAACGAAAGTAAGCAAATAGACGTCCTAGCAGCAGACGACGAGACCGTACTTGTAATCGAATGCAAGTCGTCGGACAGTTCGCGACCTCGAACTGAAACTTTTAAAACTGAAATTGAAGCTATACAGGGGTATCGCCCAGGAATGATGAGGTACCTACGCGAACATTTTCCTGAGCAAAAGGTGAAATTCATCTTTGCTACCAATAACATTTATGCCAGCGACGACACGATTGGTCGTATAGAGAGCGCGGGAATCGCGCATCTCGATGAAGAGGCCGTGAGCTACTACCACGAGTTGGCTGATCACCTGGGTTCAGCGGCAAAATTTCAGCTTCTTGGAAACCTCTTTCACGGGCAAAAAATCTCGGCTATGGACACCACAGTCGCGGCCATCCGCGGCAAGATGGGTGGTTACACATACTACTCATTTGCGATCGAACCCGAGCGACTGCTTAAGCTTGCCTACGTTCTGCACCGAAATAATGCAAATACGCGCTGGATGCCCACCTATCAGCGCATAATCAAGAAATCTCGCCTCAGAAAGATTTCATCGTTCGTCGACAATGGCGGATTTTTTCCAAATTCACTGATCGTTAATATTGATCACGGCGGCAGAGCTCTCCGTTTCGATAGATCAGAAAAACAATCCGGCTCTACCGCAATCGGACTACTGCATCTGCCGTCAAAGTATCGATCCGCATATATTATTGATGGTCAGCACCGACTCTATGGTTATGCCCACTCTAGCCGTTCATCGACAGAACTTGTACCGGTCGTAGCGTTCGTTGATCTTCCGGGCTCAAAGCAGCTCGAAATGTTCATGGATATCAACGAGAACCAACAGTCAGTACCAAAGAACCTGCGACTAACACTTAAAGCGGATCTTGAGTGGGAGAGCTCAGATATGAAGCGGCAGGCCCAGGCACTTAAACTCAAGGTTTCTCAACTGCTCGGTGAGCAGAAGTCATCGCCCCTTCGTGGACGGGTGATCATCGGCGAGGAGAAGTCGAATGATCGTCTCTGCGTCAGCTTGGATGCCGTGAGTCGTGGGGTAGATCGTGGGAGATTCATTGGTGAATTCACCAGTACGGAGATGCGTACACCTGGATCCTTCTACCGGGGATCTATTGATAAGACTGTAGGACCGCTCACAGATTTCCTTGAACTCAGTTTCGGATACCTGCGTGACGAACTACCGTCGCAATGGAACACCGGCCGCGGCGACGGCGGGTTTGTCTTCACCAACGCTGGTGTAGAGGCGATCCTTCGCCTTCTTGGAGATTTGGTGGATTACCTCGTTGCGGACGGGCGAATCGATCCACGCAGTCAGAAGCCGAAGGATGTCTTCCTTCAGCTCATTCCGATTCTGGAACATTTGGTTAGATTCCTCAACAACCTCGACAATGAAGAGATCGCTAAATATCGGACTTGGCTTGGTAGCGGCGGCCCTACAAAGTACCTGCGGCAATTTCAACAGGAGATATCATCTATCCTCCCGGATTTCAGCCCTCACGGACTTTCCGAGTGGAAGCAAAATCAAGAGAAACAGTTCAATGTCGAATCTTACACAATGGTGAGTGATATTGAGTCATTCCTGAAAACAGATATAAGGCGCCGATTGGAGGATAAATTCGGACCCGATTGGTATCGATCAGGCGTGCCCCGCGCAATCTATCGAGATCGATCAGCCCAAGCCGCCGAGAAGCAGTACACGGCCGAGGCCGGGGTCACGGTGGAGTGGTGGGACTGCTTGTACATCGTCGACTACCAAAAGATAATGCAACATGGCGGCCACACGTTGTGGTATGAGCTATTTGACGAAGTATATACCTTACCGAGTGATAGAAAATCGTCGTGGCGAGAGAGAGCTGACTGGATAAATCGACTGAATCGAATACGCAACAAGGTGGCCCATAGCGCCAACAGCGAGGCCGTGACCGAAGACGAGTACGGGTGGCTTCAAACGCTGCATTCACACTTCGACCTCGGCGGAACCGGAAGAAATGATTGACTGTCCGGCGCCTCCGCCACCCGTCGTTGCTTCGCCTACAGCGGCTACTCGTCTTCGTCGTCTCTCGGAGCCGGTGCGGACGTGGTGGGCTCGTCGTTCTTCGGAGCATCCCCCCGCGGCCTATCCGCTGCCCCGGGTTCGTCGGCCTCCGGCTTCGAGGCTGCAGTCGGTGATTCGTCCCCACCGATGCACTTCACCGTCGGTACCGGGTCGTACTTCACGGTGCGGGTGTTTCGGGAGATCTCCGACCCCGAATTGTGATCGGTGATCACCCGGGTATCACTCGCTGTGAATCCCGGCGAACCCGTCGATGCGACACAGTGGTCTCCCGCCGGGAGCGTGACCGTGTCCGGCTGTGTCGGGTTGGTGCGATCGCCTGTTATCGAGTCGACGTCGACCGTCTTGGTACCCCAGATTCTGATCGTCAGCTCGGAGCTTCCACCGATCGCCTGGATCATCACGCCCGTCTTGGCGGGGTTCTTGAACTTCAGGTCGATGGCGCCTTCGAACACCGTCGCTTCACGTGCCTCCGGGTACCGGGAGATGTAATAGCTGTGCTCGGTGTGGTCCACGTCGTCCATACCCGCGAAGTACGCCGCGTTGTACAGAGTGGTCGCCACCTGGCTCACGCCGCCGCCGACGGCCTTGTCCGGCCTACCGTTGTTGATGATGCCCGACTCGACGTATCCCTGAGCGGTACCGCGGGTTCCGGTGTAACCGTTCAACGAGAACGTATCGCCCGGTTTGACGAGCGCACCGTTGATCTCGCTTGCAGCAAGCCTGATGTTGTGTCCCGAGGCATCGGAGAAGTCGCCGGTCGAGAACTCGCCGATCACCTCCTCGATACCGAGGCCGTGCGCGGCCTCCGTTGTGAGGGCAGGCGGAACAGGCCCGTATGCCGCATCGGTGTGATGCGTCCTGGTGAGGAGGTCCGGCAGGTTTTCCAGGGTCTTCGGCCAATCGACCAGATCTCCGACGACAGCCGGCACGACGGACGGAGAACCACCGTCCAACGTGACGGATGCGTCCTTCGGCTGCACTTCGGTGCCCACCAACTGCGGGGCCAGGATGCCGATGGCCGCATCGTTCGCGAACCGAGGTTCGAGACCTCCTTCGCCGTCCGGCGCGAAGCTCAGTACAGCACCCACCTGATCGCGCTGGAGGACCGCCTTGCTGTTGTCCCGGCCGTTCACGACCAGATCCGCGGACGCTGCCGGAACGGCGACCTCGGCCATTGCCTTGTCCACGGCCTCCTGCGTCACCGTCACGGGGGCTTGCTCCACGGGCAACTCGACCGTCTCCGCCACCACCCAGTTCTCGGCGAGAGCGTCTGCCGCCCCTTCGCCGTCCAGGTTCTGACCGGGACTCGGCGACACCGCTACCGGATCCACGCCTTCGAAGACGATGTTCCCCTCGCGAGTGGCGCGGTCGGTTTGAGGCCGAAGTTCGTCGATCGCGGCGCGCAGCGTCTGGTCGTCACGGGTGGATGCCACGCCCACCTCGTCCGTGGTGAAGAACGAAGCCACCCGCTTGAACGGGTTCAGTGGCTGCCCCTCCGCACGGTCGAGCGTCGCGGTCCAGTCGACGGCGAGTCCGGCGTCCGCCGGAACGATCTGCGCTTTCACATCACCGGCCTGCACCTGCACCGGATGCTCCGCTCGCGGATCCAGTTCCGAGTGCAGAGCTGTCTCGGCGTCGCCGCGGGATTCTCCGCCGATGTCGACGCCGGCCACCGTGACACCACGGGCCATGTTTCCCGAGGACACGGCCAGATCGGCGACGTATCCGACCGCCAGAACCGCGAAGACGCCACCCGCAATCAGCCCGACCTTCTTCCACGGCCGCCCCGATGCGGACGACTCTTCGCCGCCGGAGGTGGGTGGAACCGGTCGAACGGGGGGTTCGGCGCCGGTGTAACCCGGATTCGGGCCGCCTTCCTGGTTCTGGGCGAACACCGCAGTGGCCTCGTCCGGAGCACCGTGCGGCGGGTTCGGGGCCGCGGCGTAGGGCGCTTGCGGGCGCGTGTCCTGCGGCACCACGGGGATGAACTCGGTGGGCGTCTCGTCGGTAGCACTGTGCCGTCCGGCCGGTGGTGTCGTGGGCACTGCTTCCGTCGGCGCATCAGCATCGGCAGGATTGTGGAGATTCGGTGACAGTCGATCGCTATCCCGATCGTCTCTGCCGCCTTCGTGGTCGTTCACCGTTGGCCTCTCGCTGATTCGTGGTCATGCTGGGCCTTCGGACCGACGTCCACTCGTGTCGTCCACAGGTTGCACAAAGTTGCACGAACCCGGCCGCGTCGCGAGCCATTCTACTTAGAGAAACAGGAGCCCCGCGCTGCTGCCAGGTCGGGGGTCAGGCAGCAACACGGGGCTGACATGGATATCGCCAGCAAACCCTCAGCGTTACAACCACGAAAAAAAGATCTCGAAAATGATTCGGGGATCCGACCACCCCTCGTCGTCGGATCCCCGATCACGCTGCTTTCCGGCGTCTGCTTCGGTCACGGTGAAGACCGAGCAAACGCCGGGAAGAAGAGTTTTCTACCGCTCGATGATGGCGGTGACGCCCTGCCCACCTGCGGCGCAGATGGAGATCAGGCCGCGGCCCGAACCCTTCTCTGCCAGCATCTTCGCGAGCGAAGCGACGATGCGGCCACCGGTCGCGGCGAACGGGTGACCCGCTGCGAGCGAGGAACCGTTGACGTTGAGCTTGCTGCGGTCGATCGACCCGAGCGCTCCGTCGAGGCCCAGACGTTCCTTGCAGTACTCGTCCGACTCGAACGCCTGCAGTGTGGCGAGAACCACAGAAGCGAAGGCCTCGTGGATCTCGTAGTAGTCGAAGTCCTGAAGGGTGAGTCCGTTGCGCTTCAGCAGACGCGGGATGGCGTAGGTCGGGGCCATCAACAACCCGTCCTTGCCGTGCACGTAATCGACCGCAGCGGTCTCGGAGTCCACGAAGTGGGCGAGAACCGGGAGGTTGCGCTCGGCGGCCCATTCGTCGCTCGACAGCAGAACCGCGGAAGCGCCATCGGTGAGCGGGGTGGAGTTGCCGGCCGTCATGGTTGCGTCGCCGAGCTTGGTGCCGAACACCGGCTTGAGGGTCGACAGCTTCTCTACGGTCGAACCCGGACGCAGGTTGTCGTCGCGGGTCAGGCCCAGGAACGGGGTGATCAGGTCGTCGAAGAAGCCACGGTCGTAGGCGGCAGCCATGTTCTTGTGGCTCGCAGCGGCCAGTTCGTCCTGCGCCTCGCGCGCGATTCCGAATTCCTTGGCCGTGATCGCAGCGTGGTCACCCATCGACTTGCCGGTACGCGGCTCGCCGTTTCGCGGGATCTCGAGACCGAGCATCGAAGCGCGGACGTTGCCGAGCAGCTTGATGCGGTCGCCGGTGGACTTCGCCCGGTTGAGGGAGAGCAGGAACTCACGGAGATCGTCGTTGACACCGATCGGCGCATCGGACGTGGTGTCCACGCCGCCACCGATCGCGGCGTCGTAGCGACCTGCGGCGATGCCGTCTGCCACCGCGGTGATCGCCTGAAGGCCGGTTCCACATGCCTGCTGGATGTCGAAGGCAGGGGTGTACGGGCTCAGTGCGCTGCCGAGGACCGTCTCACGAACGAGATTGAAATCGCGGCTGTGCTTGAGGACCGCACCGGCCGCAACCATGCCGAGCTGCGCACCCTGCAGGTTGAAACGGCTGACCAGACCGTCGACGGTGGCCGTCAACATGTCCTGGTTGGAAGCCTGCGCGTACGCCTTGTCGGAGCGTGCGAACGGGATGCGGTTGCCGCCGACGATAGCGACGGGGCGCTGCTGCTTTCCGCCGGCCTTCGGTGCCGAAGCGGAGTTCGAGGTGGTACGAGCTTTGCTGGTCACTGACGTCTCCAAGGTCTGGTGCGATTACCTGTTGGCTACTATTCTTACTCAGGAGTAAGTTACTTGTCGACACCGCATTGGAAACAGTGCTCGGTGACTGACCGCCAAACGACGACAGAAGGTAGGACCGTGGCAGCCAGCAAGGGAGCTCCCGACCTCTATTCCCAGTTCCTCTCGTCCGGCCCGGGTGCGTTCATCGCATCCAAGGCCGGACTCCCCCGACCGGAGACGCTGCGCCGCTACAAGGCAGGTGAACCCGCACTCGCCGGCCCCGTGCTCATCGGCGGCGAAGGGCGCCTCGTCGAGCCGCTGCGCGCGATGCTCTCCGACTACCCCGCGGCACAGGCGCACGACGACAAGTTCGGTGCGCTCGTCTTCGATGCGACGGGAATCACCAAGGTCGAGGAACTCGACCAGCTGTACAAGTTCTTCCAGCCCGTCATCCGCAACCTGGCGCCCAGCGCCCGCGTCGTGGTCATCGGTACCACCCCGGACGAGACCTCGAGCGTCGACGAGCACATCGCTCAGCGCGCCCTCGAAGGCTTCACCCGCAGTGTAGGCAAGGAGGTCAAGCGCGGCGCCACGGCTCAGCTCGTGTACGTCTCGCCGAAGGCTTCTGCCGGCGTTTCCGGCCTCGAGTCGACCCTGCGCTTCCTGTTGTCGGCCAAGTCCGCTTTCGTGAGTGGCCAGGTCATCAATGTCGGCGCCGAGGATTCGACCGCACCCGAGAGCTGGGACAAGCCGCTCGACGGCAAGGTCGCCATCGTCACCGGCGCTGCCCGCGGCATCGGTGCCACCATCGCCGAGGTGCTCTCGCGTGACGGTGCGCATGTGATCTGCGCCGACATCCCGCAGGCCGGCGAGGCTCTGTCGGAGACCGCCAACAAGGTGGGCGGCACGTCCCTCGCACTCGATGTCACGGCAGACGACGCCGGGAAGGTTCTGTCCGACCACGTGCTCGAGCGTCACGGCGGCGCAGACATCATCGTGCACAACGCCGGCATCACCCGCGACAAGACTCTCGCCAACATGGACGAGTCGCGTTGGGACATGGTCATCGGCGTGAACCTCCTCGCCCCGCAGAAGATCACGGAGCACCTCGTCTCGACCGGCGCCCTCAAAGAGGGTGGCCGTGTCATCGACGTGTCCTCCATCGCGGGCATTGCGGGCAACCGCGGCCAGACCAACTACGGCACTTCCAAGGCCGGTGTCATCGGCGTCGTCCACGCGGAGGCTCCGGTTCTGGCGAAGAAGGCCATCACCATCAACGCGGTGGCACCGGGCTTCATCGAGACCGCGATGACGGCCGCGATTCCGTTCGCCACCCGTGAGGCTGGACGCCGCATGAGCTCGCTGCTTCAGGGCGGCGAGACCGTCGACGTCGCCGAGACCGTCGCGTACTTCGCGAGCCCCGCCTCGAACGCCGTCACCGGCCAGGTCGTCCGCGTCTGCGGCCAGAGCCTGCTGGGTGCATGATCGTGGGCAAGGTCGTCAAGCTCACGGAGAAGCCGAGCACACTCGACGTCTACACCGGCGCGGTTCGTAGCGCGTTGCCGGTCGTCGGCGCCAGCGGCGGGCGCAACCTGCCGTCGCAAACCCTGGAACTCGAAGGGGTTCGCGTCGATCCGGACAATCTGGCTGCATACGCCCGAGCCACCGGGCTGCGGTTCGGCGACACGCTGCCGCTCACGTACCCGTTCACCTTGGTGTTCCCCATCGTGATGAAGCTTATGGTGTCGAAGGACTTCCCCTTCGCCGCAATGGGTTCCGTGCACGCGGAGAACGTGATCGAGCAGTTCCGTCCGATCTCGGTGAGCGAGCCACTCGACATCGCCGTCCACGCTGAGAATCTGCGTGAGCACCGGAAGGGACTCCTGGTCGATCTGATCAGCGAGATTCGTGTCGGCCGGGAACTGGTGTGGCGACAGACGTCCACCTTCCTGAACCAGCAGAAGACGTCGCTTTCCGGTCAGCCCGGTCCCGAGCCCAAGCAGGACGAGGTTCCGCCTCCTCCGCTGCGCACCCAGCGGGTCGATCGGTCGATCATCGGCAAGTACGCGGCGGTCTCGGGCGATCGCAACCCGATCCACGTGTCGACCTTGGGCGCTAAGGCATTCGGGTTCCCGCGCACCATCGCTCACGGCATGTGGAGTGCGGCCACCGTGCTGGGTGCCGTGGAGGGGCGCATCCCGGATGCCGTCACCTACAGCGTGCGCTTCGGCAAGCCGATTCTGTTGCCGGCCACTCTGAACGTGTACGCGGATCGGTCCGACGAAGGGTGGGATCTCTCGATCAAGCACCCGAAGAAGGGCTACCCGCACCTCACGGCAACGTTGCAGTAGCTTCCGACACCGAAAAGGGGCCTGTCCTTCGCATTCGCGAACAGCAGGCCCCTTTTTCGCACATCTGCGAGGAGAGCCCTCTCAGACGGATTCGGACTACTTCTTGCCGGACAGGCCGCGCCAGGCGAGGGATTCGAGGAGGTCCACCGCGGTATCGACTTCGACGTCTCCACCGGCCACCCGGTCGGCAACCGCCTCACCGGCACCGACGAGAGCCGTTGCCATCAGACCGAAATCCTTCTGCCCCGGGTCTTTCGTACTCGACGACAGCAGTTGGGCGGTCAACTCCACCAAGCGGTCACGGCTCGACTGGACCTGCCCCATGAAGGCCTGCTGCCCGATGGCCTGTCGATACAGCACCATCCACGATTTACGGTGAGCCCCCACGAACCCGAGGAAGCTACTCAGTGCGACCCGCAGCTGTTCACGCGGCGACAGCGTGGGATCGCCCGCAGGGCCGAGGGCTTCGACGAATCGCAGCGCCTCACGTTGAATGCAGGCAGCGAACAGTTCGTCTTTCGACCCGTAGTACAGGTAGAGCATCGGTTTGGAGATCTCGGCCCTGGCCGCGATCACGTCCATCGAGGTCTCGTGGAAACCCCTGTCGGAGAACACGTCGACGGCAGCGTCGAGCATCTGCTGCTCACGTACCGCGCGCGGCAGTCTCTTGGTGCCGCCAGCCATATGTCCTCCAGACCTGATCGAAACGCCTATCTTACTCTACGGTAAGTAACGAAGGATCAGGACCGAAGCACCAAACCGGTTCGCGCTACACGTCCGCGTAGCCGCGATCGCGCTGCGCCTGCCGTTCGGGGGTCACAACAGCCCGGGGATCGAGGCAGTAAGCCTCCTGTTTCCACTCGAACGAGAACGTGCCCCAGTTCAGGCCCCACCCGTAGGGGCACTCGATCGGCTCGGCCGGGCACGAATGCCCTTCCTGGCACACTGCGGTGGTCGCCGACGCGGGCGTCGCGAAAGCAACGCTCCCCAGCGTCGACATGCCGAGCAGGCAGAGCGCAAGCATCGACCGACGTACGTTCATCGTGAAATTCCCCGAATGCTCGACATGGCCGACTTGTCTGTGTCGGCGCGTTCACACTAACAGGTGACGACACCCTTGGCGCGAGCCACGGCGACGACCGCCTCGTCGACACGTTCTTGCGGCAAACTTCCTGACGCAACAGCGCTTTCGAGATGGTCGAGTACACGGGGAACATCCTCGGCCGTCAACCACAACGCGACGTCCACGCCTGCCGCGAGTGCTGTCTCGACCGCCTGCGGGATGTCGTAGCGGTCCGTGATGGCCTTCATGCCACTGAGGTCGTCCGTGTAGATCGGACCCGTGAAGGGCTCGCCGCCGTACCCACCGCTACGCAACAGTTCGACCGCTTCGGGACTGATGCTGGCCGGAATTCCGGGCTGAGTAAGCCCGGGAACGTCGAGGTGGCCGAGCATCACGGCACCGCCGGCAGGAATCAGAGTGCGATAGGGAACGAGATCCTTCGTCTGCAGTTGATCGAGCGGGGGCGTCGTCACGGCGCCGGTGTGCGAATCACCGGAGCCCGAACCGTGGCCGGGGAAGTGCTTGAACACGGGTGTCACTCCCGCGTCGCGCATGCCTCTGGCATAGGCGGCCGCGTAGCGCGTCACGACCTCCGGATCGTCGGAGTACGAACGATCGCCGATGACCGAATCGTCCGGCTGACTGCTCACATCCACATCCGGCGCGAAGTTCACCGTGATGCCCAGGTCCTTCAATCCGCGCCCGCGCTCGAGCGCCATCTGGTAGGTCTGTTCCTCCGTCATGGTCTGCGCGGTCTCACGGGCAGAAGGGTCGGCGCCGAGCAGATCCTCGACTCGCGACACGCGCCCGCCCTCCTCGTCGATACTTACGGTCAACGGAAGGTCCGAGGCCGCAGCCACCTGCTGAACCTCACGGTTGGCGAGCATGGAGTCGTCTGTCCAACTGCCGACGAAGATCCCACCGACCTGCTCGTTCTGCACGACCCGCAACGCATCGGCCGTTCCGGTCACACCGACGTCGAGCAACTGGGCAAGTTTGCGCCGCAGCGGTAGCGAATCGACGGCCTCCTGGCCACACGCGGGCGCCGCCGCCTCTGCCGTGGATGCAGAGCTACCGGTAGCCGCGTCCGACGAGGACGCCGGCGAAGGGGAACTCGAGGGCGACGCCGTGCTCCCGTCGTCCGATGAGCAGCCGGCGACGAGGCCGGCGCAGGCCGCGAGAGCGAACGCAAACTTGAATCGCATGAAGACGACGGTAGTCGAGTCTTCCGAAGAGGACTTCGATCCAGTCTCGATCGCCCTGCCTCTTGGTAATCTGGGGGTGAACCGAAGCCCCTGACGAGGAGGTAGTGGTGGCCGCAGGTCTCATGCTCATCGCATACGACGGGTCCGACAATTCCAAGCGTGCCATCGAGTACGCGGGGCGCTTTCTCGCGTCGACCCGAGCCGTTGTCGTCACTGCATGGGAGCCGATGGTGCGCCAGGCAGCTCGGATGTCCGGACTGTCCGGCGTCATGCAACCCGAGTGGGCCCCGGACGACGAAGGTGAGGACGTCGCGTACACCGACGCGAAGGTCACGAACGACGAGGGCCTCGAGTTGGCCCGCAAGACCGGCATCGACGCGGAAGGTCGATGCGCCGAGTGCACGACGACCATCTGGACCGCAATCGTCGAAACCGCGGACGAACTCGACGTGGACATCATCGTGACGGGCACGCGTGGCACAACCGGGCTTCGCTCCCTGCTCCAGAGCAGCGTCGCCGACCACGTCCTGCGACACAGTCACCGACCCGTACTGATCGTTCCGCCGGGCAGGTGAAGGCCGGACAGTCCGGTCCTGACAACCGCGCGGGGCCGAACAAGTGATACCTTGGCCCGAGCAACTCGACTCGAGACCATGCGCGCAGCTCGCGCATGTCGACGGCATGACGGTGGGAGATCAGAGATGGCGAAGTTCCTTGTCCCCGGTGCAGCGAGCGCCGCGATCGGTGCCGTTGTCGGCGTGGTGGCCGTCGTCGGCGTCACTTTCGCCGCCCAGGACAACACTCGCCCGGAGATCGACCGCAGCGGCAACGCTGATTCGTCGGTCCTGAACCAGGTTGAATACGGCACCCGCTGAGGACGCCGGCTTCCCGAGTTCCCGTTCACTGTCACGGCGGTGGCTGTTCGGCGCTTCCGTCGTTGCGCTTCTTCTAGCTTTTCTCCAATCGCCCGGCCGTCTGGCCGCCGACACGAAGTACGACCTTTCCGAGAACCCACTCGGATTTCTGGCGCGCGCATCACATCAGTGGAGCACCCAGGCCCCCATGGGGCAGGTGCAGAATCAGGCCTACGGCTACTTCTTTCCGCACGGTCCGTTCTTCGCACTCGGTGATGTTCTCGGCCTGCCTGCCTGGATCACCCAGCGCCTGTGGTGGGCCCTGCTACTGGTCGCCGGTTTCTGGGGCGTGGTGCGACTGGCCGAGGCATTGGGCGTGGGCAGCCGGAGTTCCCGGATCATTGCGGCGGCCGCGTTCGCACTCTCGCCCCGAGTTCTGACCACACTCGGCTCGATCTCGTCGGAAACGCTTCCGATGATGTTGGCGCCGTGGGTGCTGCTTCCCGTCGTGATCGCACTCGATCACGACGGACGTGAATCTCTCCGCCGGTTGGCGGCACAGTCTGCGACGGCAGTGGCTCTGATGGGCGCCGTCAATGCGGTGGCGACCGGAGCCGCATGCCTCGTGGCGGGTCTGTGGTGGGTCGCGCACCGGCCCAATCGGCGATGGCTCGTGTTCAGCGCGTGGTGGTTTCCGTTCATCGGACTCGCCACGCTGTGGTGGATCGTCCCGTTGCTCCTGTTGGGCCGGGTGAGCCCACCGTTCCTCGACTACATCGAATCCGCCGGTGTAACCACCCAGTGGACCTCGCTGGCCGAGATCCTTCGTGGAACCGACAGCTGGACTCCGTTCGTCTCCCCCGAACGCATCGCCGGCGCAGTACTCGTCACCCAGCCGGCGGCCGTGGTCGCAACCGGTCTCATCGCCGCGGCCGGCATCGCCGGACTCTGCATGCGCGCAATGCCGGCACGAGGACGCCTCGCCCTGATTCTGCTGGTCGGTGTGGTCGGCCTTTCGGCAGGATACGTCGGCGAACTCGGATCGCCTTTCGCAGAACAGGTTCGACACTTCCTCGATTCCAGCGGTGCGCCACTGCGCAACGTGCACAAGCTCGAACCGCTGGTGCGGATACCTCTGGTCCTCGGACTCGCGCACCTGCTCGCCAAGGTGCCGCTGCCCGGCTCTGTTCCGTTCGCGCGTTGGCGCGGTGCCCTCGCCCATCCCGAACGCGAACCGATGGTCGCCGTCACCAGTCTTCTGATGGTCGCCCTGACACTTGCCACCTCGCTGGCCTGGACCGGCAAGCTCGCACCACGCGGAACGTACCCCGAGGTCCCGGAGTACTGGCACCAAGCCGCGCAGTGGCTCGACGAGAACGCCTCCGGTGACAGCCCGGACGGTTCGGATGCGCAACGGGCACTGGTGATCCCGGGTGCGCCCTTCGGCAGCCAGGTGTGGGGCCTGACCCGCGACGAACCTCTCCAGGCATTGGCGAGCACTCCATGGGCGGTCCGCGACGCGGTGCCGTTGACACCGCCGGGAACCATTCGCGCGATGGACTCGATTCAACGCCTCGTCACGGACGGCCGGCCCTCGGACGGTCTCGCTGCAACTCTCCTCGGGCAGGGCATCCACTACCTCGTGATGCGCAACGACCTCGATCCCGAGACGTCACGGTCCACCCGCCCGATGATGGCCCATCAGGCGATCGAGCGTTCGCCGGGAATAGAGCGGGTGGCCGAGTTCGGCGAGGACATCGGTCCGCGAAAGGTCGAGGGTCTGGTGTCGGACGGCGACCTCCGCCCACGGTATCCCGCAGTGCAGATCTACGAGGTCTCGATGCCCGACCGGTCGACGACCCCCAGCGGCCCCTACACCGTGAATCTCGCGGACACCCCTCGTGTTCAGGGTGGCCCCGAAACGATTCAACGGTTGAACGAGCGTGGATCACGTCCTGGCGCGGGGCCCGTTCTTCTGGCATCCGATGCCGAGCGTGCGGGCATTCCGGTGGACGCGGTGCGAGTCACCGACACACCGAGAAACCGTGAAACCGATTTCGGGCAGGTGGACAACCACAGCTCCGCACTCCGCACGCCCGAACAGTCACGCAGCACGCACAACCTCGTCCCCGACTATCCCGTCGAGGGCGCGCCGCTCGTGCAGGGCGAGTGGGAAGGCGGCGAGATCACCGTCTCGAGTTCCGCCTCCGATGCGACCCAACTCGGCGGCACCTCCCCCGCGAGCCGTCCGGCAGCAACGGTGGACGAGGACCCGGCGACCGGTTGGTTCAGCAACGGAATCGAACGGGCCCTCGGACAGTGGCTGCAGATCGACCTCGACAAACCGATCACCAGCGGATTGCTGCGCGTCACCACCAGCCCTGCCGCCATCGGCGCCCCGGTGCGTTGGCTCGAGATCAGTACCCCGAACGGCAGCACATCCGTGAAGGTCGACGAACCGGGTGAACCGACCGTCGTGTCCATCCCCGGTGGCGAGACGCCGTGGGTGCGCGTCACGGCGACACACACCGAAGACGGCTCGCCCGGAACACAATTCGGGATCAGCGAGGTGTCGGTCGAGGACTTCTCCGACAGCAACGACCCGCAAACCGTGCCCATTCGGTTCCGAACCGTCCTACCCGAGACTCCACCGGACGCCACCGTCACGGGTTGGGACCTCGCTCAGGAGTTGCCCGGCCGACCCAGCTGCGTGGAATCACCGAACCGGGTGCGCTGTTCGAACTCCTTCACACTCGCACCGGAAGAGGCCGGGATGTTCGACCGGACTCTCTCGGTACCCGAGCCCACCACGGTCACCCCCGAGCTGTGGGTTCGGGCCCGCTACGGCGAAGCGCTCGAAGAACTGCTCGCCGGGGCCGACCGGCCGTCTGCCCACGGCCGCAGCGACGTCGGCGATCTTCGAGGTTCCGCGTTCGCGGCAACCGACGGCGATCCCCGCACCACCTGGACCGCCCCGCAAGCCACGACTCGCGGCGGCGGAGCGAAACCCACGCTCACCATCGACCTTCCCGAACCGACGCGCGTCACGGGCCTCGACCTCACTCTCGGCAAAGGTCAGTTGCCCGCAGCACCGACCGGGGTCGCCGTCGATCTCGGAACCGGCCCCCAGGTCCGCAAAGTGGACGGCAGCGGTCCGATCGACCTGGATCCGGCCGTCACCGACAAGATCGTTCTGAGCATCGCCTCGTGGGAGGACCAGCTCGATCTCACAGCCCTCGGGTTCCCCCAGCTCCAACCCACCGGGATCGCAGAAGTGGGTGTCCTCGGGACCAACGGCGTGCCGCTGCCAGGATCGGGCGTGCTCCCGAAGGAAGAGGCGAACGGGCGAACCGTCACCATTCCGTGCTCGGACGGTCCCGTCGTGTCGGTGTCCGGGAAGCAGATTCGTACCAGCATCACCGCCACGGTCGGCGAGATCGCCGCCGGTGACCCGATTCCGGCCACCCCGTGCGGCAGCGACGAATCGGTGGCACTCGCCGGGGGACGACAAGACGTCGTGGTGTCCCCCTCCTCCGCCTTCTTCGTCGACCATCTGCGTCTGAACACCCCGGCAGCAATGCTCGAACCCGGTGGCGGCACCAACACCGAAGTGCCGACCACGGCCTGGAGCGAGAACCACCGGGAAGCCACCGTGGAGGCACGGGACGAAGACCAGTTGCTCGTCGTTCCCGAGAGCACCAACGTCGGCTGGGTGGCGACGGCCCCGGACGGCACGGAACTGACCCCTGTCGTCGTGGACGGGTGGCAGCAGGCCTGGGTCGTTCCGGCCGGCACCTCGGGGACGGTCACACTCGACTACCCGACGGACCGTTGGTACCGCCTCGGCATCTTCGGTGGTCTCGCACTACTCGTTCCACTGCTGCTCGCGGCCCTGATTCCCGGACGGCGCACCCGTGACAACGGTGCACCGGCGCGTGCCCTGCGCAGTGCGGTCGCCGGCTGGCTCGGGGTCTTCGCGGCATCGATCGTGGTGGCGGGCCCGGTGGGCGGCGCCAGCACCCTGGCGATCTCCGGGTTGGCCCTTGCCGTGGCACGATTCAAGGGTTCCGCGGTCGCTGCTCGGATGCTGGTCCTGCTTGCCGGGTCTGCGTCGGTGGCGGGAATCGCGATGCTGTCCACCGGACCGTGGCGCTCACGCAGTGGTTATGTGGGCCATTCGTTCCTGGTTCAGTTCCCGATGCTCGTTGCATTGGTCGCCGCCGGACTCGCCGTGATCCCTCTGTCGCGTTCGAGTTGGGTCGGCCGACTCTGCCAGCGTTTCACCGCACGTCGCGCGGGCTCTTCCACCAAGGCGTAGCTCGCCGATGCCACGGCGATGCTGAGTACGACGGTCAGCAGAAGCACGTAGCGGAAGTTCCCCGAGAACGGGGCGACGCCGAAGACCGGGAAGATGATCGCCAGGATCGGCAGGTGCCAGATGAAGATGCCGTAGGACCATCGTCCGATCGCGAGTGCAGGCCCACTGGCCAGCAAACGGTGGCCCGCCGATGATCCGGAGTCCGCGAGGATCAGCGGAGCCATCAACAGAAAGCTCATGACAGCCCCGAGAGCGATCTTGATTCCGAACTGCCAGGGCTCCGGGCGGACGAGCCCCTCGGGGCCGGCAAGGTCGGTCGCGGTCAGCGCGAACACCAGCAGAGCCCCGGCCAGCATCCACCACCGGTGCGCGGCCAGCCGATGCACGATTCCAGGCGGGCTCACCGCCAACTCCGCCAACAGCATCCCCGCAGCAAACCACGGCAGGTATCCGGGCAGCCAGTTGTCGTGGTGTGTGCCCTCCAATGCCGGAACCGGAACGAATGCCCAGGACAGGCACACGAGCGCCGCGCCCAGAATCATCGGGACCCGAAGGTGCGCCCGCTCGCCGCGCACCCGCATCAGGACCCAGGCCAGTAACGGAAGCACGAGATAGAAGGCCACCTCCACCGAGAGGCTCCACATCTGGGTCAATCCGGAGGTGAGGGTGAGGGGCACGAAAACCTGCACCAGCGCGAGGTTCGCCCACCAACTCCGGAAGCTCGCATTCGCCTCGGGGAGAAACGTGAGGACGATGGCCACCGCCGCCCAGTAGGCGGGCAGGATTCGGGTCGCCCGCGAAACCCAATACCGCATCATCGGCGTAGTTGTGCCCAATCCGCGCGCAACCGCAGCGTGTGACCGCCACAACAGAAATCCGGACAAGGCGAAGAAGAGAGCAACCGCGAGATCGAAGCGTCCGACGACCCTCCCCAGGATCGTGATGTTGGTCGCGCCGGTCTGAAATGCAACGTGGGTGACCAGAACACCCAGCGCCGCCACGCCACGCAATCCCTCGAGTGCGGGAACGAACCCTCGAACGACTGGCGCCGATCGAGGGGACGGGGCGGCAATACTGGTCATTCTCGATAGTGTGCCTTGCGTCGCTATGTGGACGAAAGCGACGGGGGATGGGGAAAATGTCGGCGCGAGACTGTTAGTGTTCTGCCTCACGTGGTGTCGATGTGGGCTCCATGCGATCGGCGCAGGCCTGTTGCCGGTGGGAAACCCCGATATCGACGAACTGAGTTAGGAGAGACAGCATGGCGGAGCGCTCAGGGCCGAGCCGGATTCTTGCTTGCATTCTGGTGGGCCTCGGTGCCTTCCTCTTGGTCGTCGCCATCCTCATTCCCACCTTCACGGTGGGGAAGCTGGCGAAGACGCCGTTGGACCTCGAAGTCACCACGGTGGCCGAGGGGACGGGAAGCGTGCTCAACTCTCAGGCTCTTCTCGCCGGTAAGGCAGAGGTCGACACCAACGTGCCGATCGTTGCACAACGGTATGTGACCACCGAAGAGCCGTCGGATTCGGACGTCATCACCGTCCAGGCAGGCCAGACTGTTCGACGCACCGACAAACAGGGCGACACCGGCCTGTTGTCTGCGACCGTCGACAAGGTCACAGCGGACCGTAAGACGTCGATGCCGGTCGACGATCCGGTCGGCACCATCCAGACCGAGCCGAACAAGCCTGCCGAGGAGTTGCCCCGCGACGGCCTGCAGTACAAGTTCCCGTTCGACGTAGAGCAGAAGTCCTACCCCTACTTCGATCTGAACGCACGTGCCACGCAGGACATCAACTTCGTCGAAGAGACGGAGATCAACGGCATGAAGGTGTATCACTTCAACCAAACGGTCGAGCCCGTCGATCTGTCCAAGGTCACGAAGTCGCCGAGCAACAAGCTTCAGCTTCCTGCCGAGACTTGGGGCGTTCCGGGTGGCACGCTGCCCATCACGATGACCCGCTACTACACCAACGTGCGCGACGTGTGGGTCGAGCCCGAGACGGGCGTGATCGTCAAGGGCCAGGAGCAGATCCACCAGTACTACGCACGCAACAAGGCGAAGCCCGAGGTCGACGTGCTGAAGGTCGATCTTCCGTTCAACGAGGAGACCATCGAGTTCCAGATCCAGCAGGCCCGCGACGGCATGGACAAGCTGTCCACGTTCGGACGGACCCTGCCGATCGTCGCCGGAATCTTGGGCGTCATCGCGTTGATCGCCGGCCTCGTGCTGGGACTTCGTGCTCGTGGAAGCGGAAATGGAAACGAGAACGAGCCCGCACCCGTCGACGGTGACTACCCCGACGATTCGGGCAGCGGATACGCAGCGGCCCCCGCCTCGGATCGTGACTGGACCACGGACCAGACCGAAGAGATTCGGGATTGGAACAGTGACCAGACGGAGGAGATCCCGATTCAGGATCCCCGTCGCGGCTACGACCAGTAGCAGCAAGAACCACACGAGGAAGGCCCCCGGATTTCGATCCGGGGGCCTTCCTCGTTGTCGGAGCCGGTCGCTTTTCATTACAACTTGTAACATAATCCGGAGCATGGATTCCTACACTTCGACAAACACCGATCAGGCAGAACCAGCCGAGGTCGTCGACAGCTTCTTCGCGGCCATCGAAGCGGGTCGGATCGAGGACGTTATCGCGCTGTTGGACCCGCAGGTTTCCTGGGAAGTTCCTGGGGATCCGAGCGCCGTTCCGTGGGTCGGCCACCGGGTCGGTCCAGAAGCGGTACGCGACTTCTATACCTGTCTCCTGGAAGAGACCGAACGCGAAGCATTCTCCTTCGGCCCTGTACTGACCGAGAACGAGCTCGTGCTTGTCCCCGGTAACTTCGCATACCGCTTCCCGCGTACATGCGGTTATTACTCCGGCGAGTTCGTGATTGCGTTCACGGTGCGAGAAGGCAGAATCCTTCGCTACCAAATGCACGAGGACAGCTTCGGGCTCGGCGTCGCATACGAAGGGCGCGGACATTGAACACCGGAAGCAAGCGTGGATCCGGACGACCCCGAAAACCGGAGGTCGACGCCCGCATCCACGACGCGACCATTTCGGTGCTGACCGATGTTGGATACGGTCGCCTCAGCTACGAGCTGGTGGCCGACGCCGCAGATGTCTCGCGACCGACGCTCTATCGACGAGCCGCCGGTAAGGCCGCGTTGGTGGTGGCCGCGCTGATCGACCGATACGGGGTCTCTCCGGTACCCGACACCGGCACTGTGCACGGCGATCTGCTCGCACTTCAGGAGCATCAGATTCGCTTCTACAACGACCCGGTCATCGGTGCGGCTCTACCCGGGCTGCTGGCGGACATACGACAGGATCAGTCGGCGGCGCAGACCTGGGTAGAAGGGTTCGTGTCTCCACGTCGCGCCGGGACCGTCGCGGCGCTACGCCGAGCAAAAGCACGAGGTGAGATCGAGCCCGACACGGACGAAGACTGGGTGTGCGAGGTCATCACGGGCCCGTTGATCAGTTCCGCCTTCCTCACCGGCCCGAGGCCGCTGCCGGAGGAACGGGCCGCGGATACCGTCGAGTTGGTCATGAAGGCGTTCGGTCGGACGTCGTAACTCGTACGTGCACGGTCATTGCACCGGCACGCCCGGCTGGGGCTTCGATGCGGCGCGCAGAGACAACGCGCTGACCACCAATGCCGTCACCGAGGCCACAGTCACGGCGATCCCGACCAGTTGGGTCAGCGTGGAAGCAACGGTCACCACCAGGACCATTTCCAGGAGCAGCCCGATCCAGGCGACACCGGCCAGGTGGGTCCGGTCCCCCGCGATGACGGAGAGCAACGCACCCTGCAGCACCGCCAGGCAGGCACCGTGCAACGCGAAAAGCCACAGCAGCGACTGCACGGGGGCGTAATCGGAACCGACGAGCATCGGGACGAGCGGGGACGCGATCGCGACACCCAGGACGAGCACGGCGCCGAGTCCGACCAGGACTGCGAGTGCGGACCGTACCGCCCCCGCAGAGTGATCGGGACTCGCCATCTTGGGGTACAGAACCACCCCGACCGCCTGCGGCAGCCAGAAGGCGACCTTCGTCGCAACGGCGCCGAGCGCATACAGCCCGGCGTCGTCGTTGGCGAGGACCATCCTGGCGATCACCAGATCCATCGACGACAACGCAATGAGTGCAAGTTGGACCTGTGAAGCGGCCAGGACCGCGCCCACACCGATCCGACTCGGAGCACTCTCGCCGTTGCTGTGTCCCGCGAGAATGCGTGCGGTGAGAGCAACCACTGCGGTACCCGCAGCGCTGGCGGCCAACGCGAAGCCGGGGCCGCCACCGAGGCAGAGAACGACGACCGCGGGGAGCACCTTGCCGATTCCGGCGCCTGCCAGAACCACGCTGAGTTCCCCGAACCGTCCGGCGCCCTGCAGAAGACCTTGCTCGGTGGCGAGGAGGACCAGCATCGGGGCGGTGACCAGGGCTGCGAAGGTCGACCACATTCCGGTGTCGAGTCCCCAGGACACGGCCGGCGCGAGCGTGAGCGCCAATGCGGCGACGATCGCGGTGCATCGGTTTCCGAGTACCCGTACGGCTCGGATACTGCGTCCGTGGACGACCTCGCGCGCGGCAACGGTCTGTAGCGCGAGCGCAGGTACCGCCAGCACCAATTGCGCGGCCAACAGGCTGGCGAACTCGCCGTAGCCGGCGGGTCCGAGCCAGCGGCTGGCCGGGAGGTGAAGCAGGTAGGACGCTACGTTCGCGATCATCGAGCCCGCCGTCACCATGGTCACGCCGGCGACGGCGGAGGTGGTCGACGGTCGCTGAGGCATGAGCCCAATGATGCACCACGTATCGTGCCGCACATGAAGTCGCGGCCCCCAGTACTCCCCGGCACCGCGTCTCGAAACGGATCGGCGGCGCGCCGGACGACACTCGTGGTCTGCGGCTACAGCCTCGCACTGAGTGCGTTGATTCTCGGCCCACTTCTGGGGCCCGGATACCTGCTTCTGCGTGACGCCGTGAGCACGCCTCGGTCGTATCTCACCGATGCGGCTCTCGGCCTGTCCGACGCGGCAGCGCGCGCGGTGCCACAGGATGCGGTTCTGGCAGTTCTGAGCACCGTCGTCGACGGCGGCCTACTGGTGAAGGCCATCCTTCTCGCCTGCCTGTGGCTCACCGGGACGGGTACCGCCCGCATGGTGCGCACACTGTTGCCGACCGCAACGCTCGGTCCGCAGTTGGTCGCGGTAACCGTCGCCCTGTGGAACCCCTACGTGGCCGAGCGGCTGCTGCAGGGGCACTGGAGCCTCCTGGCCGGTTACGCGGCCCTCCCCTGGACCGTGAGCGCCGCCGTGGCGATTCGGCGGGGCCGAAGGTGGGGCTGGTTCGCTCTGGCCGCATCTGCTGCCGCTGCGGGCCTCACCCCGACGGGTGCGATGCTGGCGACAGTGACCGCTTTGGTCGTCCTCGCGGCCCCGGGTGGCGTCACCCGAACCGCGACGCGGCTGGCAGGTGCCCTGGCGTTGTCGCTGGCTGCGAGCGCGCCGTGGCTGGTGGCCACGGCGGTGTCGAGTGGTGCGGCGGGCGAGGGGTCCGACCCGGCCGGTGTCGCCGCATTCGCGGCCCGCGCCGAGCCCGGCCTCGCGACGATCGGGAGCCTGCTCGGTCTGGGTGGTATCTGGAACTCGACTGCCGTACCGAACACTCGGACGAGTCTGTTCGCCGTGGCCGGGACGGTGCTGTTGATCGCCGTGGTGGTGATGGGCTTGCCTGCACTGTGGCGTCGTCGCCGGAATCCGGTGATCGGTGGTCTCGCAGTCCTCGCCGTGGTCGCGGCGGTCGGTCCTGCCCTCGGCGCGACCGCGTGGGGGCTGAGCCTCGGAGAGTGGGCGGTACAGGCGATACCCGGGTCGGGACTGCTTCGCGATGCACAGAAGTGGGTGGCGCTTGCGTTCCCCCTGTACGCACTCGCCGGCGCAGCAGCGGTGATGCGAAAGCAATTCACTCCCGCCTGGTCCGCCGCAGCAGCCCTTGCGATTCTGCTCGCCCTCCCCGATCTCGCATGGGGAGTGGGCGGCGCCCTGAAGCCCGTCCGGTATCCGGACTCCTGGAATCAGGTCGCGGCCGAGTTGTCGGCGGACGCCGACACTGGTGACGTTGCCGTACTGCCTGCCGGAATGTTCCGGAAGTTCGACTACAGCGGGAGCGCCCCCGTATTGGATCCGGCACCCCGCATGCTTCCCGAAGACGTCCTCCAGACCGGCGAACTACCAGTTGCAGGGGGCAAGGTCGCGGGCGAGGGAACACGCGCGGAGGCTGTGGAAACTCACCTGCTGTCCGGGGGATCGACGGAGGACCTGGCGGCGCTCGGCGTTCGCTGGGTGCTGGTGGAGCAGCGCACCCCCGGCGAGATGGGCAATTCCGAGCAAACCCTCGCACAACTCGAAAAGACTTACGACGACGGTGATCTCGCGCTCTACCGAGTGGAAGGCGACGTGCCCGCCGACTCCACTTCCGCCTCGGCGAGAGTTACCGTGCTGATCGCGCACGGCCTGTGGGTTGTGCTTCTGGTCGGCGGTATCGGTGGCGCGGGTCTAGCCGTCCGCGTGAACGAAAAGATCTCGCTTGGGAAAGATCGGCGCAACCAGACCTGAGGTGTGCCGACCGGCTGCGGTCTCGACGAGTACGTCGTGGACCCCCTTGCCCGTGTGCTTCCACGAGAACTCGCCGGCACGCACACGCGCCTTCTCACCGAGAAGCGTGCGAGCGTCCGCGTCGAGGAGCAGCCCACTGATCGCCGCGGTGAGTTCGGCGACATCACCCGGTCCCGCTTCGGAACCACCGACGAGAATGCCGGTCACCCCGTCGACGATGGAATCGGTGAGGCCTTTCGAGCTTCGGTAACCGACCGTGGGCACGGCATGCTGCGCGGCCTCGATGACGGCGAGACCCCACCCTTCCTTCCGCGACGGCATCACGTGCACCCAGGCCCGGCCGAGGAGTTCGTGCTTGCGCTGCTCGTCGACGTGCCCGTGGAAGGTCACGGCGTCGCCGATGCCGAGTTCGTGGGCGCGCTCACGGAGATTCTGTTCCCACCATCCGCCGCCGACCACATCCAGGTGCAGCTTCGGGACGGTCGCCCGCAGAGCCGCGACGGATTCCAAGGCGTCCTCGATCTGCTTGTGCGGAACCAGACGGGACAGGACGCACACGCTCGGGTACTCGGTGCGACTGTGCGCTCCACCGGCATCGATGCCGACGGGGAGGTCGTCGGCGCCGTTGCGGACGACGGCGATCCGCTCACGATCGACACCGAGGTCGACGAGTTCGTCGGCGGACGGCAGCGACACCGTCAGATACTGGTTGGCACGGTGCGCGCGAGGGGACAGCCAGGATTCGACCCACCACCCGATCTTGCCGACGAGCTTGCCTGCGACCGGCCACTGCTCGCGGTGGCAGTGATGCACCAGCAGCGTCACCGGGGCACCCGAGACGGCGCGCGAGAAGAAGGGGATGCCGTTCTGAGTGTCGATCACGGCGTCCGGACGGATGCCCTTGAGCGGACCGAACCCCATCCGGCCTGCGGCGATGGCGGCCAATGCGCGCGGATAGACGCTGTACCGACCGCCTGCGCGACTGATCTCGATTCCATCGACGGTCTCACTACGGGAAGCACCCGAGTACTTGGCGGTCCGCAGCGTCACCTTGATTCCGCGGGCCGCGAGCTGTGCACCGACCTGCTCCAGGTACCGCTCGCTGCCGCCACCCTGTGGGTGACCCGTGTCGCGCCAGCAGAGCAGCAATACCTCTCGCACTGTCGTGAACTCCTGTAGTCGACGTCGAACCTGCCTGGACCGAATTCGGCCGGGATCACTCCCCGTACCAGGCGGTAATCCTCCCGAACACCCTAACGGCTCGTCGGCCCCATGAAGAGACTCAGTAAGGTTCACTCCCGTGAGATCCGGCTCCGTGACACGTCGATTCGGCCGACGAGCAACCTTGAAACGCTCGTTCGGCCTGCTCAGCGACTTTCGGCACGAGCAGAGTGCGCCGGAATTGTTCTACGGCGCCCTGGCCCGAGATTCTCTCGAACTGATCTCCGACCTGTACTACGGACTCACCGAGTCCGACCTGCGCGGCACCACCGTCCTGGACGTCGGCGGCGGTCCCGGCTACTTCGCCGAGGTGTTCACGAACGCCGGTGCGCGATACGTGCCGGTCGAGCCCGACCCCTCGGAGATGCATGCCGCCGGTCTGACAGTGGGAGGTGCGGTGCGCGGCTCCGGGCTGGCGCTGCCGTTCCTCGACTCGTCCGTCGACATCTGCTTCTCCTCCAACGTCGCCGAACACGTGGCCGAGCCGTGGTCGATGGCGGACGAGATGTTGCGGGTTGTGAAACCCGGCGGGCTGATGGTGCTTTCCTACACCCTGTGGTGGGGTCCGTTCGGAGGCCACGAAACCGGGCCCTGGCACGCGCTGGGCGGGGAGTACGCCGCGCGGAGGTACGCACGCAAGAACGGCCACGAGCCGAAGAACCGCTACGGCATCTCGTTGTTCAAGGTCGGTGCCACGGAAGGACTACGTTGGGGCCGCAGCGTGGAGGGCGCAGAGTTGCTGGCCGCCTTCCCCCGCTATCACCCGAGGTGGGCGTGGTGGATGGTCCACGTGCCAGGTCTTCGTGAGTTCCTGGTCAGCAACCTCGTGCTCGTGATGCGAAAGGCCTAGGAAGCTCTCATGCGGCTTGCGTTGGACATCGGCGGAACCAAACTGGTCGCCGGCCGTGTCGACGCGCAGCTTTCGGTGCCGCACCCGATGACGGTTCCGACCCCCACCTCCGATGTGTGGGGTGCATGCGACCAACTCTTGCGCGCCGTTGCGGACGGCGAAGACGTCACCGACGTGGGCATCGCCTGCGCGGGGCCGGTCGACCTGGTCGGGGGTGCCGTCTCCCCCATCAACATCCCGGAGTGGGCCGCGGGCTTCCCGCTTGCCGCGAATGTCCGCGACATCTGGCCGCGCGCACGCATCGAACTTGCGATGGACGGTGCTGCGGCGGCCCTCGGCGAGCATCGTCTCGGAGCCGGACGCGGGACCGAGAATCTCCTGAGCCTCGTCGTGTCCACGGGCATCGGTGGCGGTCTGGTGGTGGGCGGACGCCTCGTCGCCGGTAGGACCGGCAACGCCGGCCACGTCGGACACATCGCCGTGTCCGCCGGATCCGAACCGTGTTCCTGCGGCGGCGTGGGATGCCTCGAGACCGTCGCGAGCGGCCCGTCGTCCGTTCGGTGGGCCCGCGCACAGGGGTGGACGGGTACCGATGGGCGCACCCTCGCCCGCGCGGCGCAGGCGGGCGACCCGACCGCCGTTGCAGCACTGCACCGGGCCGGAACTGCGCTGGGAGAGGCGTTCGCATCCGTCGCCGCACTGCTTGACCTGGAAACGGTCGTGGTCGGCGGAGGCTTCGCTCGAGCCGGGCCGCCACTGTGGGACGCCATCCACAGCGAAGTGGCACGGCGCGGCCGGTTGTCGTTTCTCTCCGGACTGCGGGTGGTGCCCGCGGAACTCGGCCCGTCCGGCACTCTCGCCGGCGCCGCCCTCCTCACGGACGGACCGCACTGGTCGTCTGCCGACTGTTCCAATCTTCTGTAACGTGTTCTAGTGTTCAGGGTCACACCATGTTCGCGACGTTCAGGAGAGGAGGCGGCCGTGAGCACCATCCCAGCCGCCGACGATTCCGAACACCTCTCCCAGGTAGCGAGGCCGACTCGTGGCAAGGGTTGCGCCCTCGGATGCGGCTGTACCCGTACTTCCGACCTACGACTTCGACTCCCAGTTCCGGGTCGTGCAACTCGTTCGGGAGCACACGTCGGTGCCCGTTCCCGCCGTCCACTGGTTCGAGCCGGACCCGACTCCACTGGGCGCGCCGTTCTTCGTCATGGAACGAGCCGACGGCCTCGTCCCCCCGGCCGTCTTGCCAGACAACGTCGATTCGTGGATCACCCGGGACACCGAGACCGAGCGACGAGAACTTCAGCGCAGCACGATCGACATGCTCCGCGAGACGGTCACACGATCCCTGACTGCCCATCTCCGGCACGAGCGGGACTACTAGGAGTGGACGACCCGACCAGGCCCGTGTTCACCGCTCATCGAGCGTGCCTTCGACCGGCTGGACGGCACCTGCCCGAAGACGACACTCCCGCTGTCTTCTACTGGGGTGAATCACGCATCGGAAACGTGATGTACCAGAACTTCCGGCCGGCAGCCGTGCTGGATTGGGAAATGGCGACACTCGGCCCACGCGAGCTCGATCTCGGCTGCATCGTGTTCCGCCTCGATGACGTTGCCGAAGAGTACGAGGCCGCAACCGGGCACACCCCACACGACCTGAAGTACCACTTCACCTATGCCGCCCTCCGCCAGGCGACCATCATTCTTCGCATACAAACGCGTGCAATCCATTTCGGTCAGACATCGATGCCGGAAGACCCCGACGGCCTGATCATGCACCGCACCTCCCTCGAAGCCATGCTCGAAGGCTCCTGTTGGAGGACTTGCCGTGAGTACCGACCACACGAGAAGTACGGATTCACCGAGTTCACGGACACCGCCTCCTGAACAGGGAGGACAACCGGGAGGAATGACACCGCAATGACCGACTACGACAAGATCTACATCGGCGGGCAATGGGTCGCGCCGAAAACCGACCAGGTGCTCGAGGTGTTCTCCCCCGCCACGGAGGAACGAGTTGGGGTCGTCCCCGTCGCCACACCTGCCGACATCGACGGGGCCGTCGCGGTGGCACGCAAAGCCTTCGACGAAGGAGTCTGGCCTCGAACCACTCCCGCGGAGCGCGGTGAGATTCTCGCCAAGGCGGCCAAGCTGATCGAGGAACGCAGCACAGAACTCACCTCGCTGCTCTCGGCCGAAATGGGGCAACCCCCCGCCACAGTCGGGATGATGCAGCAGACACCCGCGCTCGCCACCCTCAACTTCTATTCAGGTCTTGCGGACGAGTTCGAGTGGGAGCAGGTACGCACCGGCGTTTTCGGGCAGACCCGTGTTCTTCGCGAACCGGTCGGCGTTGTCGCCGCTGTACTTGCCTGGAATGTTCCGCTCTTCCTTGCCGTCAACAAGTTGGCCCCCGCCCTTCTGGCGGGCTGTACGGTTTTGCTGAAGCCTGCACCCGAATCGCCACTGGCCACCAACATGATCGCCGAAATCTTCACCGAGGCAGGCGTCCCCGAGGGTGTCATCTCCGTCCTTCCCGGCGGCGCGGAGACCGGCGAATACCTCGTGTCGCACAGTGACATCGACAAGATCACCTTCACCGGATCGAGTCCAGTCGGTCGGAAGATCGGCGCAATCGCCGCCCAGAACCTCAAGCGATGCTCACTCGAGCTCGGCGGCAAATCCGCGGCGATCATTCTCGACGATGCCGACCTTGCTTCGACGATGCCGATGCTCGTCATGTCCGGGCTGATGAACACCGGGCAGGCCTGCGTCGCGCAGACTCGAATCCTGGCTCCGCGTGCACGTTACGACGAAGTGATCGAGGCGATGGTGTCCGGTGCGGGCATGATGGCGGTCGGCGCCCCCGACGATCCCGCGGCCCAGCTCGGTCCGCTGATCTCGGAGCGTCAGCGTGAACGCGTCGAGGGATACATCGCCAAGGGCAAGGCGGAGGGTGCGCGCGTCGTCCTGGGCGGCGGACGTCCTGACGGGTTCGACAAGGGCTGGTACGTCGAGCCGACGATCTTCGCGGACGTCGACAATTCCATGACGATCGCCCGTGAAGAGATCTTCGGCCCCGTCCTGTCGGTCATCCCGTACGACTCCGAGGACGAGGCGATCAAGATCGCCAACGATTCCGACTACGGGCTCGCCGGCTCCGTCTACACCACCGACGCCGAGCGAGGTCTCGGGGTTGCCAAGAAGATCCGTACCGGCACCTATGCGATCAACTGGTATGCCTTCGACCCGGGGTCACCGTTCGGCGGTTACAAGAACTCCGGCATCGGCCGCGAGAACGGTCCCGAGGGGCTCGAGGCATTCTGCGAGACCAAGTCGGTCCTCATGCCGCCCGGATACACCGGATAACCCCCTTGAACGACGAATGTCACACACGTTCAGCTCACGCGAACGTGTGTGACATTCGTACAGGTGGGGTCGGTCAGCCGGCGCTGCCGGTGCCGATGCCGCCCAGCGGTCCGCCCACGAAGATGATCTGCGGGGGGAAGGTGGTTGCAGGATCGAGGGGCGCAAGCACGCTGGTGCATTCGCCGACCACGGCGTAGACGCCGTCGGCCAGTTCAGGTGTCGTGTACTCCCTGCTGGAGGTGCCCTCGGGGTTCGCCGGGACGCGGTCGAGCGGATTGATGGTGCCCCAAGCCGCGAAGCCCGGCTCCAGAATCGCCGTCGGATTCTGAAGAACAGCCGGAATCTCGAGCGCATCGAATACGTATGCGCCACACGACGGGTTCAGTATCCCGGAGTTCGGGTTCGTCACGGTCAGGTTCAGAACGTTGCCGTCAGCCTTGACGACCACGCCCGGGGCCTGCGTTGCTTCTGCAGCCGACGCCGTGGCCGGAGCGGCCATCGCAATACCTGCCGTCGCGAGCGCAGCAACCGCCGCGCCTGCCATGCCGCGTGTCAATGTCCGCATACTTTGTGCCTTTCGAGGATCCCCGACGACGAGTGATGCAAGTTACTGAGAAAATAGTAAGTGACGCATGTGGCTGGTGGGACTGCCCGGGCAAAATGGTCACCGAACAGTTACCTCCCCCGCGTTCTTCGGCGAATGTCACACACGTTCAGCTCACACGAACCGGTGTGACATTGGTCAGGGGTGGGAAGGCCCCCGCGCGGATACAGTGGGCGTCGACAAACCTCCACCAGCTCGGAAGGTGTCCCACGTGAACAGATTTCAGCAAGGCGCCGCCGCATTCAACGTGGTGATGCGCCGCCTCATCGACGCGCCCGTCGTCGGCAAGTTCCTGTCCCGCTCCATGGCCGAGGTCTCCTACGTCGGACGCAAATCCGGACGACGATTCACACTGGTCGTGGCCTACAAACGGCGCGGAGACGAACTCACCATCGGCGTCGCGATGCCCGAGAAGAAGGGCTGGTGGAGAAACTTCCATCCCACCGGCGGGCCGATCGTCGTGCATCTCGACGGGGTCGAACGGACCGGCACCGCAGTGGCACATCGCGACGGGAGCAACGTTCACGTGAAAGTTGCGCTCGACTGAGGAGGTGAAGTCAGGACAGCGCTGATTCCAAGTCGTCCAGGATGAGATTCGCACCGACGACACCGATTCCGACCATCCATGTCTCGTCCTCGACCTCGTAGGTTTGGCCGCTCTCGACGGCCGGCAACGCACCCCACAAGCCGGTGACTGCGCCCATCGTCGTGGCCTGCGGGTCGCCGCCGGGGTTCGTGTAGAACACGATGTCACCGTCAATCTGCGTGTAGAACTCGGGGCTCAGCTCCATCATCGAGTACTCGTTCCAGTCACGTTCGCCCAGGTCGAAGCCCACCTCGGTCAGAATCGATCCCGAGAACGTATTCGGTCCGTACAGACGGAAGTTCTCCGGCCGAAAGCGCACCATCGACAGGGTCCGGCCTTCCGCGCCAACCTGCTCGCCAACCTGAACCGCTCGCTCGTCGAGTGTGGTGAGCAGCGATTCCATCTCGTCGCTCTGGCCGACCGCGGCGGCGGTGATGAGCGCCTGCTCCTGCCAGTCGGTACCGGAATTGACCGAAAGGACAGTGGGAGCAACAGCGGAGAGTCGGTCGTAGATCGGCTCGTGCCGAACCTTCGAGCCGATGATCAGGTCGGGCGCGAGCGCGGCGATCGCTTCGATGTCGGGCTCCTGCGTGAGGCCCACACTCTCGGTGTCTTCGAGATCACCGGCCAGATAGCCGGGGAAGCCCGCACCTGCACCCGATTCCGTGGCCCCGACCGGGGTGATACCGAGGGCGACGAGCGCATCGAGGTGGGGAGAGTCGATGACGACGATCCGCTCGGGCACGGCGTCGAGCACGGTCGAACCCATTGCGTGCTCGACGGTGTAGGAGGATTCGCTCGACGCGGTGTTGTCATCTTCGACAGCGGACGAACCGCAGCCGGCCGACAGGGCAACTACTGCTGCAACCGCGAACAGCGCACGGATGGGGTTTCTGGACCTCGGCATTCGAACATCATAGACCGACTACTTAGGTGTGCCATACCTTTCCTTTACCTGACCCCGAAACGACGAATGTCACACCGGTTCGCGCGAGATGAACCGGTGTGACATTCGTCGGTGGGCGGGGGTCAGGACTCGGGCGGTGTTGCCCATTCAACGATCTGAATGACCACGCCGTTGGGATCGGTGACCTGAAACAGGCGCTCCCCCCAAGGTTCTTCACGCAACGGCATCGTGATCTCGACGCCTGCGTCGCGCAACCGCTTCTCATGCTCCGCGATGCCTTCCGCCACCGTGAAGGCCAGAATCAGGCCGTCTGCGTGGCGGTCCCGAAACTCCGGCGGGAGAACGTCGGTGCCCCGCGTCAGCAGTACGATGTCCGCCGCATCCTCCCTGGTCAGTGAGGCAAACCCGTCCGCTGCCATTTGAACGGAAAAGCCGAGATGGTCGACCAGGAACGACCGCGAGGCAGCAACGTCGTCGACGGTGAGCGAAACAGTGGATGCAACAAATTTCACGGGAGACTCCTTACGAGCTGGGCGAGCGATGTCAGTAGCCGCGGCGACGCGGCAGGTTTCGCGGAGTGGGATTGCGCTGACCGCCATGCCCCACTGCAACGACCTGACTGCGATGCAGGTACCGATTGTTCGATCGACTGCGCTTACTTCCCGAGCGGGTGGTACCGAGTTCGAACATGAAGCCCTCCTCGCTGGTTTGTCGTCGTAACTTTACGACGATGGTAATTATAGCCTGATGCACTCTAATGCTGTCAACATAAACTTCGTATCAATGTAAGATTTCCCTATGACGACAGACACCGCACCCGCCGGCCTGCGTAAATCCAAGAAGCGTGAAACTCGGCAATCGATCTCGGACCACGCAACGCGCCTGTTCATCGCGAAGGGTTTCGAACAGACCACCATCGCGGAGATCGCCGCTGCCGCGCGCATCGCGAAGAAGACCGTCACCAACTACTTCGCGCACAAGGAAGACCTGGCCCTCGACCACCAAGACGAGTTCACCGGCGCACTCGCCGCAACTGTCGACGCGCGACAAACGGGCGAATCGGCGCTACATGCCTTGCGGCGTGCATTTCAGGATGCGGTCACTACCCACGACCCGGTATCCGGCTTCTCCGGCGCCGACTTCGCCCGCATGGTCGCCGACAGCCCGACCTTGACCGCCTGTTTACGCGAGCTCCACGACACCCGCGAGATCCAGCTTGCGCGCGCGCTCGCCGACGCCACCGACGCAGCACCGGACGACATCGTCGTCCGCGCATCCGCCGGCGTACTGGGCACGGTCCATCGGGTGTTGTTTCAACGGATCCAAGAACTCACCATCGCGGGAAGGCCCGACAACGAGATTGCCGACCTCGTCGGAGCGGAAGCCACCCAGGCGTTCGACCTACTCGAACCAGCGCTCGGCACCTTCGCCGTCGCCTGACCCCGAAACGACGAATGTCACACAGGTTCGCGTGAGCTGAACCGGTGTGACATTCGTCGAAAAAAGGGGTGGAGAAGAAAAGGGTGGAGAAGGGAGGACTAGCCGAGGCGCTGCTTGAGAGCCTCGAACTCGTCACGCACGCTGGACGGCACCTTCTCGCCGAGGAACTCGAACCACTCCTCGATGAGCGGGATCTCCTGCTTCCACTCCTCGACGTCGACCCTCAGCGACTCGTCGACGTCTGCGGGTGCGACGTCGAGGCCTTCGAGGTTGATCTGCGCAGCAGTCGGGACGTTTCCGACCGGTGTCGATTCCGCAGCGGCGTTGCCGTCGATCCGATTGACGATCCACTCGAGCACGCGCGAGTTCTCGCCGAAGCCTGGCCACAGGAAGCGGCCGTCTTCACCGCGACGGAACCAGTTGACGTAGAAGATCTTGGGGAGCTTGTCCGCGTCGGCGTTCTTGCCGATGTTTCCCCAGTGCGCGATGTAGTCGCCCACGTTGTAGCCGATGAACGGGAGCATGGCCATCGGGTCGCGGCGCACGGAGCCGACCTTGCCCTCTGCGGCGGCGGTCTGCTCGGAGCTCATGGTTGCACCCATGAACACGCCGTGCTGCCAGCTGAGCGACTCGGTGACCAGCGGGATGGTCGACTTGCGGCGGCCACCGAACAGGATCGCCGAAATCGGCACACCCTGCGGGTCGTCCCACTCGGGAGCGAGGATCGGGCACTGCGACATCGGGGTGCAGTATCGCGAGTTCGGGTGCGCGGCCTTCTCCTCGGACTCGCGCAGAACCCAGTCGCGCCCCTTCCAGTCCGTGAGGTGATCGGGCTCGCCTTCGAGGCCCTCCCACCACACGTCGCCATCGTCGGTCTTGGCGACGTTGGTGAACAGGGTGTTGCCGGCCTCGATGGTCTTCATCGCGTTCGGGTTCGAGGACCAGTTGGTGCCCGGTGCGACGCCGAAGAAGCCGTACTCCGGGTTGACGGCGTACAGGCGGCCGTCCTCACCGAAACGCATCCAGGCGATGTCGTCACCGAGGGTCTCGGCACGCCATCCGGGGATGGTCGGCTGAATCATCGCGAGGTTGGTCTTGCCACAGGCACTCGGGAACGCGGCGGCGACGTAGTACGCCTTGTCCTCGGGCGAGATCAGCTTGAGGATGAGCATGTGCTCGGCGAGCCAGCCCTCGTCGTGGGCCATCGCCGAAGCGATACGCAGCGAGTAGCACTTCTTGCCGAGCAGTGCGTTTCCGCCGTAACCCGAGCCGTAGCTCCAGATCTCACGGTCTTCCGGGAAGTGGGTGATGTACTTGGTGTCGTTGCACGGCCACGGCACGTCGGCCTGATCCTCTTCGAGAGGCGCGCCCACCGAGTGCAGCGCCTTCACGAACGGCTTGTCCGTGCCCATCTTCTCGAGAGCGGCCGAACCCATACGGGTCATGATGCGCATCGACACGACGACGTACTCGGAGTCGGTGATCTCGACACCGAGCTTCGGGTCGTCGGCGCCGAGCGGACCCATGCAGAACGGCACCACGTACATGGTGCGACCGCGCATGCTGCCGCGGTACAGCTCCGTCATGATGGACCGCATCTCGGTCGGGTCCATCCAGTTATTGGTCGGACCGGCGTCGATCTCTTCACGCGAGCAGATGTAGGTGCGCGATTCGACACGTGCGACGTCCGACGGATCGGAGTTGCCGAGGAACGAGTTGGGCTTCTTCTCTTCGTTGAGCTTCGTGAAGGTGCCCGCATCGACGAGTTGAGAGGTCAGTCGATCCCATTCTGCGTCCGAACCGTCCGCGAATACGACACGGTCGGGCTGAGTGAGTTCGGCAACTTCCTTCACCCAAGCCAGCAGCTCGCTGTGCTCGGTGGGGGGCGTGCCGTCAGTTCCGTTCAGACCGGGAATGGTCGCTGAGGTCATCAAACTCTCCTGGGGTGAGCCGGAACCAGGTTCGGGTAATCGCCGTTGCAAGAGCCGTGCAGCAGTCGAGCGCCGAACCCGATTTTCCCCCTCTCGGCCGGGGACCAGCCGCGCCTCCCACGCAAATGGAAGACACGGGCGCCGGGTGTCCTATACCTAGAGGTTAACGCCGGGAGTCCTCACATTGGCAATCGGGTGCGGTCGGATCTGTCACAGGAACGATTCAGTACACCGCCCGCGTGCCTCAGTCCTGACCGAGTGCACCCTGATCGGTCTGCTCCCAGTGCGGCTGACCGTCCTCGCCGCGGTGAAATTCCCACGCCTCGTACTCGCCGTCCTCGTGCACCATCGTCACGTTGTCGGCCGTTCCGTCGCCGTCCATGTCGGTGGCGACGATCATTGCGTCCCCGGACTGGAAGCTGACGGAGTCCAGGATTCCGTCGCCGTCGATGTCGAGGGTCGGATCGGTGAGCGCGACGGCGTCGGAATCGTGCCCGAAATGCTCAGGGTCGATATCGGGGAGGTCGTTCATCATGAAGCTGTCGGCCGTCGCCATCGACATTCCCTCGCCTTCGGAGTCGTGCATGGCGTCACCCGTGCTGGATGCCGCATGCAGTTCGTGACAAACACAAGAAGATACGGACATTACGCCTGCCTCCGTCGCCGCTCGTTCAGTGCACTCACGTGATCAGACGCGCCGGACCGCCGTTCGGTTCCGCATTTGCAGGATCAGTATGGACGAGACCCGCGGTGAGGGCAGCGAGATCCCGGTCGCATGCGGAGAGTTGACCCGACCGCCGACGGCTCGTGCGGCGGATCTCGGCGTCCAGTGCCGCCACTTTCTCGTCCACGTCGAGTGCGTGAGTCCGACTCTGGGCCATGATCGCCTCGCCGGCCCTCGCTTCCGCGTCGACCAGCCTGGCCAGCACGAATTGATCCAGTTGCGCCCGGACGTGAACCAACGCATCGGCGACCCACTGCCGGGTGTGCGCACGTTCGGCGACGTGTCCGCGGGCACGCGTCAACCACCACGCGGCAAGGGCACCCAGAAGCAGGGTGATCGGGATGGTCGCGATGTCGAGCGCCGGAACCATCGCGAGAGGCGACACCACCAGTCGTCCGAGACCAAGGCCTGCGGACGCACCGATGAGAATCGTCATTCTGTCTTCCAGCCCGCGGTGTCTGGGCTCCGGATCGTCCGGCATCTCCACGAGCGGGCCCGCCTTCGAGCCCGCATCGCCTGGTTCGACACCCAACCGCGACTGCATGACGTCGAGCCTGGCGTCGGTGATGCCACCGATACCCCGGCCTGCGTCCGCGACGATGTCGGCCAGTCGTCGTGGGTAGGCCACGAGCTCCTTGGCGTCGGCGCGGGCGATCTCCGTGCGAGTCGTCGCACCCACTGCTCGACTCCATGAAGCGACCTCGTGCAGCAGCTCGACCTTCGCCAACTGCGATTCACTGCGCATTCGAGCTACGCGTTCGGCGCGGCGTCCGTCGCGGTGGGCCAGCAATTCGGTGCGTTCGGCACGCAGCACGGTGGCGGGGTCGTTCTCACGCACCGATTCGGCGGTGGTCACGATCATCTGCCGGGTCTGCTCGATGATGTCGACGGCGGCGTACGAGCGTCGCGGCACCGATTTCGCCTCGGACAGAATCGCGCGCAGCAGCTCCTCCACGCCTGAGGTTTCCACGGACGCCGACACCGGGTGGATCGGCGAAGCAGCGAAACCGGGGGCGTGCTCGGCAAGCAATCGGCGGTCGCGGTCGAGCACCGAAGACCAGTCCCGATGCAGATCGATCTTGGTCAGTGCGAGGACCACCCGGTCGGCGCTCGCGTCCGCCCGCTCGAGGATGGAAAGTTCCTCGCGACCTATCGCCGCGGCCGCATCGAAGACGACGAGCGCTACACCGATCTCCCGTGGTGCCCCGGAAATGCCCTCGGAGAACTCGACCGCCTCGGCGGGCGCCCGGTGCTGCAACGCCGAGATCAGGGTCGTCTTGCCGGAGCGGGGTGGTCCGAGTACCTGCACGGGGTCGGGCACTACTTCGTCGGCCGTTCGGTGCAGGTGCCGGGCCCCCACCGGGTTCCAGCGAGCTACCACCGACGTTGCCTCTTCTGTCAGGTCTGAAACGGCCATCACGCCCCACGCGCTCTGGCCCGGCCGGACAGGCGGGCCCACTGACGGACGTAGTCGCGATGCACCGTGAGGATCTGGCGCCGCTGGCGAGCGGGGAGTCCCGCAGTTGCCTGCCCCTTCCACCACTGCGCATTCCGCAGGGCCTCCTCGGCGGTGCGGGGAGCCCCGGGGGCACGACCGGAAAGTTCGGACAGTTCAGCCCTGGCAGCGCCGGCTTCGAGAGCGACGGCCGCATCGCTGGTGACGCACTGCTCGATGACGTCGCGTGCAGCGAAGCTTCGGGCAGCCTGCCTGCGCAGTTCACATATCAAAACGCCGCCTCGTGCGATCTCGGCCGATCGGACCCCGGCGGTCACCGCGTCCACGACGGCTTCGGCACCCTCTGCGGTGGTGGCGACCAGCGGGTACACCTTCGTTCCGCACTCCCGCGTGCACTCGTCGATCCGCGCGCCGATCTCGGAAGTGTCCGAACCAAGGGTGTCCGCCTTGTTCAGCACGAGGACCACCGACGCGGCGGTGGTGGTCTCCAATGCTCGCCGGTCTGCCGACCGCAATGCGTCCACCAGTAGGTAGACCAGGACGTCCGCGTCGAGCACGGGGTCGGCCGTCGCCGGCGAGTCGAAGGCGGAGGTCTCGACGAAATCGATTCGCGATGGTTCCGGTGTGGCATTTCTCAGCATCGTGGTCACAGTGGTCCGGCCAACACCCGCGCGTCCCGCTATCTGCACCCGAACGGGCGCCGAATGGGCTTCGAATGCGGCGGCGAGTGCGTCGGCCGCAACCCGATCGAGTTGTGCCACCCGAGGCACGACATCGCCGAGAGCTGCTGCCGGAGAAACACTCGAGGTCATGGTCAAGCCGACGTGCGATCCTGACGACGGGGCGTAGCCACTCGTATCTCTCGTAATCTCCACGTGTCGTCCCCCTGTGCAATCGATGGTGCCGTCCCACCCCTGTTTCTGCGCCGATTCTGTCAGATACGAGCACTGACAGCGCGCCCAGCCGTGCTTGTCATACTGCAGTTTTCCGCCCAAGTCTCAACCAAAACTTCAGACCCGTGTGCCGGAAACGCCGATCATGCGTGACAATGGTCCGGTGAACGACGCCGATCAGGAAGCACCCGTGACACCTAACGACGGGCAGACGAACGCTCCCAGGGGGTCCCGTCTGTATCCGCGAGTCACCAGCTTCCGCTCACGTAGAGGGTCCCTGACCGAGGCTCAACAGGCAGCCTGGGACCGTCAGTGGCCGCTGATCGGCGCGGACGTGTCCGACGATCCGCTCGACGACGAGGCCTGGTTCGGGCGCACCGCGCCGCTCATCCTCGAAATCGGCTCCGGGACCGGGACCGCGACGTCGACCATGGCGAAGGCGGAGCCGGAGAACAATTTGCTCGCCGTCGAGGTGTACCGCCCCGGTCTGGCGCAGTTGTTGCAGCAGGTGGAACGAGAATCGATCCCCAACATCCGCGTACTGCGCGGAGACGCGATGGACGTCCTCGAGAACATGATCGCCCCACAGTCCCTCACCGGTGTGCGGGTGTTCTTTCCGGACCCGTGGCCGAAAGCCCGCCACCACAAACGCAGGCTCCTGCAGGCGCCGACGTTCGCGCTCATCGCGAACAGACTGAAGCCGGGCGGAGTGCTGCACGTGGCAACCGATCACGCCGAGTACGCCGAGTTCATCGCCGAGGTCGGTAACGCGGAACCCTTGCTGACCGCCCTCGACTGGGAATCACCGATGACACACGAACGCCCCGTCACCAAGTTCGAAGACAAAGCCCATCAGGTCGGAAGACCTGTCACCGAGCTGATTTGGGGGAAGATCAGGTCATGAGTCTCAGCGAACAGCTCCCCGACGTGGACAGCGCTTACTCGGATTCCGCGAATGCCGTCGGCTCCGGCCGCGACGCGCACGGACCCAAGAGGGTCCTTCTCGTCTGGGACGCCCCCAATCTCGACATGGGGCTCGGCGCCATTCTCGGTGGCCGCCCGACCGCTGCCTACCGTCCTCGATTCGATGCTCTGGGTCGCTGGCTGCTGGCCCGCACCGCCACCCTTTCGTCCACCACGAAAGGCACTCTCGAGCCCGAGGCGACGGTCTTCACCAACATCGCCGCAGGTAGCGCCGATGTGGTCCGTCCCTGGGTCGAAGCGTTGCGTAACGTGGGTTTCGCGGTGTTCGCCAAGCCGAAGGTCGATGAGGACAGCGATGTCGATTCCGACATGCTCGAACACATCGCTCTTCGGCGCGGCGAGGGGTTGGCCGGCGTCATGGTCGCCTCCGCCGACGGTCAAGCGTTTCGTGAACCGTTGGAGGACATCGCTGCAACCGGTATCCCGGTCCAGGTACTCGGATTCCGCGAGCACGCCAGTTGGGCGGTGTCGTCCGAAGTCCTCGACTTCGTCGACCTCGAAGACATTGCGGGCGTGTTCCGGGAGCCGTTGCCGCGGGTGAGCCTGGAGACCTTGCCCGACGAAGGTGCCTGGTTGCAGCCGTTCCGACCGCTTTCCGCCCTGCTCGTCGGGCGAAAAAGTGCTGCCGAGTAGGAGTTGATCAGTGTTCGCCAGCTGGGGAAGCATTGTCTACCGAGCCCGCTTCACCGTCATCGCCGTCATGGTGGCCGGACTGTTGGGTCTTGCCGGCTACGGCCTCAGCCTTCAAGACCATCTGAGTCAGAGCGGCTGGGACGATCCTGGGTCCGAATCGGTCGAGGCTTCCAAGCTCGCTGACCAGACGTTCGGACGCGACACGATGGCGGACGTCGTGGCGCTGTACACGGCGCCCGAGGGCAAGACTGTCGACGACCCCGAGTTCCAGTCGAAGATCAGCGCGAATTTGAACGCACTGCAGACCGAACACAAAGATCAAATCCTCAAGATCAACGCCAGCTACTTCGAGGCCGACGGCGTCATCGGTGCAGGCCAGCCCATTCTCGCGGACGCGGACAAAAAGCACGCGATCGCCAGTATCGGCATCGTGGGCGCCAACGACACCGAGATCACCAACAACTTCCGCGATGTGAAGGACGCCTTCTACATCGACGGGGTCGACGTCCAGTTGGCGGGCCTACAACCCGTCGCCGGTGCCCTGAACGACACGATGGCGCAGGACATCCATCGCATGGAGATCCTGGCCATACCGGCTGTCGGTGTGCTGCTGTTCTTCGTGTTCGGTGGCGTGGTCGCGGCTGCCCTACCGCTGATCATCGGTGGTCTCACCGTCATCAGCGCCAACGGCATCGTCCGTCTCATCACCAATTTCACGGAGGTCAACGCCTTCGTCGTACCCGTGGTGTCGCTCGTGGGCCTCGGACTCGCCATCGACTACGGGTTGTTCATCGTCAGTAGATTCCGTGAGGAGATGGCCGAGGGCTACGAGACCGGTGCCGCCGTCCGCAGAACCGTGATGACCGCAGGCCGCACCGTCGTGTTCTCGGCAACCATGATCGTGGCCAGCCTCGGCGGTCTGTTGCTGTTCCCCCAGGGCTTCCTCAAATCGGTGGCTTACGGCGCCATCGCGACGGTCATGCTCGCGGCCCTCACCTCCATCACGATCCTGCCCGGCATCCTCGGCATCCTCGGCAAGCGCATCGACATGCTGAGCTGGAAGCGCTTCCGACAGACCAAGAACGCCGAGGAGATCGAAGGCAGCATCTGGGGCCGGCTCACCCGTTGGGTGATGCAGAACCCGCTCAAGGTGACCATCCCGATCGTGATCGGACTGCTCCTCCTCATCGTTCCTCTCACCGGCATCAAGTTCGGTGGCATCAACGAGACCTACCTGCCACCCGGCAGCGATACCCGCGCAGCCCAGGAACAGTTCGACGAACTGTTCCCGGATCGGCGCACCGAGCCGGTCAAACTGGTCATCAGGGGCGACGACGCCGCGGCGGTCAACAAGGCGGTGAGCCCCCTCATCAAGGAGGCCAGCGACGCTCCGGGCCTGGTCAGCAATTTTGCACCGTCGACGGCGACCAAGGACGGCGTGGTCGTTCTCCAGGCCGGTCTGGAGAACCGCAACGAATCGACGGCCACCATGGACTATCTGCGGTCCATGGAGACCCCGGACGGTGTGGACGTCCTGATCGGCGGGACACCAGCACTCGAGTACGACAGCATCAATGCTCTGCTCGACAACCTGCCGCTGATGGTGCTCCTCGTTCTCGTGGCCACCACTCTGCTCATGTTCCTGACATTCGGATCACTCGTGCTTCCGATCAAGGCGGCATTGATGAGCGCGTTGGGTCTCGGCTCGACGCTCGGCATCCTGACCTGGATCTTCATCGACGGCAACGGTGCCGGGCTACTCAACTTCACACCCGGGCCGATCATGTCGCCGGTGCTGGTGTTGATCATCGCGATCGTCTACGGCCTGTCCACCGACTACGAGGTGTTCCTGCTTTCACGCATGGTGGAAGCCAGAGCGCAGGGCGCGAGCACCACGGAGTCGATTCGAGTCGGCACCGCCCATACCGGCCGCATCATCACCGCAGCGGCACTGATCCTCATCGTCGTCACCGGGGCCTTCGGCTTCTCCGAACTCGTGATGATGAAGTACATCTCGTACGGCATGATCGCCGCATTGATCATCGATGCCACGCTCATCCGAATGTTCCTCGTTCCGGCAACGATGAAGCTGCTGGGCGACGACTGCTGGTGGGCTCCCGCCTGGATGAAGCGAATCCAGGAAAAGGTCGGGCTCGGCGAACCGATCCTCGACAACGAACTGATGCCGCAGGACGTCCCGGAGCTCACGCCGGTCGGTGTCGCCTCGGCGCCTGCACCTTCGCGGCGGCCTGCGCGCGGCGACTACGTTCCGCTCCTGAACGAACCGCTCACCGAACCGATCCCCATCGTGTCGGCCGCGACCAAGAAGCTGAACTCGGCTCAGCGCAAGGCTCGACGCGCCGAGCAGGAGGCTCGGCGTTCGGCTACGGGTCGCCCGGCGCGCGCACCGCACGACGCCGACGATCTGGAGCAGCAGGCGCCCCAGCAGCAGGCCCCGAGCGCCGCACCACCACTGCCGACCCGTCAGCGGACCACCCCACCGCAGCAGGATTCCCCGAGCAATCAGGGTGCCACCGATCTTGGCGGGTCTTCGCCTGCCAACCCGTTGCAGCAGCCCTCGCGCGGACCTGCCGTCGAATCTCGCCCGATCGAGAGCTGGCTGGCCGACCTGAGATCGACATCCGCGTCCGAACCGCGCCGTTCGGGGCCCACGGCAGGCGCACCGTCGCTCCCGACGCGCTCCCGTCAGCCCGTCCCGGCGCCGTACACGCAGGAGACGCCCTCCGCCCCGCGGATGCGGCCCACACCGGTACTGCCTACCCGTCGGCGCCGACTCATCGAGACCTCGGACTCCGATTACACGAACGGCAGCTACTCGAACGGATCCGGTGTCGGCAGCTCCGACACCAATGGTTCGACCGCTCATGACGAGGCCGTCGACAACAGCGGTCGGCACCGAGGCGACGAGGGCAACGCGGTGAGCGTCAGCGAGCTCATTGCTCGTCAGAAACGTCAGTGACCGGTCCCCGCTCCGCGAACTCACGGGCGTAGCGAGTTCCTGCCCCGAGGAGGAGCAGGCCGACCGCGATGAAGGCGAACACGCGGGCAATTCCGTTCAGAGTCGCGAGATCGAACAGGAAGAGCTTCGCGACCGCGGCCGCTGTGAGGGCGAGGCCGAAGCCCAGTGCCGGCCGGGCGTGGTCGCGGTGTGCCAACCCGAACAGTAGAGCCGCAGTGGCTGCCAGCATCCACACGATGGTGGCAGTGCAATGACCGGCAACGAATCCGGCGTCGGTATGCGTGATCGTTGTTCCTGCCGCGACGACGGCACTGGTGATCACATAGAGAATGCCCGCACCCGAGGCCAGCCACAGAAGCCGAGCGTTGGCAAAGCCTACGAGTTCGAGTCTGTGGGCCTGCTTGACCGTCAACGCGAACCCTGCAGCAAGCATGATTCCCGAGAACACGACGGACACACCGAGTTCGGCGACCGCGATTCCACCGTCGGCGAGCGCGGGCAGCGGTGCCTGATCCATGTGGACCAGCCCCGCGACAATCGTGTAGGCCACGCCGATTCCGTAGCACACTCGGGACTCGGCCTTCCCCGCCGCGACGAGGAACAGAACTCCGAGGCCGGCAACGACGACCGGCGTCACGACGGTCGTGGACCACAGCATGCAGAACACCAAGAGCTCGAGTGCGCCGATCCCGGCGATCGTGTACCGGGCATGTGCTGGCAACCGTCGTGTTGCAACGCTGGTTCCGAGCATTACGGCGGCGATGGCGCCGGCGAACACGATGGATGTGGGGCGGGCGAACAACTCGCCCGCGAACATTGCAGGCAGGGCCGTCACCACCACGACGACCGTGGCGGTGATGTCGCGAGAGTTCTTGTACAGCATCACGATCGAGGAGCCGAGTCCGAATGCACACACCGAGACCGCGGCAACTGCAACCCAGATCGCAGTCTCCACATCGGAAGCGCGTGTGGTGACAATGGCTGCCAGCACCACGATCACGACCGGAACGGTCCTGGCGAGCGACAGATACGGCCAGTCACGGCGGAGCTGGGCGGCAAACGTTGCCACCTGGACGACGAAGAGGAATCCGATCAACGTCACGGTCAACCCGTCGGTGGCGAAGGGTGCGAGAAGCGCACCCCCGAGAACCACCATGACTGCGAACGGCTGTGAGTTCCACGTGACAGCGAGACCGACGCCGGCGGCGGCGATTCCGAGCGCAACAGCCATACCCAGAATCGGGTGCAGCCATCCGTACACTGCCGTCACCGCCACGGTGTCCAGGTAAGCGCCTGCGATACCCGTTGCTGCCAAGGCTATTCCACCGATTCGACCTCCGGGCCGGGCGTGGACCCGCAGACCCACGAAGACGAGACATGCCGAGAAGGCCGCTCCCGCGACGACCCGTGGAACCGGACCGAAGAAACCGGCCTGCGCCGCCAGAACCAGCAGCATCACCACTCCGACGAGGGTGACACCCACTCCGGCGACAGCGAGAACGCGGCTGACCACACCGTCCCGTTGCCACCAGGGTGCGCGCGGAGGCTGGGGAGGTGTGGGCTGGGCATAGGCGGGACGTGGCTGGGTATATGCGGGCAGTACGGGAACCGGCGCCGGACGCTGGGTCGCGGTCAGTTGCGCCTGCAGAAGCGCGAAGTTGCGGGTGACGTCGCTCATCTGGCGACCGAGCGAATCGAGTTGTCCCGCCAGGTGCGCGACCAGGCGTGGATCCACCGGAAAGGTATGGGGAACGGTCATGCCTCGATGTTCGTGCGAAAACGGCGCGCGAACATGAGTAGTGCTACTCGAGGGGCATGGGGACTACTGCCCGAACATCTTCCGGATCGACGAACCGAAAGGGTACTTGGCGGTGACGTTGCCGAATCGCACCTTGCCCCGCACCACCAGATGCAACGGGCCGTACGGCGGACCGGATTTCACTCGGGTGGTCGCATTCGAGTCGATCGTCTCGACGCCGTTGAGATCGACCGTCGCCTCCGCCGGAACCACCAGGGAGATCGAACTTGCGTAGTCGTCGATGTCGATACGCACGACCTGCGTGGACATGATCGCCTTGGTGAAATCGAGCGTCACCGAACACATGCGGGTGTCGACGGCGACGACCGGGGGAACATGCCAGGCACCGGACCTCGTGATGCCCGACATACGGCCCCGAACCACGTTGTCCGTGCCGCCGTAGGAGTGCACCTGGTGCATCTGGTGGGCAGCCTGGGCCACAGCGGGTTGTTGCATCACGTTGGCCTGCGCCACCAGGTTCCCGTCGAGAGTGATGCCGGGCAGGTCCACGATCACGGAATTGAGATCGCCGCGCGTCTTCGACGCCAGCACCGTATCCATCCGCTCGGTGAACTCACCGAGCGAGAGCATCCCCTGCCCTACCGCTTTCTGCAGCAGTTCCCCGACATGTTCGCGTTCGGCATCGGATACGCGTAGGTCCCGGTCCTCCATGCGCACCAGGATAGGCGCTCTACCGCCCGGTGCCCACAGGGATTTCCCCTACGGGACCACACCCATTCGCGGCGCGTCTACTCGAGGCCCTGCTCGATCGCGTACCGAGTGAGCTCGACACGGTTCGCGAGCTGCAGCTTGCGGAGCGTCGCCTGCACGTGATTCTCGACCGTACGGTGACTGAGGGACAGCTTTGTGGCGATCTGCTTCGCACTCAACCCCTTCGCGACGAAACGCAGCACCTCGGTTTCCCGCTCGGTGAGCTTGGGGAGTTCCGGTCCGTCGTCCTTCGGTGTATTGGACATGCGGCGGTACTCCCCGAGGACGAGGCCGGCGAGGCCCGGGGTGAAGACCGCCTGACCGTCCGCGGTGGCCCGCACGGCGTCGACCAGTTCTTCGACCGACGCGCTCTTCACCAGATACCCGGATGCTCCTGCCTTCACCGCGTCCAGGACGTCGTCACGCTCGGAGGACGCAGAAAGGACGAGCACTCGAGTCTCCGGTGAGGCCGCGAGCACTGCGGCGGTGGCGTCGGCGCCGTTTCCGTCTGGGAGCTGCATGTCCATGAGTACGACCTGCGGTTGCACCGCCGCTGCTCGTCTCCGCGCGGTTTCGACCCCCTCGGCCGTGGCGGCGACGACGAATCCGGCACTCTCGAGGTCTCGTGCCACCGCGTCGCGCCACATCGGGTGATCGTCGACAACCATGATCGTGAACTGGCTTTCAGCCATGCTTCCTCGCCTTCGGAACTCGTATCTCCCACTCCGTACCCAGCCCAGGGTCGGTGTCGATGTCCGCGCTGCCGCCGAGTGCACGCGCCCGGCCGACGATGGACTTCGACACCCCCATACGGCCTTCGGCCTCGGCTTCCTCGAGGCGGCCGGTTCGTATTCCGACCCCATCGTCGCGAATACTGACGACGATCTCCTCACCCAGATCTTCCAGCAGCACATACGCTTTGGCGTCGGCACCGGCGTGCAGGTCCACGTTGGACAGCGCCGTGTCCACGATGGATGCGACCTCGGTGGCCACACCACGCTCGACCGAGACAGCGTCGGCGGGGGTGGAGACGGATATCGTGGTGCTCGAGCGGGTCCGCAGCAGCATACGAATGTCCACCTCGGAGCCACCCGAGTCGACTTCGGCTCCCGTGCCCTGCTCCGAGATCAGGGTGCGTAGCGCCACTTCCTGTTCGGCCGCCAGGCTGGCGAGTTCCTTTGCCGGTCCCCCGATTTCGTTGCCTCGTCGACCGACCAGAGCGAGGACCTGCAACACCCCGTCGTGCACTTCACGTGCGAGCCTCTCGCGCTCTTCGGTCGCGGCGGCGAGACGCACGGCACGTTCGAGTTGCGCCTGAGCACGGCGGGCCGTGACGGTTGCGAGACCGAGGGCCAGACCGACCGAGATCAGCACCGGAGCCGTCGCGTCCTGCCACAGATCCAGGTTCACCTGATCCCGAACCACGGCACTCACCATGGAAATCCCCACGCCCGAGGCCATTCCGAGCCACGGCCCACCGAAGACAGCAGCAGAAATCACCGCGTTCGTGGCCCACAACGTGGTGGGCAGAGTCTGGTGATGGCTGTACCAATCATGATCGGACACAAGCCTTGTCGATGCCATGAGCGCAACGACGACGACCTGGTCCGCGATCACAATCTGGTAGCGCGGCACCCTGCCATGAGACAGCAAGATCGCGGAGAGCCCGGACCACACCGCCATCAACGCGACGAACACCCAGCTTAGACGCTGATTGCTGTAGTACTGGACGGACGCGACCTGGTAGCTGATCGCGTACAGCAGCGTGACGAGCCGAAACGCCTGGGCCGCCCGCCACAGCGGCGCGTCGGGTTGGGTGTCCAACCCTGCAGCAGAACGGAGACCGGGCCGATAGTGGAGGCGGGTCCGATGATCACGAGCGTCGGTCATTCCTTGCCGCCGTCGCCTTCGTTCTCGGTCTCCTTCGGAGGGTCCTCCGGTACCGAAACATCGTTGGGCGTCGCAGGATAGAGCGGCACCAACGGATTGTTGATCTCCACTTGCTCGGGTGTCTTCTCGGGGTCCTCGGCCAACAGCGATCGCACTGCGGTGTTGAGCACCGCCACGATCGGCACCGCAACGAGTCCACCCACTATTCCGGCGAGCACGATGCCCGTGGTGATCGCGAGGACCACTGCCAGTGGGTGCAATCGCACGGCCCGCCCCAGCAGCAGTGGCTGCAGCACGTGTCCTTCCAACTGCATGATCGCGATGATGATGGCCAACACGATCAGTGCCGTGAGCAGACCCTTCGTCACCCAGGCCACCAGGACAGCGAGGAATCCGGCGATGAACGCGCCCACGATCGGGATGAATGCACCGACGAACACGATCGATGCCAACGGCAGAGCAAGGGGTACCCCCAGGATGGCGAGCCCGGCACCGATACCCACCGCATCTGCCGCGGCAACCGCCACCGTCGCACGTACGTACCCGACAAGCGACTGGTAGCCCTGTTCGCCTGCCAGGCGCACCCGGGCCCGCGCACCGCCCGGCACGAGTCGGGTCACGAACTGCCAGATCTCGCGCCCACCGTAGAGAAAGAAGATCAGCGTGAACAGCGTCAGGAACGCGCCGGCGAAGATCTCGGCGATCACGGTCGCGGTCGTCAACGCACCACTGGTGAGTACTTCGCGGTTGGACTGCACCGCGCGCACGACGGAGTCGCCGGCCTGCCGGATCTGGTCTTCACTGACGTGGAAGGGGCCGTCGATCAACCAGGCCTGAACCTGCGTCACACTCGTCGTGAACTGATCCGCCAGGCCCGGGAATCCTCTGACGAACTGCTCGATGACGAACGCCAGGATCGCGGCGAGAACGCCCACGGCAGCGAGAAGCACCATTATCACCGCAACCGACCGCGGCACGCCCCGAACGTTGAACCAATTGACGAACGGGACGAGCAGCGCCGAGGACAACAGTGCGATCGCCACCGGAATGACCACGGTGTCGAGCTTCGCGACGAGGTAACCGAGGGTGAGTAGGCCGACGAATATCAGCAGCAGGCGCCATGTCCATTCGGCGGTCACCCGCACGAACGGATGAACGGATGCGGCGTAATCGCGGCGCGGCTCGGTGTCGCTCACTCCGGGAGCTTATCGAGATTCGGTGTTCCAATCGTCATGATTGTGAGTTCACTGCTGTCACCGCCGAGGAAAACGCCTGCTGACAGGCGGCTGACCGACACACCCGGGCCCAGCCGCTAAATTGAACATCGTGCGCAGATCATATAGAGCGATTGCGGTGACCATCCGCAGCAGATGGCCGCTCTATATGTTCTCCATGTTGATGGCCAACATGATCGGCGCCGTTCTCGTATTCGCCTTCGTTCGGTACGGAATGCCGATCCCCGAATCGGCCGCGATCATCGAAGACCGCGTGCGAAACGTGCTGATCTTCGGCGGCTACCTGCTGTTCGCGGGCGTCGTGAGCCTGACGGCGGCAGCGATGATGTTGAGGGCGGTGATCCGGTGGCAACTGCGCGGAGGACCGCCGCGGCGCAGTGAGCAGATGTCGGCGCTGCACGCACCGCTCCGGCAGGCCATCGTCCACCTGGTTCTGTGGATTCTCGGCGGCATCATCTTCGTCGTTCTCACCGCATCCGAGATGCCGGAGCTCGCAGTCGCCGTCATCATCACGGTGTGCATGGCCGCGACGACGACCTTCGGATTCACCTACATGCTCGGCGAACGCATCCTTCGTCCCGTGGCCGCCCAGGCATTGAGCGAGGGGCAGTTCGATCGCACGCTGGCTCCCGGCGTCGGCACCCGCCTGGCGATGACGTGGGGGCTCGGCACGCTCATGCCGGTGATCGGCATCATCCTGCTGTGCGTCACGCAACTCACCACCGACCTGGTGTTCTCCCCGGACGCTCTGGCCTGGGCCATCACTCTGATCGCGGTCATCGCGATCGTTCAGGCCTTCGCGCTCTCGATGCTGACCGCCAGCCAGATCTCGGACCCCGTGAAGCAATTGCGAAGGGCCATCGAGCGCGTTCAGCGCGGCGCAACCGACGTCCGCGTGGAGGTGTTCGACGGCTCCGAAATCGGGCGGCTGCAGGTCGGCTTCAACAGGATGATGGCAGAGGCGGACGAGCGTCGGCTTCTGCGCGAGCTGTTCGGCCAGCATGTCGGCGAGGACGTGGCGCGGCGTGCCCTGCAGTTCGGAACCGAGCTCGGCGGAGAGACCCGGTTCGTGGCGGTGCTGTTCGTGGACATGGTCGGGTCCACAGGAGCGGCGGCCGAACGACCTCCCGGCGAGGTCGTCAACCTGCTCAACGAGTTCTTCCGAGTGGTGGTCGACGTGGTCGATCGACATCACGGCTTCGTCAACAAATTCATGGGTGATGCCGCGCTCGCCATCTTCGGTGCACCCCTCGACAGGCCCGACGCCCCGACCGCTGCACTCGCCGCCGCACGGGAGTTGCGATTCGCATTGGACGAGATCACCGGGTTGGACATCGGGATCGGTGTTTCGGCCGGATTGGCCGTCGCCGGCAACATCGGCGCGTCGGAGAGATTCGAGTACACGGTGATCGGCGATCCGGTCAACGAGGCGTCCCGTCTCACCGAACTCGCAAAGCTCGAACCGAGCCGAGTTCTTGCCTCGACCAGCGCACTTTACTTCGCCACCGACGAAGAACAGGGCGAGTGGGTACTCGGTGAACAGGTCAAGCTTCGGGGGCGCCGCCGCAAGACCCACCTGGCGTGGCCCGAGCACTATCCCGAGTGATCGCAGGGCCGTTCGTTAGTCTGACTTGGTGGTACCACCTAGCTCCGCCCCCGGACCGACCGACTCCGGTCGGTCCCGAAGCCGATTCTGGTGGGTCAAATGGGTGCTCGGAGTGGCCCTCGTCGCGCTCCTCGTCGTCGAGGGCATCTACCTGTGGCCGACGCTCAGCGACTCCTGGCGGGCACTGACCGAGATTCACTGGGGCTGGGTCGCGCTGTGTGTACTCGCGCAGGCGGCGTCGTTGAGCGGCTTCGGTGCCGTCCAACAGCGACTATTGCGGGCCGGCGGCGTCGTGGTCAGTCAGCTCAAATCCGTGTCCGTGATCTACGCGAGCACAGCGATGGCAGTCAGCCTCCCCGCGGGCCAGGTCTTCTCCACCGCATTCACCTACAAACAGACCCGCAAATGGGGTGCAACACCTGTCGTCGCGTCGTGGCAGTTGGCCATCTCCGGCGTCATCGCGGCGGGCAGTCTCGCACTCATCGGTGCGGCAGGTGCCTTCGCCGTCGGCACCAAGGTCAGTCCGGTCACCCTCGTCCTGTCGGTGTTGGGCGCAGGCGCACTCTTCTACCTGCTGCGCTACATCGCGAAGAACCCCGACTCGATCGAGAGCATCGGCCGCTGGGTGCTCGTCAGATTCAACCGACTCCGCAAGAAGCCTGACGACACCGGCCTGGATCGGTGGCAGGAGATCCTCGGGCAGCTCGATTCCGTGGAGCTCAAGCGCACCGACATGCTCGCCACCTTCGGATGGTCCGCAGTGCACCGCGCCTTCGACGTGGTCTGCCTCGGACTCGCCTGCTGGGCGATCGGCGCCGCCCCCTCACTTCCCGGTCTCCTCATCGCGTTCGCCGCCGCCAAGGCCGTAGGAAGCATCCCGCTGGCCCCGGGCGGGCTGGGCTTCGTGGACGGCACGCTGATCGCCACCCTCACCGCAGCGGGCGCCACCGCACCCCAGGCGCTGGCAGCCGTATTCGTCTACCGCGTGGTCAGCTACATCATGGTGGCCCTCGTCGGTTGGGTCACCTTCTTCTTCCTGTTCCGCAGCAATCAACACGAGAACCCAGAACTCGAGCGCGGGTACGACGAGAAGGCGCAGAACACATGGACGTCGGCACCACGAATAGCCGAACCGGAAGGCGAGTCCTAGCTCCGTTCGAGGGCATTCAGCGCGGTCGTCATCTCGCCGAGGTGGCGGATGCTGATTCGCACCGCATCCTCGGGATCACCCTTCTCGATCGCCTCGACCAACGACAGGTGCAGATCGACGTCGGGCTCGTCTCGAGGCGACACGCCGAGCACGGTCATGAGATCGATCATGGCTGTACGCAGTCGGGGTACGAACGTTTCGAAAAGGTTCGCCAGGACGGGATTGTGGGCGGCCTCGACCACGGCGCGGTGGAACCCTAGATCTGCGTCGACGAATGCTCCGGCATCACCGTCCACTGCTGCGGATCGTCCGTCCAACGCGCTGCGCAGAGCGACGACATCGCCCGGGGTGCGGCGCAGCGATGCGAGACGGGCAGCGTCGGTCTCGACCGCGTTCCGCACCTCGACGACGTGGAGAATCTCCTGCGTTCGAACGGTTCTGTCCCAGTCCGTCGGTGGCCGCACCGCGCGGAGGTAGACGCCCGAACCCTGGCGCGACTCCAACATGCCGGCGCTTGCGAGCGTGCGGACCGCCTCCCGCACCGTCGAGCGGCCGACGCCCAGTTCCTCGGCCAACGCCGTCTCGCCGGGGATCTTCTCGCCGATCTGCCATTCCATTGCCGAAATTCGCGCCACGAGCAATTCTGCTGCCTGGTCTGCGAGTAATTGTCGACGAATGGGTGCCACCATGATGTCCGTGTTCACCGCCGCGCGTACCGACCTGATCGAGCGGACGTACCGCTCCATCGACGGCATCCGTAACGCGGTGGTGCACATGTACACCGCGACCGCACCGACCTGGCGGTCCGTGGTACTCGGTCTCGATCGAAACAGTCTCCGCCAGTTGATATTCGATGCTGCCGACACAGTGGCGAAGGAAGCAGGGGGCACTCCGGGCCGGCGTTTCGAATTCTCGCCGGAAGTCTTCAACCTCACCGAACCCGACTTCGTCCTGGAAGTGTGCAACGGCCTCACCGAACTGTGGGATGCCGACGCGGACCGCCCGGTGATTCACAATCTGCCCGCCACGGTCGAGGTCGCGACCCCCAACGTCTACGCGGACCAGATCGAGTACATGGACCGCCATCTGAGCCGACGCGATGCGGTCATCCTGTCGGTGCACCCGCACAACGACCGAGGAACAGGCATCGCCTGCGCGGAGTTGGCTGTACTGGCGGGGGCACAACGGGTGGAAGGTTGCCTTTTCGGCAACGGTGAACGCACCGGGAACGTGGATCTCGCGACGCTGGCCCTCAATCTCCACGCCCAGGGCGTTGACCCGATGATCGACTTCACCGATATCGACGACGTACGACGAACTGTGGAGTACTGCAACGGTATCCCCGTTCACCCCAGGCACCCCTACGCGGGCGATCTGGTGTTCACAGCCTTCTCCGGCACCCACCAGGACGCGATCAAGAAGGGGTTTGCCGACCACCGTCGGTCTGCCTCTGCGGCAAGAATCTCGCCGGAGTCCGCGCCGTGGTCCGTTCCTTACCTGCCGATCGACCCAACTGACGTGGGACGTGATTACGAGGCCGTCATTCGAATCAACAGCCAGTCGGGAAAGGGCGGTGTCGCTCATGTTCTCTCGAGTACCTACGGACTGGACATTCCGCGGGAGCTCCAGATCGACTTCGCGAAACACGTTCAGCACCAGGCCGATACAAGTGGACTGGAGCTCACGGCCGACGAACTCTGGACACTGTTCAGCTCGATCTACGGATACGACGGCGGCATTCGTCGATGGTCACTCGAACACGTGCAGAGTGGCGATCGCCTCGCCGTGGTCTTCGATGTCAACGGGCGCGAAGTACACGGCGAGGAAGTCGCATCCGGCCCGGTGGACGCCTTCGTGCGCATCCTCGAGTCCGTCGGCATCGAACTGGAAGTGCAATCGTTCACGCAACATTCGCACGCGATCCACGACGAGCAAACGGCAATCACCCTGCTGGAGTGCCGGACCGAGGGGCGCACGGTCTGGGGGATGGCCGAACACCGCTCGGTCACGGCGTCGGCCATACGCGCGGTGTATGCCGCTGCTACGTCGGCGTACCGGTGTCGACCAACTCGCGAACTGCAGCGATGATGGCGTCCGGGCGATCTTCCGGCATGAGGGTGTAGCTGTCGTCGATCTCCTTCAGCCGGGAGTTCGGATACACCTCGTTGAGACGGCGGCCGTGCTCGCGGGGCATCAGCTTGTCCTCCGGCGCCCACAGGATCGTGACGGGTTTGCCGAAACTACTGTTGCGATTCGCCCAATTCAGGAGGGTTTCCTTCGGCGGCGCCGAGCGGCCGTACTTTCGAAGGTCGCGACGAATCCGTTTGTCGGTGGTGGCCGGCCCGAACCAGCCGTCCATCACCGACTTCGGGACGGGGCGTTTGCTCATCCACCCCCACGAACCGGGCGCTCGCCTGAGCGCCGTGAAGCGGAGGCCCTGCATGAGTAGAGCAAGACCACCTGGAATCGCGGCGGCCGCCGTCAATCCAGCTCCGGAGAGCCCTGGCGGGTAGTTGTCGAAAGCTTCACACGGGGTGAGAACCAGGCTGCCTATGCGGCCGCTGTCACCGTTGGCGATCAACACCTGCACACCACCCCAATCATTCTGCACGACAGTCACATCGGTCAGATCCAACTTTTCGAGAAACTCACCGATCAGCAGGCCCATGCTGCGAAGTGACAGGTCCGCGTCGGGGCGCATCGGGATCCGGTGCGCCCCCAACGGCAGGAGCGGCGTGATGCAGCGATATTCGGGGACCAGGTCTTTCACGACGTGTCGCCAGACGGTGTGGTCGATGGTCACCCCGTGCACGAACACGACGACGGGCCCGGGTCCGCCCGCGTCCTCGTACTCGACGGTGCCGGCGGTCAGTTCGATCTTCTTCATGGTCAACTCCATTTGATAGATCGTTCTAGTTATTCGAGACTACGATGAGTTCCACACGTTGCACAAGAGCGGAGAGTTCATGAACGACACGAAGGTGCGCATTCTTGCCGCCGGGGCAGAACTTTTCAGGCGGAACGGCTACACGGGGACCGGTCTGAAGCAGATCGCGTCGACGGCTCGTGCCCCTTTCGGCTCGATCTACCACTTCTTCCCTGGTGGAAAGCAGGAGCTCGGTGATGCGGTGATCCGTTCGTCCGGCGAGAGCTACGCAGATCTGGTGTTCTCGATCGTCGACGGACACCCGGACATCATCGAAGCGATCGAAGTAGCGTTCACTATGGCCGCAGACTCCCTGGTCGCCACCGATTACGCCGATGCCTGCCCGATCGCGACGATCGCCCTCGAGGTTGCGAGCACCAACGAGGTGCTCCGAGTTGCCACGGCAGACGTCTTCACCGACTGGATCGAGCGTGGCACCCGAAATTTCCAGACGAAGGGGCTCCACGAGGCCGAAGCCCGCCAGCTGACACTGACCTTGATAACCAGCCTGGAAGGCGCGTTCGTTCTGGCCCGGGCCATGCGCTCGACCGAGCCTCTGCTTGCAGCGGGCCGAGCGGTTCGAACAGCAGCCCGATCGATGCTTGAATGGTGACCGGGATCACACATGGGTTGCGGAAGCAATCCCGAGGCCCCATAGTTGAGAACAGAAGAACTTGAAGTTTCAACTAATTAGGAGCTGTGATGACTTCCGCGACCACCACCTTCCCGAACCTGACGGCCGGCACCTGGGCCATCGACCCCACTCACTCGACCGTCGGATTCTCCGTTCGTCACCTCATGGTGAGCAAGGTTCGCGGCACCTTCAACGACTTCTCCGGCGCCATCGAGGTCGGCGAGGACGGATCCACCTCGGTGAAGGCCGAGATCCAGGTTTCGTCCATCGACACCAAGAACGCCGATCGTGATGCTCACGTGAAGTCCGCCGACTTCTTCGATGCCGAGCAGTTCCCCACCGCAACCTTCACGTCCACCGGCGTCCGCGCCAAGGGTGACGACTACGTCGTCGACGGTGAGTTCACTCTGCACGGTGTCACCAAGTCGGTCGAGCTGAACCTCGAGTTCAACGGCGTGAGCGAAGGCATGGGCGCAGGTCCGGTCGCCGGATTCGAGGCCACAACGGTGCTGAACCGCAAGGACTTCGGCATCTCCATCGACATGCCCATGGAGAGCGGCGGAGCTGTCGTCGGTGACAAGATCACCATCACCCTCGAGATCGAAGCTGGACTGCGGGCATAACTCCAGCCTCCCGAGCGCACGGCCACTCACCGAGTGGCCGTGCGCTTTTCGTGTTGTAGACGAGCTCCATGTCGAGATGGATGCATTCAGTGGAGATCCGGTACCCGGCAATGCCGGCACCGTTGTCCGTCTGGCAACCGAACTACGCCAGATCGCCGATAGGATCCGTGGCGCACACGACCCCATGCTGAGAGTTGGCCACTCGGACGACATCTGGCGAGGCGAGGCCGCGGAAACTTCCGCCTGCAGGTCGGGGAGCTTCCCGGGCACCTCGACAACGCCGGCTCCGGACGCGAACCCAATAGACGTCGCACCCCTCACATTGAGCGTGATCCCGCTAGCGTCAGAGCCTGTCGACGTGTCGAGTACGGCGGCAAAGGTCGATTCCGCCCTAGCGCTCGCATACCTGTCGGACGTATGAACGCCATCGCCAACAGCTTCGGCGACTACTACATAGGCGAGAAGGGAACGATTTACGGGAGCACCGAAGTCGCTTTCCAGCGTTTGCCGTTCCCACCGCCCCTGCCCGTTCCCCGTAAATCGGCGAGTTGGGCGCCGTACATGCTGCCGACGAACTGAGCCGACACGACAACGAGCCTAACTGCACACAAATCGACTTCGCAGGCGGGATTCCGCCGGTCGGGGCAATTTGTGTGCACTGAGGCTCGCTGGCTACAGAAAATCGCCCAGGCACCGACAGCAGTAGAGTCGGCCACTGTGAAAAAGTACGCTCCTGCTCTCCTCGTCGACTTCGTCCTGGTGGTCGTTTTCTGCGCGATCGGTCGCCGCAGTCATGACGAAGCGAATGCCATCGCCGGTCTGCTCACCACCGCCTGGCCGTTCCTCGTCGGCTTGGTCGTGGGCTGGGGTGCAACGGTCGCGCTGTACCGCGACAAGTTCGATCCGGGCCTGGTGATCCCGACCGGTGTGCTCGTGTGGCTCTTTACCGTGGTGGTCGGAATGGTGTTGCGGGTGGTCAGCGGACAGGGGACCGCTTTCAGCTTCATTCTGGTGGCGAGTACCGTGCTGGCGGTATTTCTGATCGGGTGGCGTGCCATCGCAGGGGCGATCCGGAAACGACGTCCCTAAGACCGCACGAACTTCTCGACCAGATGGAAAAGTCTCCCGCATGAGCGACACGATCGATCAGTCCAAGGATCCGAAGAGCGAAGATCACCGCTTTTTCGGGCAGCCGTTAGCACTCGCCAACCTGTTCGGCGTGGAGATGTGGGAGAGATTCTCCTTCTACGGGATGCAGGGCATCCTCATCTACTACCTGTACTACTCGGTGAGCGACGGCGGTCTCGGCATTGCCGAATCCTCTGCGACCAGCATCGTCGGCGCCTACGGCGGCACCGTGTACCTCTCGACCGTCCTCGCCGCCTGGATCGCCGACCGCCTGCTCGGCTCCGAACGCACCCTGTTCTACAGCGCGATCCTCGTGATGTTGGGGCATATCGCGCTGGCGGTTCTTCCGGGTCTGTGGGGCGTGGGTGTCGGTCTGGTCCTCGTGGCGTTCGGTAGCGGTGGTCTGAAAGCAAACGCCACCTCCCTCGTCGGTGACCTGTACTCGGAGAAGGACGAACGCCGCGACGCCGGTTTCTCGCTCTTCTACATGGGCATCAACCTGGGTGCGTTCATCGGACCGCTCCTCACCGGCTGGGCACAGGACCACATCGGTTTCCACGCAGGGTTCGCCCTGGCTGCGATCGGTATGGCACTCGGCCTCATCCAGTACACGCTGGGCCGCAAGCAGTTGGGGAAGATCGGCGCTTCCGCTCCGAACCCGCTCCCGAAGGGCGACCGGAACAAGTGGATCGCCATCGGTGCTGCGGCGGTACTCGCTGTCGCAGTCCTGTCCGTGACCGGCGTGATCACGGCAGCGAACATGTCCGACATCGTCGTCACGCTCACCGTCATTGCCGCTGTCGTGTACTTCGGCGTCATTCTGTCGAGCAAACAGATCACCGCCGTCGAACGCAGTCGCGTGCTGTCGTTCATTCCGCTGTTCATTGCCAGCGCCGTGTTCTGGTCCCTGTTTCAACAGCAGTTCACGATGGTTGCCGTATTCGCAGACAAGCGTCTCGATCGCAACCTGTTCGGCTGGGAATTCCCCGCCGCGTGGGTTCAGTCGATCAATCCCGTGTTCATCATCCTCTTCGCCGGCGTCTTCGCGGCCGCGTGGACCAAACTCGGCCCCCGCCAGCCCAGCACCCCGTTGAAGTTCGCGGCGGGCACCACCCTCATGGGTGTTGCCTTCCTCGCTTTCATCCCCATGGCCGGCGGTGGGCCCAACAGCGCACCGATTCTCGGCCTGGTGGGCATCCTGCTCCTCTTCACCTTTGCCGAGTTGTTCCTCTCCCCCGTCGGCCTGTCCATTTCGACCAAGCTCGCACCCAAGGTGTTCCACACCCAGATGGTTGCGTTGTTCTTCCTGTCGATCGCCCTCGGCACAGCCATGGCCGGCACCCTCGCCGGCTACTACGACGAAACCAACGAGGTTCCTTACTACCTCTCGATCGGACTAGGGTCCGTGGCGGTTGGCGTGTTGCTAGCTATCGCCTCGCCGGGTATCAAGAAGTTGATGAAGGGCGTGCACTAGTCGCGAGGACCCGACCGGGAAGGGCTCCAGTTCGATGACTTCAGAAACCGATTCCAGCTCCCGAACGCACGTGGTGGTGGTCGGAGGCGGTTTCGCCGGCTTCGAAAGCGCCAGGAGGATCGTCAAGCAGGCCCGGAAGGCGGGCGCGGCCGTCGCCGTCACTCTCATTTCGGCGAGCGACTTCATGCTCTACACGCCACTGCTTCCGGACGTGGCCGGCGGACTGCTCGACCCGCGATTCGTTGCGGTGCCGCTGAGCCAGTCCCTGCCCGGTGTCCGAGTGATCACCGGGCGCGTGAACTCGGTCGACTTCACCGCCAAATCCCTCGAGTTCACCGACCAGACGGGCTCCTCGGAGAGCGTGGACTGGGCCCGACTGGTACTCACACCGGGATCGGTCACGCGACTGTTCGACATTCCCGGCCTTTCCGAGAATGCGCGTGGCCTCAAGACCACCACCGAGGCCCTCTATCTTCGCGACCAACTCCTAATCCAACTGGAGTTGGCCTCACGCACCGATGACCCGGAGGTACTCGAGCAGCGGCGCACGTTCGTGATCGTGGGCGCCTCGTATGCAGGCGCGGAACTGGTGTCTCAGATGCGTGCACTAGCAGACGAGGCGGCGAAACAGCGGGGGTTCGACCCCGAGAAGGTGCGATTCGTTCTGCTCGACGTGGCTCCGAAGGTCATGCCGGAGGTTGGCGACAAGCTGAGCGCGAAGGTCCTGGAAGTGCTCCGCCAGCGCAACATCGACGTCCGGTTGGAGACGAGCCTCGAATCGGTCGCCGACGATCACGTCGTCCTCACCGATGGCACGAGAGTTCCCACACGAACGGTCGTCTGGGCGGCTGGCGTCACCGCGAGTCCACTGATCGACAGTCTCGGCCTGCCCACCGAGAAGGGCCGATTGAAAGTGCGGCCGGACCTGTCGGTCGAGGGGCATCCGGATGTTTTCGCCGCCGGCGACGCCGCGGCCGTTCCCGACCTCACGAAGGACGGCGAGAACACGCCTCCCACCGCGCAGCATGCGATTCGACAGGGAAAAGCGTTGGCACGAAACCTGCTCGCCACGTTGGGTGCCGGCACACCGAAGCCGTACAAGCACTCGGATCTGGGGCTCGTTGTGGATCTGGGCCCACGGTTCGCCGTGGCCAATCCGCTGGGCGCGCGCCTGTCCGGATTCCCCGCGAAGGTGGTCACGCGTGGTTATCACCTGCTCTCGCTGCCTCGCGGGGTGAACCGCTGGGCTGTGGGGCTGGCCTATCTCACGGACCTGTTCGCACCACGCTCACTGGTGTCGTTCGGCAATGTCAGCGGCGACGAAGCCAAATTCTCGGCGAGCCAGGGCATCCCGGACCCGGAACAGCCAACCTGACTCGGCTGTTCCTACTTCTCCGGTGGTTTGCCCATCTCGACGAGCAGGCGGTCGGCCATCTTCACCGCACGGTCGCCGCCGTCCGCATCCGCCACCAGCACGGCGAAGGCGAAGTCGCCACGCGACCCGAAGAACCACCGGTCGTCACCGCTCTCCGCGGTCATGCCCATCAGGTCCGGGTGTCCCTTGAGGAATGAACCGCCACCACGCGCGATGTTGTCGCGCATCATGTTCCGAAGCTGTTCGTTGACATCGGGGGGCAGCGCGGACGTTTCGACGTCGCTGACACCGGGCTGCCCGTGCACGATCATCGGGGCCGGGGCGCTTCCGCGAGCAATCGACGAAGCCAACATCGCCATGCCGAAGGGAGTGACGGCCGGGTACTCCCCCTCGGTGTGCATCGCCTGGTCCATACCGGAACCGCTCGACGTGAACACGGCAGTCTGCTGATCGAGGCCCGGAACCCGGAAGTCCATTCCGAGGCCCAGCTGATTGCCGGTCTTCTCGAGATCCTCGGCAGACAAGGAGTTGGGGTCGACACCCTTCTGAAGTCCGGCTGCCTTCTTCACCAGATCGAGGGTGTTGCCCGCGGGGTAGAGGTGCTCGAACGCCACGGGCCCGTCTTCCATGGCCTGGTTGTTCTGAGCGGCAGCCAACACGGCCCCGGTCGACGGCTGCATCGCGACGATCGCCGCGGGAGTTCCGGCGAAGACGACGGCTTCCTCGGCGGCCAGTTGGATGTTGGAATCGAGAGTCGCGGGAATGTTCGGACCGGGAGGACCTTGGTATCCGGCCTGGCGGATGAGTGTCCCGTCGGCGTCGACAACGTGCACGGCCCAGCCGGCCGTCTCGTCGCGGTTGGCCTGCCAGACGTTCCGCAGGGGCTCGAGCAGGGGCGTGGTGATCCGCCGGTCCGCAGTTATGAGGGTCGGTCGTTTGTCCACGACCACGCCGGGAATCGCGAATTCGTTTTCGAGGTAAGCGAAGTCCTGGTCACGTAGCTTCACCGCGACAACCCGCTCGCCCGGCTTCTTCGCCATGTCGGCGAGCATGGATTCGGACGTGACCAGCGGGGCAACGGGCTCGATGACCTTGGCGAGACGACGCGTGGTGTCCACCGGGTCCGGCATCACGGCCGGGTCGAGGGTGATCACGTTGATGGTCTGCTCGTTCATGAGGAGCTGGTTGGTGTTGTCGAAGATCAGCGGGGGTGCGGCATCGGTCCGGTCGTATCGAACCGTGCGCCCGTTGCCCAGATCGGGAGCCATGACCGACGGGTCCCACTGGATACGCCAGCCGACCGACAGAGCCCGGATGCCGCCCTGCACCTGGTAGTTCCAGTCCTTGCCCTCACCGAAATTCCAGTTGGCACCCATGGTGAAAAAGCCGGATTCCTGGTTGAGGTCCATGAACTGGGTGACGTCGAAAGTGGCGTCCTCGGGGTGCAGGCCTTCGAACATCTGCGAAATGACGTCCTCGGCCGCGTTCGGGTACGAAGTGAGTGCAGCAGCTGCGGCGGCATCACGATCGTTGAGCGCGGCGGCGAAATCGTCGACCACCGAACTCGCGGTCGGCTCCGGACGGGTATAGACGTACAACGCGACAACCATTGCGATCGCTACAGCAGCAGCCAGGGCGATCACATAGCGTCGGCGGTTGTTCAGCGATCGTCCAATCCCCATGTCCACCATCTTGCTTTCAGTCACATCCGTAACAAGCACCGTTTGCCTACGAAGACGTTACGGTTGAGCTACAACTTACCCTCGGTGTGAAATATACCGGTCGGTTCATCTCAAAAAACGCCCGGCAGCCTGCACAGCTGGTACCGAACTGTCACCTCCCGCCACGAAGACGGCGAACGCCAGATCATCCTGAATGCCCACGAACCAGCCGTGCGCCGGACCCCCGTCGGACTCGGCGGTTCCAGTCTTCCCGATAAGTCCCGGAATGTCCTGCAATTCGGTCGCCGTGCCGCCCGTAACGGTCTCGCGCATCATCGTCCGCAACTGTTCGGTTACCTCTGCGGGAACAGATGCCGGAGTCTGGTCGGAGGTAGCCGGTTGCCCCTGGACGAGCATCGGTGCCGGCGTCGAGCCGTTCGCAATCGACGCCGCGACCAATGCCATACCGAACGGAGATGCCGTCACCTGTCCCTGCCCGATCGCGGATTCGACCCGGGCTGCGGGCGTGTCGGCGATGGGAACGTTGCCGGTGACCGTGGTCAATCCGGGCGTCAGGTAGTCGACCCCGAGCCCGAACTGCAACGCTGCCTGCTGGAGCGCGTCCGGGGGCAGCCCCACCGCGAGCCGGCCCATCGTCGTGTTGCACGACTTCGCGAACGCCGTGTGGAAAGGAACTTCACCCAGATCGAACTCGTCGTCGTTCGGAATTTGCCTGCCCTCGATGTTCTCCGTCCCTGGGCAGGGAAGGACGGTATCCGGCGTGACCGCGCCCGCCTGGAGTGCCGCCGAGCTCGTGACGGTCTTGAACGTCGAGCCGGGCGGATACAGGCCCGTCAGCGCAATCGGGCCTTCGGCATCTGCGGAGGCGTTCTGAGCCGCAGCCACGACGGCCCCCGTCGACGGCCGGATCGCCACGATCGCCGATTGGCCCGGAAGGCTTTCGAGCGCGCTCTCCGCGGCAAGTTGACGCGGCATCTCGATGGTGGTCGGAATGTCGGGTGCATCAGTGCCGGGCTCACCGGCGACCGTGTCGACGGTGCCGTCTGCGCTCGTGGCCTGCACCGCCCAGCCTGCGGACTCGTCCTGCCCCTGCTGCCAGAGCTCCGTCAGCCCACCCAGCACGGGCGATGCCAGGTCCTTGTTCACGGTGAGAAGGCGCGTCTGCGGCGCGAGCGTCACGCCGGGAGTCTGCTCGAGTTGCGCCTGAATCGGCGCAACGTCCTCGCCGCGGAGCGTGATCGCGGTGACCGGCTTGCCCTGGGCCTCGGCGATGTCCGCACCCAACGATTCGGCGGTGATCGTGGGTGCGACCGGCGACAGGAGCGAGGCGACGGCCGCAGTGTCGGCCGTGGCGTCGACGTTCACCACGGTCACCACCTGCTGCTCCAGGATCGGCGCACCGGACGCGTCCTGCACCTGCGGCGGTTTTCCCGTGGTAGGGGTGTACTGCAAGGTGGCGCCGTCCGCGAGCCCCGGTGCGAGCAGGTCGGGCTTCCAATCGATCTTCCAGTCGTCGCCCTGCTCGGACGCCGTACCTGTGGTGGAGTACTTCCACTGCTGCCCTTCCGCGAACGGCCAGGTCGCGTCGAGGGTGAACGAGTCGGATTTGTCGTTCGCCTCGGCTGACGCGAATGTGAACGTGCCATCCTTGCCCAGCCCCTCGTACATCGAGGTGATGGCGGCGGCAGCAGCCTCCGCGTCGGTGGTCATCGCCGCTGCTGCCGCGACGTCGTCGTTGTTGAGAGCATCGGCGAATTGCTGTGCAACCGTGTCCGGCTGGTCGGGGCCGAACAGTCCGCAGCCGGTCAGCATCAATGCCGACGCCGCGACGACCGCCGTCAGATTGCGGGCTGTGTGGCGAAAGTTTCGAGTACGCACCTGCTCGATCATGCCCCAGAGTGTGACTCATGGCCCGGTTGCCGAAAATCGCTTGCCGCATTTCGGATGTGCTCGTACTGTGGTGTGGTCTTGATGTCGACGAACGGAGAAGGGCACTTGCTCCTGTAGAGGTTTCTCCCGCGCCCCGCGCACACCAGTGATCGGTGTGCAGACTGCCGCAAACCTCTGGAGTGCCCATGTCCAATACTTTTCTGTCTCTGTCCGACGTCGCCTTTTCCTGGCCCGACGGCGAACCGTTGTTCGACGGACTCGATGCCGTCATAGCCGACGGACGCACCGGCCTGGTGGGTCTGAACGGCTCCGGCAAGTCCACGCTGCTGCGCCTGATCGCGGGCGAGATGACACCTGAACGTGGATCCGTCACTGCTGCAGGAACACTCGCCTATCTTCCGCAGGACATCACGCTCGACACCGGTGTGCAGATCGACCGCATTCTCGGTATCGACGAGATGCGGAAGTCGCTGCACCGCATCGAATCCGGCGACGGAAGCCCGCAGGACTTCGAGGTGGTCCAGGACAACTGGGACATCGAGGAAGTCGCACTCTCGCTGCTGCACCGACTCGGCCTCGAGTCCATCGTGGCGGGCGTGGAGGATCTGGATCGCCCGGTCGGCGCACTGTCCGGTGGCGAGACGATTCTACTCGGCCTCACATCACTGTTGCTTCGAGAACCGACGGTACTTCTGCTGGACGAACCGACGAACAACCTGGACGACGAGGCGCGTGAGCGTCTGTACGGCATCGTCGAACAGTTCTCGGGAACCGTGGTCGTGGTCAGCCACGACAGGGCTCTCCTCGATCGAATGGACTCGATCGCAGAGCTTCGTGCTGGTGGGCTGCGCATATTCGGTGGCAACTATTCCGTCTACGAGGCGATCATCGCCGCCGAACAGGCCAACGCCGAAGCCGCGGTACGTGATGCCCGCGCAGATATGCAGAAGCAGAAACGCGAACTGGTGGAGGCAAGGATCAAGCTCGACCGGCGTAAAAGGTACGGGCAGAAGATGTTCGACACCAAGCGTGAGCCCAAGATCGTGATGAACATGCGTAAACGGCAGGCCGAGGAGTCGGCGGGCAAACTACGCAACAACCACATAGCCAAGGTGGACGATGCGAAGCAATCCCTCGCCGACGCGGAAGCCTCGCTGCGAGACGACCGCGAGGTACGAGTGGACCTGCCGGATACCGAGGTACACCCCGGCCAGGTCGTCGTCCACCTGGACGAGACCCGTCTACGGTCCGGGCAGCAAGTGTCGCTCGACGTCGTCGGCCCTGAACGGATCGCTCTGACCGGGCGGAACGGCATCGGGAAGACCACACTCCTCGATGCCGTGATCGCCAGTGGGCCCAAGGTCCCGTTCAAGGCGCTTCCACAGCGACTCGACGTCTTCGACGAGTCGGCTTCGGTGGCCGAGAACGTGGCAGCCGCCGCACCGCATGCAAACCCGGAACAGATACGGGCGCAGCTTGCTCGATTCCTGTTCCGTGGCAACGACTCCGACAAGGCCGTGGCCACGTTGTCCGGCGGTGAGCGACTCCGGGCGGCCCTTGCCACGATCCTGTTGGCCGAGCCTGCACCGAAATTGCTTCTTCTCGACGAGCCCACCAACAACCTCGACCTGCCCAGCCTCGCCCACCTCACTCAGGCGGTGAACAGTTACCGGGGTGCGCTGCTGGTCGTCAGTCACGACAAGCAGTTCCTCCGCGACATCGGGGTCACCCGGAGCCTGGCCCTCACCGACGAGGATCTGGTTACGGAGTAGTGCAGACTGGGCGTGTGGAGTATGTCGAGAACCCGAGCGACGGGACGACCATCGCCTACGAGACGATCGGCGCGGGAACACCATTGGTCCTGCTTCATGGATCTGCGCTGTCGCACAGCATTTGGCGTGGGTTCGGATACGTCAAGGCGCTGCGCGATCAGTACCGATTGATCCTGATCGACATGCGAGGTCACGGACGGAGCGGTAAGCCACACGACGTGGACGCGTATGCGATGGACCTCGTGACCGAGGATGTTCTGGCCGTCCTGGACGAACTCCGTGTCGAGACCGCGATGGTTCTCGGATACTCGTTCGGTGGACGAATTGCGCTGTCGCTGGCCGAGCGCGCCCCGGACCGGGTCGGCGGGCTGGTCGTCGGCGGTGGCAGCAGCCGACCTCAGGAAGGTTCCTTCGACCGGTTGTTCTTCCCCGGCTGCGTCGATGTCCTCGCCGAACAGGGGATCGACGCATTCCTCGAACAGTGGGGTGCGGTCCGGGCGTGGCCCATCGATCCGGGAACCCGAGCCGCGTTCAGGGCGAACGACCCCGTCGCGCTCGCCGCCTACATGCGCCGTTGCGACGTGGAACCGGGTATCTCCGCCGACTCGCTCCGTCAGTTCCGCGTACCCACCTTGGCATTCGTCGGGTCCGACGATTCCGACCGCCTCGCCGACACGGAGGAGCTCGCCGCGCTGATACCCGGCGCCCGGGCCGTCGTCATCGACGGGTTCGATCACTCGACCACCGTCGCGGCAACCGACGAGGTACTGCGAGTCGTCGAGCCGTTCCTCGATTTCGCCAGGCAGTTCGCCTGAGGGTGTCCGCTCAGGCGCCCAGGAGCCCCTTGGCTATGTGGGTGACCTGGATTTCGTTGCTGCCGGCGTAGATCATCAGCGACTTGGCGTCACGGGCGAGCTGTTCCACCTTGTACTCGGCCATGTAGCCGTTACCGCCGAACAACTGCACGGCCTCCATGGCGACTTCGGTGGCGGCGCGTGAGGAGTACAGCTTCATGGCGGACGCCTCGGCCAACGTGACTTTGTCTCCGGCCGCAGTGCGTTCGATCGCGTTGAACACCATGTTCTGCACGTTGATGCGGGCGATCTCCATCTCGGCGAGCTTGAGCTGAATGAGCTGGAACTGTCCGATCTCCTTGCCCCACAATGTTCTCGACTTCGCATACTCGACGCTCAGACGATGGCACTCGTTGATGATGCCGAGAGCAAGCGAGGCGATACCGATCCGCTCTGCCGCGAAACTTTCCTTGGCGCTGGACTTTCCGTCCGATTTGCCGCCGTCCTCGGTCTCGCCGAGGAGCCGATCTCTGGAAATGCGGACGTTGTCGAAAAACAGTTCTCCGGTGGGCGAGCTGTTCATGCCCATCTTCTTGAAGGGTGGGCTCAGCGTGAGACCTTCCATGCCCGCGTCGAGAACGAAAGTCAGAACCTTGCGGTCACGACGGTCTATCGACGCATCACCTTCGTCGACCTTGGCATACACCACGATGACGTCCGCGTACGGGCCGTTGGTGATGAACGTCTTGTGCCCGTTGAGGATGTAGTCGTCGCCGTCACGACGGACGTACGACTTCATGCCGCCGAAAGCGTCCGATCCGGAGTCCGGCTCCGTGATCGCCCATGCGCCGACCTTCTCGAAGGTGACGAGTTCGGGCAGCCAGCGTTCCTTCTGCGCAAGAGTCCCTCGACTGCGAATCGTGCCGACGGTCAGCCCGAGGCTCACGCCCATCGACGCGACCAGACCGAGGCTCACACCGGCCAGCTCCGAATTGAGGATGACACCCATGCTGCCCGAGCCGCTGAACGCCGACTTCTCTCCCGACGAAACGGTCTCGCCGCGTTCCTTCGCCAGCGACTTCTGCAAGGAGTCGCGTGCCATCTCGTCGAGGCCGAAAGTCGCGTAGAGCTTGCGGATGATGTCGAAGGGCGGCAGTTCGCCGCTCTCGAGCTTGTCGACGTGCGGTCGGATCTCCTTGTCGATGAACCCGCGCACTGCGTCGCGAAGCATCAGATCGGTATCGGACCACTCGTACATGCCATGAGCTCCAAGTCGGTGAGAGGATTCGGTCACCGTAAATATAGAACACGTTCTCATTTTTCGACAGGTGGGGCTTCCCCTGGGATCCGCGGAAGGTAGGACGTGAGAAGCGCCGCGGAGATCACCGCGGTACCGAACCATGCGGTCAGCACGGGCGGTATCGGAGTGAGCAGACTCGCCCACAACAGCAGCGCGAGTACTCCCAGAACATATGCGGCACCGGCCGGCAGGAAGCGGAGCGCAGCCATTGCACCTGCATCGTCGAGTGCACTCGTCAGTCGCGAGAGGAAGATCGCACCGATCCCGATTCCTGCGAAGGCCACCGCGAGCTTCGCCCAGAACGACAGACCATCGGTCGGACCCGTGAACGTATACGCCCCGTCGAGAATCTCGAACATCATGAACACCACCAGTGCGCGTTCGAAGATCACCGTCAACGCGTGGGCCAACGCCCTGGCCCGCCCCTCGTTCGGTGGGGCACAGTGATGCGCGGTCCATTTCACCAGGCAGAACACCCCCATGCCCGCAACCCCGGCGACCGCGACCGCGTAGTGCGTCCCGTCCGGCGCAACGGCAACCGCCCAGACTCCACCGAGCAGCGCGGAAGCGAACTGTAGAAGTCGCGGCCTACGCAACCGGTACAGCGACCGTTCGAGCGGGGCTATCCACAGCGGACGGTTCTTGCGCTCGACGTTCATCAAATAGTCGGCGAACACCAGCCAGACGAATACGGCGCCGAACCCTGCGAGGGCCGGACGCGCATAGTCCAGGTGCTCGGCGAAGCCAGGTGCCGACGCATAGATCTCGGTGACCGAGTCGCTCGCACGCTCTCCCGTCACCGTCGCGACGGCCACCGGCGTCACACCGAGACGCATCACCACCACCCCCAGCGTCAAACCGACGGCGAGGAACAGGCGTCTGCTCACGTCGTGCAATCGTCCGGCGAGGCCGGCCATCGGAACCGCGCTGTCCGCTGACAGTGCAATCTCGAGCATCGCGAGCGTCACAAGAGCAGCTGCTGCCGGCCACCCGCCGAACCACCAGGCCGCTGTCGACCCCAACGTCAACAGGACCGCGGGGACCGAGGCGACGGAGGCGACGGAGGCGACGGAGGCGACGGACTTGAATCGAGTACCCACGGGGCCTCCTGACCGACGAACAGGACGGAAATAGTTGAACGGCACACGAATTCCAACGTCCGTCGATGGAACGCGAAACCTTGTGCACAAGCCTGACGGAACATCCGATGCCCCGCGACCGCTGGCGCCGTGGGTCTACACACACCACCCGCAAGGTGTGAGCCACGTCGCGCAGAATCGTCTCCCGTACCCTCGATGCGGTGACATTCATCAAGGTCTGCGGTCTGCGTGACGAAGCGACCGTCGAGTTGGCCGTCTGCCTGCGGGTGGACGCAGTCGGGTTCGTCTTCGCCGAGAGCGCACGCAAGGTGCTGCCCGAAGAGGCCGCCGCGCTCGTAGCGCTCGTGCCCGCCTCCACACTCGCCGTCGGCGTGTTCAAGGGCATGGATGTCGCCGATGTCATCGCAGCTGCCGAAACCGCGAAACTCGGCATCGTGCAGGTCCACGACCTGGCATCGGCCGAGGACGTGGATCGGCTGCACTCGGCCGGACTCGACGTGATCCGGGCCGAGGTCGCGGGCAACCTGCGTGACGGATACGAACTCGACTTCGGTGAAGAACACCTCCTCCTCGACGGCGCCACCGCCGGCGCCGGCGTCACCTGGGACTGGTCCGCACGCACGGCAAAGCCCGCCGGCCCCTGGATACTGGCGGGCGGTCTGACACCGGACAACGTGACGGACGCACTGAAAGCCACCGGCGCGACCGGCGTCGACGTCTCCAGCGGGATCGAATCCTCACGCGGGGTGAAGGACCACCGATTGATGGAACGGTTCGTTGCGGCGGTACGGGCGAACTGAAACAGGCCTCAAGACATGGTGCCGACGAGTTCGGCAAGCAGCGCGTCCGACCGGAAGAGCGCGGCCCGATCGAAAGTGGATGTAGAAGCGAGAATTTCGTTCGCGCCGGTACGGTCGACCAGGTTCTCGAGCTGCGGGCGCACGGTGTCCGAGTCACCCGCGATCGCACGGTCCAGCGAAGTCTCCACACGTTCACGCACCTGAGTCCGCCAGGTCTGCGAACGAATGTCGGTCGGCGATTCCAGTGGCGGAAACTCACCCGTTCTGCGCGCCACGGCCATCGCCCAGGCCTCGGAGAGCGCCAATTCTCTTGCTTCTTCGACACTTTCGGCAAGCGTAGCGTCGAGCGAGATGATCACGTGCGGTTCGGGGGATCGTTCACTCGGACGATACTTCCGCCGATAGTCCGTCAGCAGTTCGTTCAACCCGTCTCCATGCAGAATCGGGCCACCGATCACGACCGGAAGACCGAGATTCGCCGCCGTCGACATCCCAGCGCCCGTGGCCAACACGAACATCGGTATCGACCCCGGCGACTCGGGGCGAGCCGTGACCGGCCCACGGCCGTCCAGATAATCGCGCAGCTCCGCGATGTCCCGCGCGAAGTCCGCCGGACCGTGTTCGTACTCTCGTAACGCTTCACGCACGGGAGTAGTGAAACCGCGGGACCGTCCGAGGCCGAGATCGATACGCCCCGGCTGCAGCGCTTCGAGCATCAGGAACTGTTCGGCGACCACGAACGGCTGGTGATTGGGGAGCATCACGCCGCCGGAACCGATTCGGATGTTCTCGGTGCGTTGACCGACTGCAGCAAGCAGGACCGGTGGAGCTCCACTGGCGATCCCCGGAACGGCATGGTGTTCGGCGACCCAGAAGCGTTGGTATCCCAAAGCTTCCGCGTTCACCGCTCGTTCGATGGAACCGGTGAGGGCTTCCGAGTCGGGATGGCCGACACGGGTACGCGAGCGATCGAGCAGCGACAACGCGATGGACATTCAGGCCAATCCCGCAACCCGGTCTTCGGACTCCCATGCGGCAAGAACGGTACGAATCCCGGTCACGAGAGCCAGCGGCTGATCGATCATCGCATGATGACCGGCGGCCGGGATCTCCGCGAACAGAGCAGATGGACCGAACCGTCGACGCATGTCGTCGACCATCTCCTCGGAGACGATGCCGTGCTCGGCTCTCAAATACGCTATGCGGCAACGTGGATCGTCGGCACCGAGGTGTTCGCTACCACCCCTGTAAAAGAAGGCCGGGTCGAACTTCCACGTCCAGGCACCCTCCTGTTCACGCATGGAGGTCCTTGCGATGTGGTCGAGCACGTACGGCAGTGCCGTCTCCTGCGGTGGGACCAGACGGAAGTGCGCGAGCGCACGGTCGGCGCTCGAATACGGTTTGCTCGGCGCGAACTGCCGCTTCGCGCGAGCATCTTCTTCCTCGGGTGTCCGGGCACGAACCGGTGAATCGACGAGCTGGACACCGGCGAGATCTTCACCGAACAGCCTGGCCGCTGCGAACGACACCAATCCACCCATACTGTGCCCAACGAACATCGGGGCTCCGGTAATCCCGGCAGGGCCCGCCACCGCGAGGGACTCCTCCGCCCACTGCTCGAGCCCGTACTTCTCGCGTCGCCCACTGTCGCCGTGACCGCTGAGGTCGAGCGCCACCACTCGCCGATCCTGCGCAAGCATGGGAGCGACGTGGTCCCACCACCTGCTGTGCGCGGCGCCGCCGTGGATCAACACGATCCCGGGTGACCCGCTCGGACCCCATGCCCGAAAGTGCACTTCGGCGCCGGCGACGTCGACGGCACCTCGGTCGACGTCGGCGTTCAGCGCGGACGTGAACCATGTCGGTTCGGAGTCGGCAGTCCTGCGCTCGGGCTCGTACGCGTAGCTCATCGCCCGAACATATCCGACATCGTTGTCGTCACCGCGCGCTCGACCACCGGATACCTGGCAATGTCCAGATCGTGCCGAGCTCCGTCGAGTTCCACGAGTGTGGTGGGCGCCGGAATCATCGCGACCGCCGCGCGCATTTCGTCGGGAGTCGCGAACGTGTCCTTCGAACCGTGCACCACAACCGTCGGAACTCGCAGGTCGGGCAGGTGTTCGGTCCTCAGCTTCTCGGGCTTTTTCGGCGGGTGCAACGGATACGACAGGAGCAGCAGCCCGTCGATCGAACCGGAAGACTCCGCCGCGAGCATGCTGGTCTGTCGCCCACCGTACGAATGCCCACCGGCCACCACCGGCCCGTTGGTCACCTCCCGTAGATACGCCACCGCTGCGGCCACGCCCGCGCGGTCTTCTGCAGCGCACGACGGATGAGGTGGACCCTTCGCCTTCCGCACCCGAAACGGCAGGTCGAACCGCAACACCAGGACACCACGTTCGGCGAATTCGTCTGCCAGCGCCCTCAAGAGCATCGTGTCGTGATCGCTGCCTGCGCCGTGCGTCAGTGCGAGCCCTCCGATCACGTCGGCTTCGGGGCGATGAAGGGCGCCGCGGACATCACCGCTGTTCAGAACTTCTGCCATACCCACACGCTAGACAGGTGGGGTTTGCGGTGACGGCGCCTCGGCATCCGATTTCGCTGCCGGCGCACGCGGAACCTTTCCGGTGAAGAACAGAGCGACAATTGCCAGAAGGGCGGCCACCGAGAACGCCACCCTGAGTGCCTCGAGGCGAGCATCCGAGTTGATGTCGAGAACCTGCTGCGCGGTGACGTCCGGAACCGAGGCGTCCGACAGGGCCGACTCGAGTTGCGTATCCGAGAGGAAGGGCACGCCACTCGCCAGTTCGGTGGTCGCCTGCTCTTGCACCGACTGCGGAACGTTCGGGTCGGACTGAATACCCGCGACGATCGAGGTGCTCAGGGTCGCGATGAGCACCGAGCCGATCAGTGCTGTCCCGAGGGACGCACCGAGGTTGGTAGCCGTGTTCTGCAACCCACCGACTTCGCCGCTCTGCGAATCCGGCACGGCCGACACCGTAACGGCACCGAGCTGGGAAGCCAAGGCACCCAAACCGGCTCCCATCAGCACCATCGGGATTGCGACGACACCGGCGTTGGCTCCGGGATCCATACCGGCGACGAGGAACAATATCCCGACCACCATGCTCGCGAGTCCGAGTCGTACGACACGTCGCGGATTGGCCCGTGGACGGAGCTTCGGGATGCCGACTGCTGCCAACAGCAAGGCAAGAGACAGCGGGACCAGACGTACGCCGGTCTGAAGCGAATCGAGCTCGAGCACCACGGACAGGAAGAGCGGGACCGCGAAGAACACACCCGCCTGAACCGCGAACTGCGCGAAGAACATGCTGAGACCACCCGCCAATTGGCGATTTCGGAGCATCGACGGATCGATCAGGGGTTCGCCACCAAGGTGCACCAGACGGGACTCCCAGCGCAGGAAGCCGTAGAGCACAAGGAGCCCGCCCAGAACCAGCCACACGACAGGCGAGATGTCGAGGATCGACGGTCCCCCCGGTTTCGGCTGGACCCAGCCCCATTCGCTCGATCGCAGAACGCCGAACACGATCATGCCCAGACTCACGACCGACAGCGCCGATCCGACCACGTCGAGACGCGACTTGGCAGGCGGGACGTCCGCAATGCGCCGCAGCACCATGAGGATCATCAGAACGAGCACGACTTCACCCGCGAACACGTACCGCCAGGACGCGAGTGTGGTGACGGCACCGCCGATGAGCGGTCCGGCCGCAACGGCCATCGCTCCTGCCGCTGCGACCAGCCCGTAGGCGGCGGGCCGTCGCTCGGGTGAGAAGTTCGCGGCGACGAGCGCAACGATCGCCGGCATGATCAGCGCCGCTCCCATCCCTTCGAGCAGCGACCACCCGATCAACAGCACCGTCAGGTTGGGAGCCACGGAGGTGGTGAACGAGCCCACGCCGTACACGACGAGCCCCAGTCCGAACGCCCTCCGCCTTCCCAGGATGGTGCCGATCTTGCCGCCCGTGATCATCAGCGTGGCCATGACCAGGGTGTACAGGGTTATGGCGGTCTGGATTCCGGTGATCGTCGTACCGAGATCCGACGCCACGGTCGCCATGGACACGTTCATCACCGAACTGTCCAGGGTCATCAGGAACTGACCCGAGGCCAATACACCGAGTACCAAGCCGGAGCCCGCTACTCCCACACCGCCCGATTCCACGGGTTTCGACATGGCGTCTTCTTTCGCGACCCCCAGTGCACAGCGCAATTCTTTGCGGCAACTTCAGCATTGCACTTCGGAATGCGGCGAAGGAGCAGTTTGCGTGCAGCCAGTCAGCCGAGTGTCGTGAGAATTCTCGGTCCGTCCTCGGTGACTGCGATGGTGTGTTCGCTGTGCGCCGTGCGTGAACCGTCTGCGGACCGGATGGTCCACCCGTCCTCGTCGTAGACGATCTCGTCGGTGGACCGCGCGAACCAGGGTTCGATCGCCAGCGTCAACCCTGGTCGCAGCGTGAGTCCGCGGTCGGCGCGACCGACGTTGGGCACGTGCGGGTCCTCGTGCATGGTGCGGCCGAGCCCGTGTCCACCGAACTCGGTGTTGACTGGATAGCCGTAGTCGGCAGCAACCCTTCCGATGGCAGCCGAGATGTCGCCCAACTTGTTGCCGGGCTGTGCTGCGGCGATCCCGGCGTCCAGGGCACGACGGGTCGACTCGATGAGCCGCTCGTCCTCTGCGCGGGGCGTCCCGACGATGATGCTTCGGGCCGAATCGGCGACCCAGCCGTCGATCGATACGGCGATGTCCATGGTGAGCAGGTCGCCGTCGGCGAGGCTGTAGTCGAACGGCAGGCCGTGCAGAACGGCGTCGTTCACGGACAGGCAGATGACGTTGCGAAACGGGCCGCTCCCGAAGGACGGCGCGTAGTCCCAGTAGCAGGAGATCGCGCCACGTTCGCGAATCAGCTCGCGTGCACGGTTCTCGAGGTCGAGAAGGTTGACCCCGACGGCGGCGAGACCACTCAGGTCGTCGAGCAGCCGGGCGATGAACGTGCCGGTGGCGTTCATCTTGTCGATCTCGTCGGGGGTTTTCAGTTCGAGCATGCGCACATCCCCTCGCAATAGCGGTATATAAATACCACCCTAGCGCACAACTGGGTATTAAAATACCGACACGGGTAAGCTCGGCGACATGGTGCGACTCCCCCTGACCCCCCGGCAACGCGAAGGCGGACGACGCCTCGGTGCACTCCTACGCGAAGCACGGGGCGAGCGAACCCTCAACGAGGTGGCGGTCGCGGCCTCCATATCTCCCGAGACCCTCCGCAAGATCGAGACCGGCCGCATGGCGACTCCGGCTTTCGCGACGGTAGCCGCGCTGTCTTCGGTTCTGCCGGTACCGCTACAGGAACTCGCAGACGCCTGCACCCTTCGAGACGTCGATCTCGAAGACGTCGGATAGCGGCGGGAATAGTTCCCCACACAGCGCGTTGAGCTTTAATGCACTAGTTGAATTATTGACTACTTTCGGGAGGCTCTCATGCCTGCAGTGACCGTCGACAACATCCTCACACTCCCCCGCATCGAGACCCCGGCCCTGACTGCCGTCGATCGGCCCGTCCGCACGGTGACGACCGCACCGACCGGCTACGAAGGCGAGGGCTTCCCCGTCCACCGCGCATTCGCGGGCATCGACATGGGCGCACTCGACCCGTTCATCCACATGGACCAGATGGGCGAGATCAACTACGCCCCCGGAGAGCCCAAGGGCACCCCGTGGCACCCCCACCGCGGGTTCGAAACCGTCACCTACATGATCGACGGGATCATGGAACACCAGGACTCCAACGGTGGCGGCGGCACCATCGGCGGTGGTGACACCCAGTGGATGACCGCAGGTGGCGGCATCCTGCACATCGAAACGCCGCCCGAGCACCTCGTCATGAGCGGCGGCCTCTTCCACGGCGTTCAACTCTGGGTCAACCTGCCACGAAGCGACAAGATGGCCGCCCCGCGGTACCAGGACATCACCGGCAACAAGGTCGCACTGCTGTCGTCTCAGGACGGTGGTGCGCTGGTTCGCGTCATCGCCGGCGAAGTCGCCGCGCACCAGGGTCCCGGTTCCACGTACACACCCATCGCGCTGTCGCACACGACCATCGCCCCGGGTGCGTCACTTACCCTGCCCTGGAACCCCGAGTACAACGCCCTGGTCTACGTGCTGGCAGGTCAGGGAACCGTCGGCGTGGAACGACGGCCGATCCGCAGCGGCCAAACCGTCGTGTTCGGCAAGGGTGACACGTTGACGGTCGCCGCGGCCGACACTCAGGACTCCCGGTCCCAATCCCTCGAGGTGTTCGTCATGGGCGGCAAGCCGTTACGCGAACCCGTCGCCATGGCCGGACCGTTCGTCATGAACACCCGCGCCGAGGTCATCGAAGCGTTCGAGGATTTCCAGGCCGGGCGACTCGGTTCCATCCCCGCAGCTCACGAGTCCTTGTAACCCCTGTGAGTGGTTGACGAGTCTCTGGACTCGTCAACCACTCACAGGAATGTGATGGAGGTTCACCTTGAAGACGCCCGACAGCACGGTCGAGATCCACCGCAGTCACGACCGACGTCACCTCAGGTACGGCTGGCTCGACGCCTGGCACAACGAGGACACCGTCTTCGCAGGCGAGGGATTCGGCACCGGTGCACCTCGTTCAGATGTGGGTGCCACCCAACGAGCCCGGCCTGCCACCGGAGTACCAGGAACTGGATGTCGAGAGCGAATTGGCGATCGGCGGGCTGGTCCCGGTCGCGTCCGGACTGAAGCGCCATGCGGGCGATGCCGCAATCGGTATCCGCAACCGCCACACCGCGTTCTACGCCGCCCGCCTCGGGCCGGGGCAGTCCGTGACGGTGTCGGAAGCACCGTACGTCCACATCTTCGTTGCCGAAGGGACCGTCGACATGGAGGGCGTGGGGCCTCTCGGTCAGGGTGATGCTGTCAGGTTGGCATCAACTGGTGGACAACGCATCTCGACGATCGATAGTGCCGAGGTACTGGTGTGGGAGATGCACGCCGGCTTCGCACGCAATTGACCGATACGAAATCGGTACCGGCACCTCGAAATCATCCCGACCGAACTCGTATCCTGGGACAGGTACCGCCCGAAGGAGGACCGACATGCCTGCAGTCACCACCCCGCACGTTTACGTTCATCGCGCCGGCGATCGGTTGAAGACTCGGGTCTCCTGGTTGGATTCGAAACATTCTTTCTCGTTCGGGCACCACTACGACCCGGACAACACGCACCACGGTCTGCTGTTGGTGAACAACGACGACACCGTCCTTCCGGATGCCGGCTTCGAGACCCACCCGCACAAGGACATGGAAATCGTCACCTGGGTGCTCCGAGGGTCACTCGTGCACCAGGACTCGATCGGGCACTCCGGCATCATCTACCCCGGACTCGCACAGCGCATGAGTGCCGGCAAAGGCATCATGCACTCCGAGAAGAACGACAGCTGGCGGATCCGCGACGACGACCAGAAACACGAACCTGTGCACTTCGTGCAGATGTGGGTCGTTCCGGACGAAGGGGGTCTCACGCCCGGCTACGAGCAGCTCGAGGTCGACAACGAACTGCTCACCGGGGGTCTGGTCCCCATCGCGTCGGGTATGAGCGCCTACAAGGACCACGCTGCAATCCGCATCAACAACAAGAACGCGGCCATGCACGTCGCACGAGTGGTCCCGAATCAACCCATCAGCCTCCCCGAAGCCCCCTACCTGCACGTATTCGTCGCCCAGGGAACAGCAGAGATGGAAGGCGTCGGCGAACTGTACGAAGGCGACGCGGTCCGCCTCACCAGTTCGGGCGGCCAGGAGATCACCTCCCGAGAGGGCGCCGAGCTGATCGTGTGGGAGATGCACTCACGCATCGGCGGCTGAATCTCGGCTCACAGGAACTTCACAGCCGGCATCCAGTCGTGCTGGAGCCTCACCGACCACGATCGAGCCATCACTCACGATCATGGAGGTACAAGGTGAACAGGGACGTGCAAGCCAGCCGTCTGCGGGTCAGCCGAAGACGCGCACTCGCGCTCGGTGGAACGGTCGGACTCGGCGGTTTGATCGCCGCATGCGGCGGCAACGGTCCGACCGGGGCGGCAGTCACCGAGTCCACCGCAGCCAGTGCAACGACCGGAGCAGACGGCGCCACCGTCGCCGAGTTGTTGGCTCAGGCCCCGAACTGCGTCATGAGCGTCGAAGAAACCCAGGGGCCGTACTGGTTCGACGTCGACTCGATTCGGACCGACATTCGTGAAGACCGACCCGGCACCAAGCTGCAGCTGGCTTTGCGCGTCCAGGACGTCACCGGGTGCCCTGCGGACGGGTCGGGCGCCTCGGTCGTGTCGGGTGCCGTCGTCGAGATCTGGCACTGCGACGCGGGCGGCGTGTACTCCGGATTCGAGTCGGGATCGAACGGAGGCGGTGGCGGCCGGCCGCCCGAAGGGGCACCGGACGGCGGCATCGGCGGCCCCCCACCCGGCGACGGCAACGGCCCACCCGAAGGCGGCGGAGCACCCGGCGGCATGGGCAGTTCGGGCGAGACGTCGAACGGTTCGTACAGCGTCGGCGACTCCGAATCGGCCACCACCGACGACGGCACCTACCTGCGCGGTGCGCAGCCCACCGACGCCGACGGCATCGCCCAGTTCACGACAATCTTCCCCGGCTGGTATCGCGGCCGCACCACGCACATCCACGTGAAGGTGCACGTCGACAAGAAGACCGTGCTCACCACGCAGCTGTTCTTCGACGAAGCTCTCATCGACGAGATCAACGCGACATCGCCGTACAACGAGCACACCGGGCGTGAGAGCAACACCGACAACTCCAACGACAACATCTACGACGACACCGGCCTCATGACCGTTGGGAAGCAGGGCGACGGCTACCTCGCAGTGATCAACCTGGGCGTGGACGTCTGACCGTCCCCTGTGGAGCGGACCGCGACGGTCGGGTAGACAGGAGACATGACCACGGCTGAGCACTCCGGCATCGACCTGACCTACCTCGACCAACAGACTCGCGCACAGGACGATCTCTTCGTCCACGTGAACGGCGCGTGGCTCGAGGAGTACACGATTCCCGCCGATCGCGCCGTCGACGGCGCCTTCCGAACGCTGTACGACAAGGCCGAGGTCGATGTCCAGACCATCATCACCGAGGCAGCTTCGTCGGGGGACGAGCCCGGCACGGACGCCCAGCGCATCGGCGACCTCTACACGAGCTTCATGAACGAGGAGGCCGTCGAGGCGGCCGGCCTCGCACCGATCGCCGACGAGCTGTCCTCCGTGTCTTCCGCGGAGGACAGTTGGTCCTTGGCGGCCGCGATCGGGCGGCTGCAGCGCACGGGCGTGGGCGGCGGAATCGGCCACTACGTGGACACCGACGCGAAGAATTCCTCGCGCTACGTGGTGCACCTGAGCCAGTCCGGTATCGGTTTGCCGGACGAGTCGTACTACCGCGAGGACGGGTACGCCGACATCCGCACCGCGTACGTCGCGCACATCGGGAAGATGTTCGACCTCGCGGGTGTGTCCTACGACGCGAACACCGTGTTCGATTTGGAGACGAAGATCGCGGCTGGACACTGGGACGTGGTCATGCGTCGGGATGCGGATCTCACGTACAACCTTCGCACCCTGGCCGAACTTCCTATCGAATTCGGTTGGCAGTCCTGGATTTCCGCGCTGGGCGCGAGCGAAGAACAGTTCGCCGAGGTCGTCGTGGGGCAACCGGACTTCCTCTCGACGTTCGCGTCGCTGTGGGAGTCGGAGCCGTTGGAATCGTGGAAGGCATGGGCAACCTGGCGCATCGTCCATTCCCGCGCGCCATACCTGACTGCCGCACTCGTGGACGAGAATTTCGCCTTCTACGGCACCACCCTCACCGGCACGGAAGAGAACCGCGAGCGTTGGAAGCGCGGCGTCTCGCTGGTCCAGGATCTGCTCGGTGAAGCGGTCGGCAAGCTCTACGTCGAGCGTCACTTCCCCGCGGATTCCAAGGCGCTCATGCAGGAACTCGTCGCGAACCTCCGAGAGGCCTACCGGCGCAACATCTCCGAACTCGAGTGGATGAGCCCCGCGACCCGGGAAGCCGCATTACGCAAGCTGGAGAAGTTCACACCCAAGATCGGCTACCCCGACAAGTGGCGTGACTACTCGGACATCGTGATCTCGCCGGACGACCTGGTCGGCAACTATCGCAACGGATACGCATCCGACTACGACCGAGACATGAACAAGTTGGGTGGGCCCGTCGACCGCGACGAATGGTTCATGACACCGCAGACGGTGAACGCCTACTACAACCCGGGTATGAACGAGATCGTCTTCCCTGCAGCGATTCTGCAGCCGCCCTTCTTCGACCCGAACGCCGACGACGCCGCCAACTACGGTGGGATCGGAGCCGTGATCGGGCACGAGATCGGCCACGGGTTCGACGACCAGGGTGCCAAGTACGACGGCGACGGAAACATGGTCGACTGGTGGACGGACGACGATCGCACCGAATTCGGCAAGCGCACCAAGGCACTGATCGAGCAGTACAACGAGTTCGAGCCGAACGGCCTCCCCGGCCACAAGGTCAACGGCGAGTTCACGATCGGCGAGAACATCGGTGACCTGGGCGGCCTGTCCATCGCGATCGCCGCGTACCGGATCGCCACGGAAGGTCAGGAGCCGCCTGTCATCGACGGACTCACAGGTATTCAGCGGGTGTTCTTCGGTTGGGCGCAGGTGTGGCGCACCAAGGCCCGCGAGGCGGAGGCAATTCGTCGTCTGGCGATCGACCCGCATTCGCCGCCGGAGTTCCGGTGCAACGGTGTGGTCCGCAATCTCGACACCTTCCACGAGGCGTTCGACGTGAAACCAGGCGACGACCTGTACTTGGAGCCCGAACAGCGCGTCAACATCTGGTGAACCCCTGTGAGTGGTTGACGAGTCCAGAGACTCGTCAACCACTCACAGGGGTTAGCGGGCGTACATGATCACACCGACGCCGATGAGGCACAACACCGCTCCCGTGACATCCCAGCGGTCGGGCCGGAACCCGTCCATCACGACACCCCACAACAGCGAACCCGCGACGAAGATGCCGCCGTACGCAGCGAGAATGCGACCGAAATTGGCGTCCGGCTGCAGCGTGGCCACGAACCCGTAGATCCCCAGCGAGATCACGCCGAGGCCTACCCACAACCAGCCGCGATTCTCACGCAGGCCCTGCCAGACGAGCCAGGCACCGCCGATCTCGAACAGCGCGGCCACGGCGAAGAGAATGATCGAACGAGTCACCGTCATGACGGCAGTATGTCAGCGAATGCGCACACCGTTCGACGCGGAGAAGAACACCACCTCGGAACGCTTGGGTAGAAGCCGCAACGAATCACCCGCCACCATCTTGCGGTGCCGTTCCATCCGCGCCACTATGCGACCGGACCAGCTGATCGGTCGGTCGCCGTCGCCCACGCCGTACACGAACGATTCCGATCCGAGCTCCTCCACCAACCCCCACCACGATCTTGTCGACATCCTCGGCGACGTTCGGAACAGGCAGCTTCAATCCGCCGACGACGGCAACCCGATCCACCACCTCGGCATCGATCCGGTTCATCCCCGGAGATCCGATGAACTCGGCGGCCTCCGAAAGGTCTTTCCTGAGACCTTGCAGCGCAGCGAGATAGATGACGAAGGTGTATCCCAAGTTCTTCCACATGTAGGTCACCGTCAAAGATGAAACCCGTGAGGGGCCGTCCGATCCGAAGATCGTGCGGCCCCTCACGGGTGAATGTTCAGTTTTCGGCAGGCCCGAGGTCAGCGATTCCAGTCGCCCAGACCGTCTGCGCCGTCGAGCACGCCACCCGCAGTGTTCTGAACGACCACGGGATCACCCTTCTGCGAGGTGTCGAAGAACCACTGGGCATCTTCCGTGCTCACGTTCAAGCAACCGTGGCTGACGTTGTTGTAGCCCTGATCGCCGACCGACCACGGAGCCGCGTGCACGAAGATGCCGCTGTAGGACAGGCGCGTCGCGTACTCGACGAAGGTGCGGTAGCCCTCGGGCGAGTCGACGGGCACACCGTAAGTCGAGGAGTCCATGTACATGTCGCGGAACTTCTCACCGACGATGTAGGTGCCGTTGGGCGTCTCGTGATCCTGTTTGCCCATGGAGGTCGGCATGGTGCGCACGACCTCACCGTTACGGGTGACCGTGATCGTCTTCGTCGCGTCGTCCGCCGTGGTGACGACGGAGTCACCGATGGAGAAGCTCGAGGTGGTATCGCCTGCCTTCACCGTCACCTGAGTGTGGGCCGGCCAGAACTCGGTGGGCTTCCACCGAACCTGGCTATCGCTCGTCCAGTAGAAGGAGCCCTCCACGTCCGGTTCCGTGGAGACCTTGATGGCGCGCTCTGCGGCGGCGCGGTCGTCGATCGACTCGTTGAACGAGATGATGATCGGCTGTGCGACACCCACGACCTCGCCGTTTCCGGGATTGAGCGAAGGTGCCGAGAAGTTCGCGGGTGCTTCTTCCGGGGCTGCAGGCAGACCCGGAAGATCCGTAAGCCCCGGGACGGCGGGCATCTCCGGCAACGACGGCAGGCTCGGAATCTCGGGCCCACCGGGGAAGAGAGGGGCGGCTTGTGCGGGGGCGGTGAATGCCAGTCCCGAACCGACCAACCCGACGGCGGCGATTGCCACGCGGGACTTCCAGCGTCCACGCGTCGTTCCGCCGTTGTGCAGCTTGCGCATTTTCCACCCTTGTTCGACGACGTCTGTCTTTCGCGGCGCCCCCGACGAGATCGTTACCGCCTCGTGTCATTAACACACACGATCCCGGTTCCTAGCAATTCTCTCGTTACCTGCCGTGCGGTAGATCACGCGTCGCCGCGTGCCGCTGCGAGCATGCTTTCGATGCTGATCATCTTCAGCCGCGGCCGTCCGGTCGCTTTGCCTTCGGCACGTTCCGCCTTGTCGATCCGCTGCCAGCCCTGGAAATCGACGGCATCCGGGGCACGCTGCAACAGGAGTTCGTCCAGCGCATCCCTGTTGTCGGGCGCCTCGAGACGTCCGGCGACGAAGTCGTCCACCAGCATCGTGACGGTTTCGGCGGAACAGTATTTGTTCGTGCCGATCACCCCCGTCGGCCCACGCTTGATCCATCCGGCCACGTACACGCCCGGCACCGGTGCGCCCGTGTCCGGATCGACGACGCGCCCGTTCTCGTTGGGAATCACGCCGCGCTGATCGTCGAACGGGACATCGGCCACCGGTGTGCCGCGATAGCCGATCGACCGGAGCACGAGCCCGGTCTCGAGTTCTTCGACCTTGTCGGTCCGCTGCGCTGTGAGCTTGCCCGATTCGTCGCGCTTCATTTCATTGGCCGCGATCCGGATCTTCTCGACCCGACCTTCGCCGTCACCCACATATTCGACCGGTGAGGCGAGAAAGCGCAGCACGATCCGCTTCTTCGCCGGGTCCGGTGTGCGGTTGGCGAAGCCCTCGACCTGGGAGACCTTGAGGGCGACCGAGGGCTCGGAGTCTTCGCTGTCCACGAACGAGCGGCTCTCCGGATCGAGGACTGCCTCTTCGGTGTCCACAACGATATCGACGTCCGGCATCCGGCCGAGAGCGAGTAGCTCGGGGTTCGTGTACGCAGCCTGGGCGGGCCCCCGCCTTCCGAGAATCACTACTTCCTCGATGTTGCTCTTACGCAGGGCGGCGAGGGCATGTTCGGCGAGGTCCGTCTCGGCCAGCGCGTCCGGGTCGGTGACGAGGATGCGGGCAACGTCGAGGGCGACGTTGCCGTTGCCGACGATGACCGCACGTTTACCGCTCAGATCGAACTCGCGGTCCGCGTAGTCGGGGTGGCCGTTGTACCAAGCGACGAACTCGGTCGCCGCGAAGCTCCCGTCCAGCTCTTCGCCCGGAATCCCCAGCTTGCGATCACCGGCCGCTCCGACCGCGTAGATCACCGCGTGATGGTTCTGCAGGAGTTCGTCGTGCGAGATTCGGTCCCCGACCTCGACGTTGAAGTGGCATCGAACCGTGCGGCGCCCGACTGCCGACCGGAACTGGTCCGTCACGCCCTTGGTTCCCGGATGGTCCGGCGCGACACCGGCACGAACCAACCCGTACGGCGTGGGCAGCCGGTCGAAGATGTCGACCTCGATCCGCGGTTTGGCCGTCAGTTCCATCGCCGCGTAGCAGGCTGCGGGTCCCGATCCGACGATCGCGACGTGCAGCGTGCCCAGGTCGGACGGGATCGAGACCGGTTTGACGACATCCGGCCAGTCCGGACCGATTGGATGTTTGCTGAAATATTCCGCGTTGATGTCGAGGTAGGGCTCGTCGCCTTCGGGCAACTCGTGGTCGGCGTAGATCGCCTCCACCGGGCACTCTTCGACGCAGGCTCCACAGTCGATGCAGGTGTCCGGGTCGATGTAGAGCATCTCCGTGGTAGCGAACGGTTTTTCGTCCGGCGTGGGGTGAATGCAATTGACCGGACACACGTCCACACACGACGCATCGTTGCAGCACGGCTGCGTGATCACATAAGCCACTGTTCCGTTCCCCTACCTGTGCACTACGTCACTCGACACGCCCAGACTATAACGTGTTGCAGTTTTGGGCGAGAACGTTCGGGCTCGACTACACCTGATCACCCGGTTCCACACGGAAGCCCACCTTCACCGCGACCTGAAAATGCGCGACAGAGCCGTTCTCGATGTGGCCGCGAGTGCCGATCACCTCGAACCACTCGAGGTTGCGAACGGTCTCGTTGGCACGTGAAACCGCGTTACGAATCGCGGCATCCGTACCCTCCGTCGACGACCCGACGATCTCGACGACCCGATAGACGTGATCGGCCATGATCACTCCCTTCGTTGCAGAACCCGTACCTCACGAGTCAACCAGACGAAAGGAGGAAACGTGACTTGTATCACTTCATGGTGTGTGCCAGGTCTGCACGCCGTTGCTCAAGCACGCCTGACCGGTCCCGAAATTGGCCACTGCGGACAGCCCGCCGCCACAGACGACACCCTTGTCTGCCGCACCGACGAACGACTGTCCCCGCGGACCGCTGACCGCAACCGACAGTCCGGGCTGGTCCACGGCGCCGATGGCGACACTCTGCGGGCCGAGTGCGAACGCCGCCACCAGCCCACGGTTGGCCTCCGCGGCACCCGTGCCGCCGGCATGACCGACACCGAGCGCCGCGCCGGACGCCGCTGCCTGGGCGAATCCGACACCGGCATTACCGAGTGCGGCAGCATTGCTCGACAGGTCGGCACGCGCACCACATCCGGCGACTCCGGCGATGAGCACGGTTTCGCCACCGGGTGGCTGCACGCAGGTGAGCGGCCGCGCAGTGGCGGTACCGGGCGCAAACAGGATGCTTCCGAAAGTTGCTGCTGCGATGCCGAACGCAACTCCTGCACCACGCGTTGTCGAACGGTTCATGGGCCCGAGGCTACGTCATGCAGGTAACCTCCTGGAAGCCAACAAATGTCACGATTCATGAAACACATCAACCGATATCACCTCAGATTTGCTGAAAGATCAGCTCGAGCCCTTCGCCTCTCGCTCGGCTTTCCGGTCTCGATCCTTGCTCGGCTGAACCCGCTTGGGCTCCCCCGGCATCTTCGGATAGTTGGGCGGATAAGGGAGGTCACCGAGTCCGTCAGCGGCGTCTCGGTCCGCCATCTCCAACAATCCGTCGAGCGAGTGTGCGACGTCGTCGAGTGCCGCCATCGGGTCACCACGACGCTCGAGCAGGGCCGGAACAGTGGCAATGGTGAAGTCGTCCGGCGCCGCATCCACCAGCTCTTCCCACGTGAGCGGGGCAGATACCGTCGCTATCGGCGTCTTTCGTGCCGAATATGCGGAAGCGATCGTCTTGTCGCGCGCGTTCTGATTGAAGTCGAGGAAGATGCGTTCGCCCCGCTCCTCCTTCCACCACGACGTGGTGGCCCGCCCTTCACTTCGGCGTTCGATTTCACGTGCCAGCGCGATACCCGCACGCCGCACCTGAATGAAGTCCCAACGAGGTTCGATGTGCACGTAAATGTGCAACCCGCGCCCACCGGAAGTCTTCGGGAAGCCGATCAGGCCGAGCTCGTCGAGCAACGGTCGCATCACCTCCAACGCGATCGCCCTCGCGTCGTCGAATCCGGTTCCCGGCTGCGGGTCGAGGTCGATGCGTAGCTCGTCCGGATGATCGACGTCGGGGCAGCGCACCGCCCAGGGGTGAAAGGTGATGTTGCCCAGATTGGCTGCCCACACGATGTCTGCCGCGCTGCGTACCCGCAGGACGTCGGCGGTACGACCCGACGGAAACGTCACCCCACACGAGGCCACGTGTTCGGGCCGCTTCGCCGGCACTCGCTTCTGGTAGACCTCCTCGCCCTCCACACCGTCCGGAAACCTCTGGAGATGCGTCGGCCGGTCACGGAGAGCGTTCAACAGCGCACCGTGCGTCGCCACAGTCCGGTAGTACTCGACGAGATGCCGTTTGGTGCCCCCGTCCGAGCCCAGTTGCGGATAGTAGATCTTGTCAGGACTCGACATCCGGACGGAGACACCGTCGACATCGAGTTGCTCTGCGACACTTGCCATCACGAACCTCCACTCAGAACGTCGGCGAGGTCGTACCGCACCGGAACCTCCAACTGGTCGTAGGTGCATTCTTCGGGGACCCGATCCGGGCGCCAGCGCAGGAACTTCACCGCGTGCCGAAAGCGGGCCCCTTCCATCTGGTCGTAGGCCACTTCGAGCACTCGTTCGGGCCGCAGCGGCACCCAGCTACGGTCGGTCCCCGACCGCCACCGGGTGGCCTCACCCTCGGCCACCACGTCCTCGCCCACACGCAACGGTTGCAGTTCCTCGAGCAGTTCCTTACGGCGCTTCTCCGTGAACGCCGACGCGCCCCCGACCATCGCAAGCTGACCGCCGTCGTACAAACCGAGCAGCAAGGACCCCACCCCGTCGACACTCTTGTGCGGCCGGTAACCGATGAGCACGCAATCCGCTGTTCGGGCGTGCTTGACCTTCACCATCTCCCGCTTGTTCGGCAGGTAGACACCGTCGAGCCGCTTCGCGACGACACCATCGAGACCTGCGCCCTCGAACATTTCGAACCATTCGGAAGCCAGTTCGCTGTCTTGCGTCGCGGCTGTGACATGGCAGCTCGGCCCACGTCCACCCACGGAATCGAGCAACATCGAACGGCGCTCGCGAAACGGTGCCGATGTGAGATCGCGTTCGCTCAACGCAAGCAGATCGAACCCGATGAACTGCGAGGGCGTTTCCGCCGACAACTTCGCTACCCGGCTGGCCGCAGGATGGATGCGCTCGGACAGCGCCTCCCAGCTAAGCCGCACTCGCCCGTCGATCGATTGCGGTACGACGAGTTCGCCGTCGACCACGCACTTGTCCGGAAGTTCGGTGCGCACGGCCTCGACCATCTCCGGGAAATAGCGGGCGAGATCCTTGCCGCCTCTCGATCCCAGAACCACCTCGCCACCGTCCCGGAACACGAGTGCGCGGAACCCATCCCATTTGGGCTCGTACGACCACGTCATCGGATCGTCGGTTTGCTTCGGCACCGACGGCGCCGCCTTGGCGAGCATCGGCTGGACCGGGGGCTCCACGGGAAGGTGCACCAGTACATAGTGTCACCGCGGTACGACGGTGTCTTCGAAGTCGAATAGGATTCGCCGCAACAAGCAACAGGGAGGGAATCCATCATGTCCGGTCTGCGCAGACGCATCGGGACGTCGATCGCCGCACTGTCCGCCGTCACCCTGTTGGCGGCCGGGTGCGGTTCGTCCACCACCGAAGGCACTGCCGTTGCCGCAGACAATGCGGGGCCGACCAGCACGTCGTCGTCCTCGACCACCACGAGCGAAACTGCGATCGAGGGCGCCGACGAGGGTGGTGACGTCGACCTCGATGTCGAGATCGGCGAATGTGTCCAGCTGGGTGGGTCGATGGACGACGCGACGATCGACAACGCGACGTGCGGCGGTCCCGAGTCCAACTACAAGGTGATCGGCAAGGCGCCGACGAGCGACCAGTGTGTCGCGGACGCCGACCAGAGTTACTACGAGACCCTGCGCGGTGTCGAGCAGGGCGCGCTGTGCCTCGACATCGACTGGGTGATCGACGGATGCATGGACATGCCGTCGGGCGGCGATCCCATTCGGATCGAATGCAACGACCCTTCCGCGAAGGAAGGCGTGCGGGTCACCGAGATAGTGCAGGGACGCGGCGTAGTGGACGACTGCACCAAGTCCGAGACCGGATTCGAGTACACCGAACGCAAGTTCGTGGTGTGCGTCGACGATCTCTGAGGGATGTCGTCAGTACCAGTGTCGACGGCCGCCGACCGCCCGTCCGATCGAACCGAGGACCAGAAGGATCAGCCCGATGACGAGAAGGATGATGCCGATCGTCGTGAGGATCGGAACCCCCACGAGAAGACCGATGACGATAAGGATGATGCCGAGAATGATCACGGTCCGACCTTTCGGTTTCGGGGTGGAACTGTTCACGAGAGCAATGTCTATCGACTGGGTTCCGGCACCTCACATTCGATCTGCGGGTTGACACCCGTGTAGTTCAGAGGGCCGGCCACCACCGTGACTGCTATCGTCCCCACGCTTGCGCAATCCGCGGACACATCCTTGTAGTAGCCCCGTTGAAACACCGCGATCGCCCCGATGACGAGCCAGACCACTACGAGCAGCGTGACGAGACGTCCGATACGCATCTTTCCGCCCTCCGGTCGCTACACCGAGTCACTCGGCTTCGCGTGAGCACCCGGGCCGGCGGTCGTCCCAGGGTCGGGCGACCTCGTCGGCCGCATGCCTGTCGACGGAGGACCGGACGCGTGGTGACCGCCGGAATCTCCGACGTCGGGGTCGAGCGCATCGGCGCGCTTCCACTCTTTCGCCAGTTCGTCCCGGGACGCGGACGCCTCGTTCTGATGGGTTGCAGCATCGGCGCGCAGTCGCTTCGCTTCGGCCGCGCGGATATCCGCATCTGCCTGAGCTTTACGTGCCAGTGCTGCCGTCTCGTCGGCTCGCGCCTGCTGCTGCTCGACAGCCGGCGAATGCTCGTGCACATCGGCACGGACGTCCTGGGCTTTGCGCCGTCGGTGCTGGGTGCGTTTGCGCAACGCGACGGCGATCAAGACGGCGACGAGCACAACCGCGGCGATTGCGATGATGATCCAGATGATGGTCCTGGTGTCCATGACTACTCCCAACGACCCCCTTGTGGAAGTACCCATGCGAGGGCCCGGGCAAACAGAGTCGATGGAACATGCTCCCAAGAGAAGCACCGACGGGGGAAGTGCTCACAACCACCCGCGCCGTTTGAACACCGTGTAGAGGCCCGCGCAGGTGAGGACCATCAGACCGATCGCGAACGGGTATCCGAACTCCCAGTGTGTTTCGGGCATGACGTCGAAGTTCATACCGTACACCGTGCCGATCAGCGTAGGCGCGAAAAGGATTGCCGCCCAGGACGATACCTTCTTCACTTCCTCGTTCTGCACGTAGCTCGCCTGCGTGAGATGCCGCATCTCCTCGTTCTGGGCCTGCGACACGAGGGTCGCGTTCACGGTCAGGATGTTGCCGAGCAACTGCCTGAATCCGTCGGCCCGCTCGACCACGACGGTGGCGTGATCCGTGACGTCCCGGAGGTAGCGGCGAAGTTCCTCGTCCGTGTTGTACTTCTCGAAACCCACCGCGAGACTGCGCAGCATCCCGAGAAGTGGCTTGGTGGCACGCTGGAACTCGATGACCTCACGAGTCAGTTCGTAGATGCGCCGCGACACCCCGGGGTCACCGCTGAACACCTCTGTCTCGATCTCGTCGATGTCGTTCTGCAGACCTGCGACGACCGGAGCGTAACCATCCACGACGGCGTCGAGGATGGCATACAGAACGGCCTCGGGACCCAGCCGCAACAGGTCGGGATCTGACTCCATTCGGGCACGAACCGCAGAAAGATCCGGGGACTCGCTGTGCCGCACGGTGAGAACGAAGGTCTTGCCGCAGAAGACGTGTAGTTCACCGAATTCGACACGTTCGGTGTCGTCGCAGTATCGCGCCGCCCGTAGAACGACGAAAAGCGTGTCGCCGTACCGCTCGAGTTTCGGACGCTGATGCGCAAGAATCGCATCTTCCACAGCCAGCTCGTGAAGATCGAATTGTTCTGCGGCAGCGTACAACTGGTTGTTCTCGGGCCGGTACATCCCGATCCACGCCATCGACGACTCGTCGGGAAGTGCGGTGAGCGCCTCCGCAAGTGTTGCCGGCGTTGCGATCTTGGCACCGTCGCGGTAGACGGCACTGTTGACGACGGTGCGCTCGACCGATGCCGGCGGGCCCGGCTTCGGCGCGCTGTGCGCGGCCTCGGTGTCCGATACGCCGGCGGCGCGGCGAGGGATGAGGGAACGGCGCGGCGGCTGGTGCGCCAACCTGTCGGTGGCACGGTGTTAGCTGTTGCAGTACACACGGACGACCGAAGAGAGGGCGCACTCATGCACAGTTGGTCCGATCGCCCCATCTGTGCTTTCGACCTCGAGACCACGGGCCGTGATCCGCATACCGCCCGCATCGTGTCCGCTTCGGTGGTCGTCGTCGACGGCGCGCACACGGAACCTCGGAACTGGATTCTCGACCCCGGCGTCCCCATCCCCGACGGCGCGTCACAGGTCCACGGAATCTCCTCCGAGTACGCCCGTGAGCACGGCGTTCCTTACAGGGAGGGATACCTCGCCATCAGACAGGCCCTGGACGAGGCGTGGGCCCGCGACCATGTGGTGGTCGCCTTCAACGCCTCCTACGACCTCACCCTCATGCACCACGAAGGCTTGCGGCTCGGGTACCCCGATCTCGTCACCGGCATCGTCGTCGATCCCTACGTCATCGACCGCCAGATGGACAAGCGCAGGAAAGGCAAACGAACCCTCGGCGCGATGTGCGAGCACTACGGGATCGCACTGGACTGCGCACACGAGGCCCAGTCCGATGCTCTCGCCGCGGCGGAACTGGCGCGCAGCCTCGCCGTCACCTTCCCGCACATCTGCGGACTCGACATCATGACGCAGCAGACCAGCTGGCACGCCGAACGCCAAGCCGACTTCGCCGCGTATCTCGTTCGGCAGGGCCGCGATGCTTCGGACGTCAACGGTGAGTGGCCGATCCGAAGAACCGCGGGATAGCGCACGAATTTGCACTCGGTGTGATACTTGCCGACATGACCGAACGCGTCGACACCGCGGGCGACCCTGCGGAATTCCGAGTCCACGTCGTCGCCCAAGCCATTCGCCTGTTCTCGGAGAACGGGTACGAGGCGACCACTGTCGACCAGATCGCCGCGGCCACCGGGGTGTCACGCCGGACCTTCTTCCGTCAGTTTCGGTCCAAGGAGGACGTGATCTTCGCCGATCACGAGTCACTGATCGAGCAGGCAGGAGAGCACCTCTCCACCGATGCCGCAGACCCGTGGGCCGCGGTCTGCGATACCGCGAACCTCGTCTTCGACCACTTTCGTGAAAACCGGGAGCTCTCGGCGCGACGGTTCTTGCTCGTGCAGCAGGTTCCTGCTCTGCGCGACCGCGAGATCGTGACGGGGTTTCGCTACGAGCGGCTGTTCGTCGACTATCTACGGGCCGCACTGCCCCACGAGCCGGTTCTGAAAGTCATCGGATTCGCGGCAGCTGTCACTGCGTGCCACAACTATCTCCTCCGCAACATGACCCGCGGGGACGAGTCCGCGACGGTCGAGGCTCTCGAAGATGCACTGCTGGAGGTGCGGCGCACCTTCGGTGTCGCGCCGGCAGAATCCACGGAAACCAGCGAATCGATACTGGTAGTTGCCTATCCGCCGGGCACCCCAGTCGAAGATGTCACCGCCCTGATCCGCTCCCGTTTGACGTCGCCCGCGTCGGACGGAACGGACTGACGCCCACTGTTCAGGCCACCGCTCTTGACTGGCACTCAGTGCCGTGGTTGACTGCGCTCAGAGTGGCCGACGTGTGCCCCCACCTCGGCGGCCAACTACCCGCTCGAAGGCACCGAGTGCCCCGGTGTCCAACGAACAACCCATCAGAGGAGCAATCACATGGCCGGAAACCCGGACTTCGATCTTTTCAAGCTCGGTGAGGAGCACGACGAACTGCGTTCCGCGATCCGTGCACTCTCCGAGAAGGAGATCGCACCGCACGCCAAGGAGGTCGACGAGAAGGCTCGCTTCCCGGAAGAGGCACTCACCGCGCTCGTGAACTCCGGGTTCAACGCGATCCACGTCCCCGACACCTACAACGGCCAGGGCGCCGATTCCGTCGCCACCTGCATCGTCATCGAGGAAGTTGCCCGCGTCTGCGGTTCGTCCTCGCTGATTCCCGCAGTCAACAAGCTCGGCACCATGGGTCTGATCCTCAACGGCTCCGAGGAACTCAAGCAGCAGGTTCTGCCGCAACTCGCGTCCGGCGAGGCGATGGCTTCCTACGCGCTGTCCGAGCGTGAGGCGGGCTCCGACGCCGCCTCGATGCGTACCCGCGCAAAGGCCGACGGCGACGACTGGATCCTCAACGGATCGAAGTGCTGGATCACCAACGGCGGCAAGTCCTCCTGGTACACGGTGATGGCGGTCACCGATGCCGACAAGGGCGCCAACGGGATCAGCGCATTCATGGTGCACAAGGACGACGAGGGCTTCACCGTCGGGCCGCTCGAGCACAAGCTCGGCATCAAGGGTTCGCCCACCGCTGAGCTGTACTTCGAGAACTGCAAGATCCCCGGCGACCGCATCATCGGCGAGCCCGGCACCGGCTTCAAGACGGCGCTGAAGACGCTCGATCACACGCGTCCGACCATCGGCGCGCAGGCTGTCGGCCTGGCGCAGGGTGCGCTGGACGCCGCGATCGAATACACCAAGGATCGCAAGCAGTTCGGCCGTTCGATCGCCGACAACCAGGCTGTGCAGTTCATGCTCGCCGACATGGCTATGAAGGTCGAGGCCGCTCGGCTCATGGTGTACACCTCGGCTGCTCGCGCGGAGCGTGGCGAGAAGAACCTCGGGTTCATCTCCGCTGCGGCCAAGTGCTTCGCATCCGACACCGCCATGGAGGTCACCACCGACGCCGTGCAGCTGTTCGGTGGCGCCGGCTACACCACCGACTTCCCGGTCGAGCGCATGATGCGCGACGCCAAGATCACCCAGATCTACGAGGGCACCAACCAGATTCAGCGCGTGGTCATGTCCCGCGCCCTGCTCAAGTAACAAGCGACTTCGTCGCCTGTGAGTGGTTGACGAGTCCCTGGACTCGTCAACCACTCACAGAGGCTTTTAAAGGAGAAATGTGGAACTCGTAGGAGTAATCGGCGGCGGCACCATGGGCGCCGGCATCGCCGAAGTATGCATCAAGGCCGGCAGTTCGGTCCTCATTCTGGAAACCAAGCAGGAGTTCGCGGACGCCGCGCTCGGCCGCATCGACAAGTCTCTCGCCCGTGGCGTGAAGTCGGGCAAGCTCACCCAGGAGGACGCCGACGCCGCACGTAAGCGCGTGGACATAACCCTCGACATCGAGGACTTCGCGGATCGCGACCTCGTCATCGAGGCTGCACCCGAGATCGAGTCGCTCAAGCTCGAACTGTTCGGCAAACTCGACAAGATCGTGAAGCCGTCCGGCATCCTGGCGACCAACACCTCGTCCATCCCCGTCATCAAGATGGCCGGCGCCACCGAGCGTCCCGGCCAGGTCGTGGGCGTGCACTTCTTCAACCCCGTACCTGTCATGCCGCTGGTGGAGATCGTCGTCGCGCTCACCACATCGGAGGAGACCGTGAAGGCGGTCACGGATTTCGCCGCGAAGACGTTGGGCAAGAAGGCCGTTCGTGCGGGAGACCGGGCCGGGTTCATCGTCAACGCCCTGCTCATCCCGTATCTGACGTCGGCGGTCCGCATGCTCGAGTCGGGCTATGCAACTGCCGAGGACATCGACGCGGCAATGAAGGGTGGCTGTGGCTACCCGATGGGTCCCTTGACGCTGATCGACACGGTCGGCCTGGACATCACCCTCGCCGCTGCGCAGTCGCTGTACGACGAGTTCGGTGAGCCGCATCTGATCCCGCCGCCGCTGCTTCGCCGCAAGGTCGAGGCCGGTCACCTGGGCAAGAAGTCCGGCCAGGGCTTCTACAGCTACAGCTAGAAACTCACCCGATTCTGCGCTTCACCCCGACAACGAGGGTGAAGCGCAGAGTCGTGTTCGGGGTATATCGTGCTGCAATGTGAACCCTCGATCGTCGTGCGTTCCTCGCCGGAAGCGCCGGCACGGACCTGTTGCTGGCGACCGCTGCGTGCTCGTCCGACAACGGGAGCGGCGCGTCGGGTGACACCCATACGTCACCCACAAGCAGGGCACGACCGAAGTTCCCGCCGATCCGAAGCGGATCGTCACCCTCGGACATTCCGGTCAGGGCACTCTCCGCGCGCTCGCCGTCACCGATTGGTATGGCGATTACCCCGATGCCACCTGGCCTTGAGTCAAGGAGGATCTCGGCGACCACCATCCTTAGTCTCTCGGCTGCGGTCAGTTCACCGGAAGCGCGAACTTCGCGTTCGAGCAGATCGCGGAACTCGCACCCGACCTGATTTTTGCGTTGTACGTCGACGTGAACGACGAGAACTACGCGCGTTTGAGCACCATCGCCCCAACGATCACCACGTCACCCGACTACCCGGACTTCGGGATGCTCCAGCAGGACTCGGTGAGTTTGGTCGGAGCCACCCTCGACGAGCGGGCACGGGCCGACGAGCTGATCACGGAGGTCGATGGCCTCCTGTCCGGACAGCAGGCAGCCCACCCACGGTTCGAGGGTAAGACCGTCGCCGAGTCCGGAGACCCCGGGCTCGTTCTATGTTCGCTCACCGAACGATCCACGATCTCGCCTGAGGACGTCATTGGGTTTCGTCGTGCCGGACCGAATCGTCGAGATGGCAGGCGACAAAGATGCTTTCGACATCAGGTCGGAACAGCTCGACGTGCTGGACGTGGAAGTGTTGGTCTGGATCGTCGGTGGCAATCCCGGCGCTGCGGAGCGGATCGCCGCTGACCCGCTGTACCGCTTACTGGCAGTTGCCCGGGACGGACGCGACGTGTTCGTCACCGACCCTGTGGTGTCAGGTGCGCTGACCTGGGGAACTGTCCTGAGTCTGCCTCACGCCGTGGAGAGTCTCGTTCCCCTGCTGTCGGTGGCTGCAGACAGGTCGGCTCGAGCTCGCGACCCGAGCCTATGCAGATTTCGACGAGGTCCCGATGAGGGGCAGTTTTCCGCCGAGTAGTCCGTCGACGCTGAATCGTCCCGCTCCGACCACCGCGAGGATCAGCGACGCGGCACCGAGAGCGCGCACCAGTTCGTAGCCGCCGTCGGAGACCCAGATACCGGAATCCGCGTGCGCGGCGAAGTACGCGCCGATCATGTCGAGGACGAAGAGGGCCCCGACGATCGGAACGAGCACGCCCGCGATCAGTGCGATCCCGCCGAGCACTTCAAGCCAGGTGGCGAGGAATGCGGAGACGCCGGGGACGGGTACACCCATGCTGTCGAAGCCGGTTTTCGTCGCTTCGTGGCCGTTGCGCACCTTCTGGAGGCCGTGTGCAAGGAAGATGACGCCGATGCCGATCCGTCCTACGAGGAGTCCGACATTTCGGGCTATGGGGCTGTTCATGTGTGACGCCTTTCGGTGGATGTGCGGCTCAGGTGTCGTACGCCGAGCCGGAATGCGAATGAGCAGACTGCGGGTACCGACAGACAGTACCACCAGAAGTTGAACCTTCAACCTGCCGACGAATGTCACACCGGTTCGCCCGAGTCGAACCGGTGTGACATTGGTCGGGGGTGGGGAATCAAAAGCGAGGCTCACGTGTTGTGCGTGTCGTCCGTTCACAACGAAAGGCTGGCGTCACCGTGGCTGTTCCGCTCTCGATTCTCGACCTCGCACTCATCGGCCCCGGTGAAACCGCCCGCGAAAGCGTCGACGCTTCGGTGGAAACCGCCCAGCACGCGGAGAAGTGGGGATACCGGCGAATCTGGTACGCCGAGCATCACAACATGTCGTCCATCGCCTCGTCCGCGACGAGCGTCCTGATCGCCCACGTCGCCGCTCACACAGAGAAGATCCGACTCGGCGCCGGCGGCATCATGCTCCCCAACCATGCCCCGCTGACGATCGCCGAGCAGTTCGGCACTCTCGAAACCCTGCACCCCGGTCGCATCGACCTCGGCCTGGGTCGAGCACCGGGCAGCGACCAGAAGACCATGCGGGCACTGCGGCGCGATCCGTCTTCGGCCGATAGCTTTCCTCAGGATGTCCTGGAACTGCAGGCGTACCTCGCCGGTAAGTCACGCATCCCGGGTATCGACGCCATCCCGGGCAAGGGCACGAACGTGCCGCTGTACATACTCGGGTCCTCCCTTTTCGGCGCGAAGCTCGCCGGAATGCTGGGCCTGCCTTACGCATTCGCGTCGCACTTCGCGCCCAATGCGCTCGAAGATGCCGTGGCCCTGTACCGGCGCGAGTTCAAGCCTTCCGAACAGTTGGCCGAACCGCACGTGATCGCCGGGCTCAACGTGATCGCAGCCGACACCACGGAAGAAGCACTCGAAGAGTTTCAACAGGCCAAGCGCCAGCGCGTGAACCTGCTGCTTGCGCGTGACCGGAAATTCACCGACGACGAAGCCGATATGGTGCTCGAAAGCCCTGCCGGACAGCAGGTTCTGCAGATGGCGAAGTACACGGCAGTCGGAACCCCGTCTGCGGTGGCAGACTACGTCGACGAGTTCACGAAGCACGCGGATGCGGACGAATTGATCGTCGCATCGTCTGCGCCACGCCGAGCCGGTCGCTTACGATCACTGCAATTGCTCGCCGAGGCAACCGATCTCGTACCTGCCTGACGAATCACCAACGGAAAGGACAGCCCCATGTCGAAGATTGTCATCATCGGAGGACACGGCAAGATTGCGCTACGCCTCGCGCGCATCCTCACCGCCGAGGGAAACGAGGTGAGTTCGCTCATCCGCAATCCCGATCACGAGGCCGACGTGCGTGAGACCGGCGCCGCGCCAGTACTCGCCGATGTCGAGAATCTCTCCACCGAGGACATCGCCGACAAGCTCCGCGGACACGACGCAGTCGTATTCTCTGCAGGAGCAGGCGGCGGCAATCCGGCTCGCACCTACGCGGTCGACCGGGACGCCGCGATTCGTTCCATCGACGCGGCCCAGTCGGCCGGTGTGAAGCGATACGTGATCGTCTCCTACTTCGGGGCGGGCCCCGACCACGGCGTGCCTAGCGACAACAGCTTCTTCCCCTACGCGGAGGCGAAAGCAGCAGCCGACGAGCGCCTGCGTGCCTCCGACCTCGACTGGACCATCCTCGGACCGAGCACGCTGACCGAGGACGAACCCACCGGCAAGATCGAACTCGGCCCGAATGCGGAGAAGAGCACGGTCTCACGGTCCGATGTCGCCCAGGTTGCTGCCATAGTTCTCGACACACCGGACACCTCCGGAAAGACGATCGAGTTCAACAACGGCGAAACGCCGATCTCAGAAGCCGTGGCCTCCCTGCGATAGGACTTGTCCCCTCGGCCTCGACTTGTACCCTGGGCCTTGGAGAACCGTCGACTCGAGAGGAAGCCATGATCGTCAAGACTATGCTCCGCCGCGCCGGTTTCACGATCGGAATCTGTGGTGCCGGTGCCATCGTCGCCGCAGGTACGGCACACGCCGAGACGACTTTCGACAACCCACCACCGACTGCCCATCTCTGCCCGGCCGGGCTTGCCGACAGCACCGTCGTCGCTCAGACGAGCGGCGACGAAAACGATGTGCAGCCGGGGCAGGTGTCGTTCGAGATAGACGAAGGCACAGGGACAGGCGCCAACGTCGCCTGGATCAACACCAACACGATGCGCCTGGGGTCGATGGCCATGACACCGGGTGACGACGGCGAACCCGAGGCCCTCGCCACCACAGGCCCAGGCCCGGTGATGGCGGCCGTCTACGGCATCTACACCAACGACGTCGGAGAGAACTGCCTGCTCGTTCCGGGTGTCAACACCGACATCCCGGTGCCCGGCGAAGTGACCCCGTAGACGATCGAACTGCGCACTCGTCACGACGCCCGCAGGACTTCGTATCCTGAGAAGATGCCCGTCTCCAGTACAGACCCCGCCAGCGCCCGAGTGGACAGCTGGACCTGGGCAGTACGTCTCTTCAAGACACGTTCGCAGGCCGCATCATCGTGTCGGTCGGGCCACGTTCGCGTGAACGGCACCCCGGCCAAGGCGTCGCAGCCGGTTCGGATGGGCGACGAGGTGCGGGTTCGGGGTGGCGGAACCGAGCGCATCGTCGTGGTGGTTCGTACGATCACCAAGCGGGTGGGGGCGCCGATCGCAGCCGAGTGCTACCGAGACGAGACACCACCGCCACCGCCCCGCGAACTGCTCGCCGCAGTACCCAAACGAGACCGTGGAGCCGGCCGACCCACCAAGCGCGAACGCAGGGAGATCGACCGGCTACGGGGTCTCTAGGCCGGTGCGTGGCTGAGAATGCGGAGCGCGCTCGGCACGGCCTCGATCGTGACGGGCAGCGGGCCCACCTTGTCGCCGTCCGCATAAGCGGTGATGTCCTCGGATCGCAGGACTACCTTCTTGCTTCGGTAGGTTTGCACCTCTTCCAGCTCGACGTGCGTTCCCTTGAACACACGCGGGAAGAAGCGGATCAGGCGCCACCTGTTGCCGTAGCCGACCACCGTGACGTCCAGCAGTCCGTCCGTCTTGTCGGCCTTCGGGCAAATCTGCATGCCGCCGCCGTACGTCCGACCATTGCCGACAGCCACGAGCGTGACCTGGGTACGCACGGTCTCGTCGTCCAACTCGATCGTGTAATCCAGCGGTCGGAGCTGCGCGAACTCGGCCAGAATGGCCAGGTTGTAGCGCATCTTGCCCTTCGGCCATTTCATGCGATTGGCGCGTTCGGTGACGAGCGAGTCGAATCCACTGGCAACAATCGTTCCCGCCCACACCACGCTTCCGTCGGACAGGGTGATCTTTGCGAGGTCGGATTGCTGAACCTCACCGTCGACGATCACGTCCGCCGCTGCGACTGGATCGCCGACGGGAATGCCGAACTCGCGCGCGTGGTCGTTGCCGGTGCCCGCCGGAATGAGGCCGATGGGCGTATCCGAGAGTGCAGCCGCCTGGAGTGCGAGGCTGATGGCACCGTCACCACCGACGACAACGAGCGCGTCGGCCCCCTCCTCGATCGCCCGCGCTGCGGCAGCCTTCGCATCGTCCGCGTCGGTACCGATGATCTCGGTGACACCGATTCCGCGTTCACGAAGGCGAGCGACCGCCTTGCGACCGGCACCCGGTCCGTTGCCGTGGCCCGACAGGGGGTTGATGAGTACAGTCACCTTCTCGATCATGGAATCAACTTGCCCGGGTTGAGAATCCCTGCCGGATCGACAGCGGCCTTGACTGCGCGCAGCACCCGCACACCGAGGTCACCGATCTCGTCCTCCATCCATGGCCGGTGATCGACACCGACTGCGTGATGGTGCGTGATGGTTCCGCCTGCGGCAATGATCGCGTCGCCGGCCGCAGTTTTTGCCTTGCGCCACTGCGAGATCGGGTGTTCGGTCTGCCCGCAGACCACGGTGAAGTACAGCGATGCGCCGGTTTGGTAGGTGTGCGAAATATGGCACATCACCAAGGGAGGCGTTCCTTGCTCGGAGAGCGCCGAGGTCAGCGCTGTCGTCACGGCCGTCTTCAGGTTGTCGACGTTGCCCCAGTTGGTCGCGGTCTCGAGCGTTTCGCACAGCGCGCCCGCATCGAGAAGCGAGTCCCTCAGATACGGCGCGTCGAAGCGACCGTGCTCCCAGTCGTTGCCGGGCTCTTCGCCGAGGGACGTCCCGCCGTGCGCCTTCAGGATTGCCCGCGCCTCGTCGGCTCGCTCCGCAGTGTGCTCCGCCGTCCCTTCGAAGGTCGTGATCGAGAGGCATCCACCCGTCACGGAATCTTCGCCGATCTTGTCGGTGGTGGCGAGGTTGACGCCGGTCTCGGCTTCGTCGGACAGCCTCATCACCGTCGGCATCGTCCCGGCTTGGACGACGGCACGGAGTGCAGCCGCACCGGTAGCGAAATCGGGGAAGTTCCAGCCTTCGCACACAGTGGTTTCCGGCACTGGATGCACCCGTACGCGCACCTGGGTGATCACTCCGAGGGTGCCTTCCGAGCCGACGAACAATTCACCGAGGTCGGGACCTGCTGCCGATGCCGGGGCCCGCCCTGTGTCGATGGATCCGGTTGGTGTGACGACACGAAGACCCTGAACCATGTCTTCGAAACGCCCGTAACCGGCGGAAGCCTGTCCGGATGAGCGTGTAGCTGCGAATCCACCGATCGTCGCGAAAAGGAAACTCTGCGGAAAGTGCCCGAGCGAGTAGCCCTGTTCACCCAGCAGTTCCTCGGCGCGGGGGCCGGTGAGACCACTGCCGAGGACAGCGATCCCCGATGCAGTGTCCAGGTCGACGAGAGTGTCGAAGCGTCGCAGGTCGAGCGAGATGACGGCATCGAAACGATCGCGCACGGGGTCGAGACCACCGACGACGCTGGTGCCACCACCGAACGGGACGACGGCGATCGAGTTTTCGCTCGCGTAGGACAGAACCCGAGCGATCTCGTCGTCGTTGCCAGGAGTCACGACGGCGTCGGGGGCATCCTGAGGTTCGGCGCTGCGGCGACGGAGAAGGTCGAGGGTGCTCTTGCCGCCTGCGCGCAGGAGCCGATCCCGATGCGAGGTGCCGACATGGTCTTCACCGACGATGTCGGCGAGCGCAGCCAGGCCCCGTTCACTAAGCACGCTCGGGGTCAGAACCACCGAATCTGCGTCGAGATTCCGGCTATCGTCGACCTTCACGCCCAGCGCCTGCTCCAGCAGCGATTTGACCCCGTCCGAGAGGACTTTGCGCTTGTCCGGATCCCCCCATCGATCCCATTGCATGGGAGGGAAATTTTCCTTCGCATCACGTGCCATGCGTTATAGTGTTACACAATTTGTAATAGTGTAAAAGCATCGAAACCGTCAGGCCCTACGCAGGACGGACAGCTTCAGCCGTTTACGCACGCTTGTCGCCGCCACGTCCGCCATTTCGCCGCGACTGACGATCTTGTCGCGAGCACGATGCTGCGCGGCGCCCCGCTGCAACTCCACCCGATCGATCGCCTGCCAACCCGCACGGTCGACCATGGCCGGTACCCGTTCACGGACGAAACTCTTCAACGCCGTCGCCGGTACTGCGGGCGCGGTGAGCGCACCTCGATTGAAATCGTCGACCAGCGCGTTCACCGTCTCCTGCGCACAGGACTTGTTGGTACCGATATATCCCGACGGTCCACGCTTGATCCAGCCGACAACGTACGCACCCGGAACCGAATCCCCATCCACACCGTCCGATACCCGACCGTCCGCGTTGGAGACGATTCCGGCCGCGTCGTCGAAGGGCAGTCCAGCGACCGGAACTCCGCGGTACCCGATCGAAGTGAGAACGAGGCCGGCATCGATCGCCTCGGTCCGATCGGTGGCGTTCGCCCGCACCACACCGTCACCGTCCGCCACGAGTTCGTTCATGGCGAGTTCGATCCCGGAAACTCGGTCGTCCCCGAGAATCCGAGTGGGTGTGGCCAGATAGCGCAGAGTTATCCGACGGGCATCGTCGACCGACTCGTCACCCACGCTCAGCCCTCGAAGCAATTCGAGTTTCTGTGCGACCGAATGCTGCAGCGTGCCACGCTTCTCGTGTGCTCGCGTCACCTCGTCGAGCTCGGAGCCCTCCGGGTCGATCACCACTCGCAGGTTCGGGTCCGACAACAACCCGGCGAACTCCGGGACGGTGAAGGCGGACTGCGCGATTCCTCGCCGCCCGAGGATCACTACTTCTTCGACCCGACTGTTACGCAACGCTTCCAAAGCCGGCGCAGCGATATCGGTGGCGGCGAGATCCTCCGGATCAGCGGTGAGAATTCTGGCGACATCGAGTGCGACGTTGCCGTTTCCCACGATGACGGCACGGCGGTGCGACAGGTCGTATGTGCGGTGCGCATGATCTGGATGGCCGTTGTACCAGGCCACGAAGCCCGTCGCCGAAGTACATCCCGGAAGGTCCGCGCCCGGAACGCGCAGCGGTCGATCCGTCGAGGCACCGACTGCATAAATGACAGCGTGATGATGCTCGAGCAATTCCCGGTGAGAGATGTCCGTCCCGATCTCCACGTCGAGGTAGTACTCGAATCCCGGCTGGTCGGCGATGGTGTCGAAGAGGTTCGTGACCTGTTTGGTGCGCTGATGATCCGGTGCCACCCCGGCGCGGACCAGTCCGTGCGGTGTGGGGAGCCGGTCGAAGACGTTCACGTGAACGTCTGGCTGAGTGAGCAATTCGTCGGCCGCGTACATCGCGGCGGGGCCGGAACCGACGATCGCGACTCGCAGCGGCGCAGCATCCTTGCGCGCGGCGGGTGGCGGCGTCACGGGAGCCATCAGTGGACGCTCACGCGGGGTGTCGTAGAAGGCGGCGTTGATGCCGATGTACCGCTGCTGGCTATCCGTCAGCTTCGCTTGCGGCACAATCGCATCGACAGGACAAGCGGACACACAGGCGCCGCAGTCGACGCACGACGCCGGGTCGATGTGCAGCATCTCGGCCGTCAGGAAATCAGGCTCGTCCGGGGTCGGATGAATGCAGTTGACGGGGCAAGCATAGACGCACGAGGCGTCGCTGCAACATGATTGGGTCACTACGTGAGGCATGGGACTCGTCTCCGGTTACGCCGCTGTGGGAATCCGGCTGGGTTCGCTACGGAACCGTGACGTCTTGCCGTCGATTTTCAGCGCCTTCCACAGTCGACGGGAGACCGGGTTCATCAGACCGGCTTCGGCGGCCAGCATGCGGACATCTGCGAAGTAGTCGCGCAGCGTCTGGCGCGATTCCGGTGCACGCCAGAAGAGTTCCTTCTTCACCGACTTCGGGATGTCGAACTCGGACCAGAACGCGCGCGGCGGAATCACGATGACGTCACACAGCGCCCGCATCACGATGGGAAAGATCAGGGATATGGCGAATCGGCCGGCCTTGCTCATCTCCGGGATGTGCTGGCGCAGGAACTCGTGTGCAAACGAGATGTGGCGAGCCTCTTCGGCAACGTGGATCGACATGACGTTCGCCATGATCGGATGGATGTCCGCCTGTGAACGGAGTATCTGCTTCTGAATGTGGTCGATGGGCTCCTCACCGGCCAGGATCCCGATGAAGAAGATGATCGGAAAGGCTGTGCCCGCGAGCGGCAGAAGCGGAGCGACAGCACGGAACAACTTCGGGCCGCCGGGTACGTCGACTCCGATCCTGTTCACCATCTCCTGGAACATCAAGGTGTGGTTGCACTCTTCGACCATCTCGTGCGTGCAGTACCGGAACTCGGGTGACCCGTTCGGCGCCCGGAAGACGTATTGCAGCACCCCACCGATCAGCACCGTCTCGAACTGCAGGCCGACCTTGGCGATGTTCGCCTGCCGCCACATCCCGACAGCGATCTTCTTCTCATCGGAAAGCGCCTGATACCAGGGATGACCGCCCAGCGGATCGACTGCCGGAAGGATCCAGCGACGATCGTTCTCGGTGACCTCGAGCTCCGTCGAGTCCCACGCAATATCCACGTAAGGGTCGAAGTGCTTGTGCACCGAGCCTTCGGACAACAACGTGAGTGTCTCCACGTAGTCGGTCTTGTGCTTCGATCCCCGTGGTTGTGCGTTCGACAGCATCATCGTGCTCCCTGTGGTTGGAGTTCGGGCCGCGCAGTCAGCCGCGGACACATTTTTACCGTAACTCGAGGTTACGCATAAAACTAGCCCTGGGGCTGGAAAACGCGGCGTCGACCTACCTACACACCCCTCTCTCGCGCCACAGCGCACGCACCAGGCAACTAACCCCTGTGAGTGGTTGACGAGTCTCTGGACTCGTCAACCACTCACAGGGGGAGTTCGCGCGCCGCGGCCTATTCGCGGCCTTGCGACACCCAATGCTGGTCGGCGGAACGGGCACCGACCGTGATGTCGGCTAGTTCGTCCAGGCGTGCGACCTGCTCGCCGGTGAGGGTGATGTCCAGTGCACCTGCGTTTTCGGTGACTCGTGAGGCGTATCGGGTGCCCGGAATCGACACCGAGGGAAGACCGAACACGCGAGCCTTCGCATCGAGCCACGCCAGGGACACCTGTGCCGGAGTCGCTCCCGCCCCCTGGGCGACCTCACGGATCACATCGATCACCTTCTGGTTGGCGCGCAAAGCATCGTCCGAGAAACGAGGGAATCGACGGCGCAAATCCTTGTCGCCCAACACTTCCGGGTCGTAGGTACCCGTGAGGAATCCACGGCCCACCGGCGAATACGGCACGAAGCCGATACCCAGTTCGGCAGCTGCCGGCACGACTTTCCCTTCCACATCCCGCGACCAGACGCTCCACTCACTCTGAATCGCGGCAATGGGATGCACCTTGTACGCGCGGCGCAGCTCGTCACCGGTTGCCTCGGACAACCCGATGTGGCGGACCTTGCCAGCCTTCACCTGCTCGGCGATCGCGCCCACAGTGTCCTCGATCGGAACCTCGGGGTCGACGCGATGCAGGTAGTAGAGGTCGACCTCGTCGACACCCAAGCGAGCCAACGACTCGTCGAGCGCCTGCGCCACGTATTCCGGTTTGCCGTTGATGGAGCGCTGCCCACTTGCGAGGTTGCCGACCAGCCCGAACTTGGTCGCCAGCTGCACCTCGTCGCGACGATCCTTGAGAACCTGCCCCACCGCAAGCTCACTGGCGCCTTCGCCGTAGACGTTGGCGGTGTCGATGAACGTCACTCCGATGTCGATGGCGTGATTGAGCGTGGACAACGCCTCTTTCGCATCCACCGGGCCGTACACAGGTGCAACGGACATGGCGCCATAGCCCTGAGCGCTGACAGTCAGCCCTGATGCAAGTTCGACAGTGGGGATGCTCATGCGTTCTCCAATACTTCCGTGGATCTGTCGACACCCATCCTGTCCTTCAAGGGCGCTCGACGCACCTGTTGGGATCGGGACGACCGTAAAGATGCAGCGCTAGGTGCTGGGATAGCATCGCTCCGCAACCGCCGAACACCGATCAGGGGGGATCATGGCTCCGGAACCGCTATACCTCGATGATGACGCCGCCGCACAGTGCGTCGAAATCTGTGATCGCATTATCGGCAAGTTTGAGGATGCTATCGACGTCGCGAGTCAGATGGGAAGGGTGACGGGGTTCGGTGGATTCGATTCGGCACAGCAGCTGCAGGCCGGGGTCCAGCGCAAACTCACCGACGCCCCGGACTCGATACTGAATCGGCTTACGCAGCACCGTGACGCGATGGTGGTCATGCGAGACACGTTCGCAGCGAATGGGCGTGGCTTCGACGACACCGAAGGCGAATTCGCACAGGCAATCGCCGCGATCACCGCAGCGGAGGCACTGTGAGGCGGGCAATGATCTACGCGACAACTCTCCTCGCCCTCGCAACACTCACAGGTTGCGGAGAGGGGGAAGCCGACAGTCAATCCGAGTCGGCCGCCACAACCACCACTCGTACGCCTCGGATCACAGACAACTCGGGACGTCCACAAGTGACTTTCGACCCATGCCTGGACCTCCCCGACAGCGTTCTCACCCAAGCCGGGTACGACCCCGCGACAAAGAAAACCGCGGACTACCCGATGGAATACACATTTCTCGGCTGCTCGTATCGGACTCAAGTGCGCCAGTACAGCCTGAGCATGCTTTCTGGGAACGTCACCTTTGCAGAAGAGGTCGAGAAGACTGCCGAGTACGCCCAACCGATCGATATCAACGGGCGTAATGGCCTTCTCGAATTCAATCCTTCAATGAAGTACGCCTGCGCTGTCAGCCTAGAAACCGATTATGGCGTCCTGATCCTCTCGCGGAACCTCTTCAAAGCGGGCGCTCCCGAATCCGAGTGGTGTGCGGGCCTCGAAGACACTGCACGCCTCATCGAGCCTCTGATCGACCGGCCTTAGGCGCACCGGTACGTCCCGCTGATCGCCAGCGTCGACGAAGTCGCCACTGTCCGGGCGATATCGACGCAGCCATGGTCATCTCGCCCCACTAGGGTGACCAAGTGCGACATTCAGGGCAAAACCGAACCCGCCCGACTTCATCCGAACCGTTCTTCGACAGCCGTGCAGGTGCCGTCGTTGCCGTATCCGCCTTGGTGTTGTCCGTTGGCCTGACGACGGTTTTGATCGTCGGCACCGATTTCATCGATCTACTCGTATACCGCCTGGGCGCGACGGTGCTGCTCGACGACGGGGGCATCTACGGAGCCCTACCCGCGGTGGTCGACGACTTCGGCTTGCCGTTCACGTACCCGCCGCTCGCGGCGATTCTCTTCGTCCCCCTGGCACTGATTCCCATCGGGCTCGGCAAATTTGCCTTCACACTGGTATCCGTCGTAGCGCTGGCGGTGACGTTGCGGATGGTCCTCGGTCGGGTGCGCCCGCAGTGGAGCACTCGGGCAGCGTGGACGGCGACTGCCGCCGCAGTGGCCGTGGCCCTGCTGCTCGAGCCAGTTCGCGAAACCATCAGCTTCGGGCAGATCAACATCGTGCTCATGGCGTTGGTGGCCGTCGATGTACTGGCACGCAAGCCGAAATGGCCACGCGGAGTGCTGATCGGACTCGCCGCAGCAGTGAAGCTCACCCCCATCGGTTTTCTGCTGCTGTTCCTACTCAGGCGAGACTGGCGGACCAGTGGACACATCGTCGGTGGGGCGCTCGGCCTGACCGCACTGGCCTACGTCTTCATGCCGGGAACCTCCACAAAGTACTGGTCGGAAGTCCTTCCGAATACCGACAGAATCGGCGCCGCGTACTTCGCCAACAATCTGTCTCTGAAGGCCGTCATCTCACGATTCGACGTACCCGAGCACCTCGGATCGGTGTTCTGGCTGGTCGCCGCCGCATTGGCCCTGGCCGTTGCGGTGCTCGCCATTCGGCGTGCGCTTTCTCATGGCGACCTCGTGCTCGCGTTGACGGCGAACGCGACGGCAATCCTGTTGGCCTCACCGGTGTCGTGGTCGCATCACTGGGTGTGGGTAGCGCCGACGCTACTGGCGCTGGTGCTCGGCCTGGCGCGCCCGCTTGGTCGCGCCACCGCTTTCACTGCCACCGGTATCGGCGCAATCTTCGTGATCGGCCCGCATCACCTCCTGCCGAGCAGGGATGACCACGAACTCGACTGGATGCTGTGGCAGCACCTTCTCGGCACGTTGTACGTAAGCGTCGGAGTTGGTTTCCTCGTGTGGCTCGCATGCAAGTACCGAAAGCCCAGCATCGGCAAAACCTTCCTTAACACTCCCTATAATTCCCTAACAAGGGAATGATAGAGTAGTTTTCATGCCTCAGGATTGGTTCACCGCCGACGAAGTTGCCGAGAAGCTCGGACTGCACGTGCGCACCGTGCGCGGCTACTTGCGCGACGGCCGCCTCACCGCCGTGCGCATCGGCAAGCAGTACCGCATCGCACGCGCCGACCTCGAGACGTTCATGGGCAGGCCGACGCCCGATTCGGTGACGGAATCGACCACGCGACACCGACACGTGGAGGTGTCGAGCGCTGTGGAGATCAGTGCGGTCGACCGACGCACTGTCGACCGCATCAGCACGTTGTTGACCTCCGCGAATGCACACCAACGGGAAGGCGACGACCGTCTCCGCATCCAGGCGATCTACGACGAGGAACGCGCGCATCTGAAGGTCCTCGTGTTCGGCAGCCTCATCACGAGCGCCAACATATTCGAGATGATCGACGCCATCGTCGCGGACGGTGAACTGTGAACGCATTCCGCTCCGACGAGGGCGCACAGCTGATCCGCGAGGCGAGCACGAAGGCGCACGAGCAGTGGCCCGTCGACAACGAGCAGCATTATGTACCCACCCCGGAAGGCGACACATTCGTCGTGGTCGCGGGCAGAGCCGACGCACCTCCGTTGGTGCTGATCCACGGTTCGGGGAGCAACTCGGCGCAATGGATTGATCTGATGCCGTTCTTGGCGAAGCATTTTCGGGTGTATGCCGTCGACGTGATCGGCGAGCCCGGCCTCAGCGCTCCTTCCCGTCCGCCCCTCGGCGGCAATGCGCACGCGGTATGGCTCGACGCGGTTCTGGATCACTTCGAGATAGACGACGCACGCTTCGTCGGGATGTCGTTCGGGGCGTGGATCATCCTGGACTACGCCATCCGACGCCCGGCCCGAGTGAACCGGATGTCGTTGTACTGCCCGATGGGAATCGGGAAGCAGAAGAAGGGCTTTCTGGTGGTGGCGATCGTGCTGGCCCCGTTCGGCAAGTGGGGTCAGCGGAAAACCCTGTCCGCCATGCTCGGATCGGAGCTGTCGAGGATGCCCGAGGGTCGGTACAACGAACTGCACGACCAGCTACGCCTGGTCAACAAGCATTTCCGCTACCGGCTCGAGTTTCCGATCTTCACCGACGCCGACCTTCGCACGTTGACCATGCCGGTTCAGGTGTCGGTCGGCGACAAGGATGCGGCCGTGGACTCGGCCGAGACCGTGAGGCGCCTGGCTTCGGCGACACCACACGCAGACCTTCAGGTTCTCTCCGACGTCGGTCACCTGATACCCACCCCACCGCACCGCGAACTCGACTTTCACACCCACGAGGAAACGACATGATCGACCACATCCACGGCACGAAGGTGTTCCACTTCCCGGCCGACGGCTATTCGATCGACTCCGAGCGGGCGGCGACCGACGTGATCGGTGAGGTGTGGCTGGACTGGCCCGATATCGCTGTCATTCCGGTGGAACGGTTCTCGGACGACTTCTTCATGCTGGACACCCGCGTCGCCGGCGACATCACGCAGAAGTTCGTGACATACGGTCTCCGGGTGGCGCTGGTCGGAGACATCTCGGAACACCTCGAGCGCAGTTCCGCACTGACGAGTTACGTCCGCGAATCGAATCAGGGCAAGCATGTGTGGTTCGTGAGGGACCGCGACGAACTGACAGAACGCCTCCGCACCGCGCGCTGAGGCCCCTACCCTGGGCATATGGCATTCGACTGGATCGAACTCCAACGCACCGCCCACCACGAGTTCGGCGCACGGGTCGACGTGGTCACCGATTGGTCGGCGCCCACCCCGGACACGGAGTGGGACGTCACCGATCTGATCCGGCACGTCGTCGTGGAACAGCAATGGATTCCATCACTGCTGGCCGGCAAGTCGCTGAAGGAGGCGGAAGCCGCCGTCGTGCCCCTACACGGCGACATGCGGGAGGAATGGCGGCGCTACTCGGAATCCGCCTCGAAGGCGTGGGCCTTCGCGGATCCCAAGGCACCGGTTCACCTGTCCTTCGGGACCGTCGAGACGGAGTACTACCTGCGGCAGCAGACGGCAGACGTCACCATCCACACGTGGGACCTGGCCCGGGCCTCGGATACGGACGAGGCCCTCGACGCCACCCTCGTCGAAGCAGTGTGGGCAGACATGAACGAGCAACGCGACATGCTCGCCCAGAGTGGGCTGTTCGCGCCGCCCGTCGAGCTACCCGAGGACGCTTCACTCCAGGAAAAGCTGATCGCACTCACCGGCAGAGATCCTCGCCCACCCCGATAGCCCGGTGCCGGTTTGCCTTCGGGCCTACTCTGGGAAGCATGAGTCCAGACGCACCTGACATCAAGCCACGCAGTCGTGACGTCACCGACGGCCTCGAGAAGACAGCTGCGCGCGGGATGTTGCGCGCGGTGGGCCTCGGTGACGAAGACTGGGGAAAATCCCAGATCGGCGTCGGCTCTTCGTGGAACGAGATCACGCCCTGCAACTTGTCTTTGGACCGACTCGCCAAGGCCGTCAAGGAAGGCGTTCATGCCGCCGGGGGATATCCCCTCGAGTTCGGCACGATCTCGGTGTCGGACGGCATCTCGATGGGTCACGAGGGAATGCACTTCTCGTTGGTCTCCCGTGAAGTCATCGCGGACAGCGTCGAGACCGTCATGCAGGCCGAGAGGCTCGACGGCTCCGTGTTGCTCGCAGGCTGCGACAAATCGCTACCGGGCATGCTCATGGCAGCTGCTCGACTCGACCTCGCCAGCGTGTTCCTCTACGCGGGCTCGACTCTTCCGGGTGTCGCGAAACTCTCCGACGGCAGTGAACGTCAGGTCACGATCATCGACGCGTTCGAAGCTGTCGGCGCCTGCTCGCGTGGCCTGATGAGTCGCGACGACGTCGACACCATCGAACGAAACATCTGCCCTGGCGAGGGCGCGTGCGGCGGGATGTACACCGCGAACACCATGGCCAGCGCCGCCGAAGCCCTGGGAATGTCGCTGCCGGGCAGCGCGTCTCCCCCTGCACCGGATCGCCGTCGCGACGGATTTGCACGTGCCAGCGGCGAAGCTGTCGTCGAGTTGCTGCGCCGCGGAATCCGGACAAGCGACATTCTGGTGAAAGAGGCGTTCGAGAACGCCATCGCCGTCGTCATGGCGTTCGGCGGTTCGACGAATGCCGTTCTGCATCTCCTCGCCATCGCCAACGAGGCCGGCGTGAACCTGGACCTCGACGACTTCGCACGAGTCGGCTCCCGGGTGCCGCACCTCGCGGACGTGAAGCCCTTCGGCAGCTTCGTGATGACGGACGTCGACCGCATCGGCGGTGTCCCCGTCGTGATGCGTGCGCTGCTCGATGCCGGTCTGCTGCACGGTGACTGCCTGACGGTCACCGGAAAGACACTGGCCGAAAACCTCGCCGATATCGCGCCTCCCGATCCCGACGGCAAAGTCCTGCGGGCACTGCAAGAGCCGATCCATCCCACCGGCGGAATCACCATCTTGAAGGGCTCGTTGGCACCTGGTGGCGCAGTGGTCAAGTCGGCGGGATTCGACTCGGACGTCTTCGTCGGCACCGCACGGGTCTTCGATCGCGAACGGGCCGCCATGGACGCCCTGGCCGACGGCACCATCACCGCAGGCGACGTCGTCGTCATCCGGTACGAAGGACCCAAAGGGGGACCGGGCATGCGCGAGATGCTGGCCATCACCGCGGCCATCAAGGGTGCAGGCCTCGGCAAGGACGTTCTCCTGCTGACCGACGGTCGCTTCTCGGGCGGCACCACCGGCCTGTGCGTCGGACATGTCGCGCCCGAGGCCGTGGACGGCGGACCCATCGCCTACGTTCACGACGGCGACCAGATCAGGCTCGACGTCGGAAACGGAACCCTCGATCTGCTGGTCGACGAAACCGAGCTGGCTCCACGTCGCGAAGGCTGGGAACCGTTGCCACCGCGCTACACCCGCGGTGTGCTGGCCAAGTACTCGAAGCTGGTGGGTTCCGCATCGAGCGGGGCGGTGTGCGGCTGAACTCAGTCGTCGTCAGGATCGTCGGGATCGCGGATCGTGTCGGTGATCCAACCGATGTAGCGGTCGGCGGAGTAGCGGACGACGTGCGCACCGCTCGCCATCACGTCCTGGCCGGGAAATCCGCCGTGGATGCTTTCGAACGGGAGGGATTCGAGGGTGTCGGCGATGCCGCGCACGAGCCTCGGTGACAGCGGGATCAGATTCGGGTAGCTCCGCATGAACGACACGCTTCGCCGATCGGCACCGACCATCACCGTGTCACCGGTGAGGATTGCTCCGGGTCTGTCGCCGGGGGCAACGAGGAGAACCGAGCTGCCCGGAAAGTGGCCACCACACTGGACGAGCTCGACCCCTTCGACCACGCCGTGGCGGTCGGACCACAACTCGACCACCGGATCCGGTCGGGTTATCCACCGGTAGTCGGCACCGTTGAACAGAACGGGAACGTTGCCCATCAGGTGGCTGAGCGACACGCTTGCGCCGACCAGGTGCGGGTGGCTCGAGGCGATTGCGCGAATCCCGCCGTTCGCCTCGAGCCACCGCACCAGAGATTCACCCACGAACCCCGGCGGCTCCCACAGCACGTTTCCGTCCCGGGTCCGGACGAACAACGCACGCTGGCCGATTCCGAGAGTGGGAGTGAGCTGGAGCGAATACAGATCGGGCGCAACCTCGTCCACGGTCAGCCTGCGATCGTTCAATGCGGGATCGTCGAGACGCATCCACCGCTGCCCAGACGCGGGTACGAACTGACGCTGGTCGACGCAGATCACACACTCACGAGGGGGATATTCCAAGGGCGGGTACTCGTTGCCGCAGGCAACGCATACCCATGCCCAATTTCCCTTGGTCACACTCTCGTATTACCACGCTGCGCCGAGCCTGTGCAGCGGTATCACTCGCTTCAGATGGGCCTGAAGCCTGCTCCCGGACCACCGCTGGCGTTCATGTCGTTCATGATCGAGGAGATGTTGGTTCCGATCTCCGGGCCGATGCAGGCGAATCCCAGGTAGGCGTTGACCATCGCGACGAGAGTGTCGCCGACCACCAGCGGCGCACCGGAGTCACCTTCCACGACGCATGCCTGAGTCCAGGTTTCCTGCGATTGCAGGATGTCGCCGTAGACGATGCCGCAGGTGTTGCCAGTGGTGCGTCCTTCCTTGCAGGCGATCTGCGGGAACCACGCCGGGTCGCCGACCGAGGCGATGGAAACATTTCCGACCCGATTGACGGGAGTGACCTTTGCCGGGTCGAAGGCGATGACCGCGTAGTCGTAATCGGGGTTCGATTTGACGATGCGCCCCACCACGCCGCTGTCCGGTTGGTACTCGGGAACCACCGTGGCGCCCGCGTCACCGCAGTGCCCGGCGGTGAGACCGACGAGAGCACCGGAGTTGTCATGACCGATCGTCGTGATCGAGCACAGCAGTTCGTCGTTGACGATGATGCCGGAGCCGCCCCCCAGAACCGCAGGACCAGGGGCTGCCGAGCCCGTTCCGACAGCGAACGTACACATGATCGCTGCTGTTGCCGCGAATACTGCCGCGAACCTCTTCAACATTCTTCTAGCCTCCCGGAAGTACCCCGCTGACGTATTCTCTCTATCAGACTTCCACCTCGGCGTGGCAGTTCGTGGGGAAATGCCCATGTAGATGCCCGACCGAAACGTTCACTCGGACTCGCCGAGCGCCTCGAGCAGTTTGCGGGCCTCCTCGAGTTGTTTGCTCAACTCGTCCACCCGAGCGGCGGCTTTGTCTCTGGCGGCGACGATGATGGACTCGACCGCGTCGATTGCCGTCTCCTCACCGAGTTCGCGGACCGCACGCTCCACCGCATCCGGTGCGACCGGAACGGCCTTACCGGGACGTTTCGCTCCGTGCGCGACAGTGACGCTCCAGTCGTTGTCCGCCCCGGCGTGAATGGTGACACTGACTCCGGCGGGAGCCTTCTTCGACGTGGGTCGCCGGGCAGGTGCCGGCTTCGGTGCGTCGGTGCGGGCCACCACGGCCGTGTCTGCCGACTTCTCGGCGCGGGCAGGTGCCTTCTTCGGCGCCGGCGAAGGGCCCGGCTCGATTCCCTGGTGCACCGCCGGTGCGGACGAGGCGGTCGACTTCGGCGCTGCAGTTTTCGACGCCGAGGCCTTCGGTGTCGAAGGTCGCGACATCTGAAGCTCCTCGGCCTCGTAAGGAAGCTCGTCGTTCACACCCTTGGGAGAAACAATCACCGTGTTTCCCTGCACCGAAACAACTTTCGCTGAGCTACCGGCAGGCAGGCCCAACCCCGGGACGGCCTCGCGCAGGTAGACGGTGGCTCGTTTACCGGCCGCAACGGCAGCGGAGAGTGTCTCGAGGTTCTCGGGCGTGAGAGGGTGGGAGGTGGTCGTTTCGCCAGTACGGCGACGGGGCGGCATGATGCGGTCCTTCCTGAATACGACTGAACTGCCCGGGTGGGCACCGCAACTCTTGCACAGCCCACCGACTTCTCACATTCGTCGGCGCGAAAGCATCCGATGCGGAGAAACTGGGGGACAGCTGCTCGCGCCAAAGGAGGCACGTGAACGACTTCGACACCGATCCGCAGGAGCCGGTGGTGGACCGAGATACCGAATCCGCCGTGGATTCGCTGGCACTCACCGAGATCCAGAAAGACCTCGAGGGATTCCTCCTCGGCGGGCCGCGCAGGTACACCCAAGGGCAGGTTGCGGCAGCGGTGGGCGTCGACGTCGAACGTGCCGACCGACTGTGGATCGCGATGGGTTTCGCGTTGGATCCCGATCCGGATGCCTTGATGTTCACCGATGCCGATGTGGCAGCGCTGCGTTCGATCATTCGGTTGGTGGACCAGGGCGCGATCGACCCGACGAACGAGGTTTCCTCAGCACGCGCCCTCGGGCAGACGATGGCACGCCTCGCCGAATGGCAGGTGTCGATGATCAGCTCTCATATCGTCGAACAGCTGACCGACTCCGAGGGCAAGAGTGTCGAGGAGATTCGCGATCAGGTGGCGTCGATATTCACCGAGATCATCCCCACCGTCGAATCGCTGCAGAGCTACGTGTGGAAACGCCACATCGCGTCGACGACCGGCCGCAACGTCGGCAATCCAGGGAACGAAACGTCGAGCCGAGACCTGGTCGTCGGGTTCGCCGACATCGTCGGCTACACCTCGCTCACCCGCCGGATCGGTGCCCGTGAACTGAGCGACCTACTCGAGCGATTCGAATACACCTCGACCGAGGTGATCGCACGCAATCATGGCTGGGTGGTCAAGACCGTCGGCGACGAGGTGATGTTCGCCGCCGAAAGCGTCGCCGATGCTGCCGAGATCGGCACGAGCCTGCACGAGTCGGTCCTTCCCGACCACGACGATCCACAGTTGCGGGTGGGACTCGCATTCGGTCCTGCGCTCGTACGGTTCGGGGACCTGTACGGATCGGTCGTCAACACCGCCGCCAGACTGACCAGCACCGCACGCCCGGGAACGGTGCTGGTCGGCGACAACTTCGCTGCTCAACTCGAGGGAACGCCCGGCTGGCGACTACGTCAGCTGCGGCCCCGGCGAGTACGCGGCATCCGAAAGCTCGAACCCTACGTACTTCGCCGTGAGTGACCCGCTGGGATCAGCTCCCGAACGGCAGGGTTCCGGGCGCAATCTCATAACCGCTGCTGCCCGCGGCAACGCTGCCGACGACGTCCAGAATCCAGTTCAGCGCAATGGTGATCATCAGTAGCCTTTCGCGAAACCCGAAATTCGGACCGATCGCCGAATTTCCCGCCACGGTAGCGGGGTAGACGAAGACTGTCGAGGTCAGCCCGCGTCGAGTGCCCCGTCTTCGCTGTTCTTACCAGCGCGAAGCGCGACCTTCCGAGCAGCGACGAAGTCGTCCACCAGCTGTTCGCACGCGGCGCGGCCCAGCGGCGTGAGTGTGGCCAGCCGGGTGAAGACGATCGGACCGATCAGCTGGGCCACGACGAGGTCGTAATCGAAGTCACCCCATTCGGCACGCGCCTCCGGAGTGCGGAGCACCTTGTCGAAGGCCACCCGGTACTGCTCGGCGATGGTCTCGCGCAGGGTTCCGTACTCGGGCGGAGGTGAATCCAGGGAAAAGCCGTCCAGACTCGGACCCATACCCACCCAGCACATGGCCGTCACCTTGATGGGCGCGTTCTCGATCAGGGCCGCCTGGCTCACCAGGAGCTCGAGGAGCCTGGTCCGCACATTCCCCTCCTCCGGGACCTCCGGCGCAGGCGGAAGAAGCCGACCGAAGGCCGCGGCGAGGAGCTCGTTTCCACTGCCGAAGTGTCTGTAGAGGGTGGCTCGCGCAACGCTCGCGGCCTTGGTGACCGCGTCGATCGTGACGGCATCGGTACCGCCCTTCGCGAGTAGAGCTGTCGCCGCGTCGAGCAGCCGAGTCCTCGAACGGGCCTTGCGCGGATCCTGTTCGGACATCGCACCCTCTCTTGCCTACTCTCTTGTGAACTGACAGTCTACCAACGATACTGACAGTCTCATTTCTTCCCGGAAGGCTAGCCGTGAACCAAGAAGTGCTGGAGAAGCCGGAGGAAGCCACGGCCGGGTGGACCGCGCGGCAGATCTGGATGCTCACCGTGTCCTGCTGCGCAGTCGCCCTCGTCGTGGCCGCGATGGCGGCCCTCAACACAGCACTGCCCGATCTCGCCCGCGACACGGGCGCCACGCAGAGCCAACTCACCTGGATCGTCGACGGCTACACGCTGAGCCTCGCCTGCCTACTCCTGCCCGCAGGCGCCCTGGGCGACCGGTACGGCCGAAGAGAACTGCTGATGGTCGGCCTGCTCGTCTTCGCGATCGGTTCGGGATTGCCGGCAATTCTCGATTCGCCGACCTGGATCATCGTGGGCCGCACCATCGCCGGTGTGGGTGCCGCGTTCGTGATGCCCGCAACCCTGTCCCTCCTCACGGCAGGCTTTCCACCCGAGCGACGATCCCGCGCAGTCGGAATCTGGGCCGGCGTCGCCGGCAGCGGCGGGATCGCCGGGCTGCTCGTCTCCGGTGCTCTACTCGAAGTATGGTCATGGCATTCGATTCTCATCGCTCTCGCGGCTGTCGCCACCCTGATCCTGATCGCGAGCCTCACGATCACGTCATCACGTGACAACAACACGGCACCACTGGATTTGCCCGGTGCCGCACTGATCACGGTGTCGATCGGGCTGTTCGTACTCGGTGTGATCGAGGCGCCGCTACGCGGATGGCTCGACCCGATGGTTCTGCTGCTCGTCGTCGGTGGCTTGGCCGCTGCTGCCGTGTTCGCCGTCGTGGAACTACGCACCGAGTACCCGCTCCTGGACGTGCGCCTGTTCCGCAACCGCGCCTTCGGATCCGGATCGCTGTCACTGACCCTTCAGTTCCTCGCGACGCTAGGCCTCTTCTTCATCGCCGTTCAGTACATGCAACTCGTGCTCGGCTACACCCCGCTACAGTCTGCGCTCGCGTTGACGCCGATCGCGATCCCCGTGGTCTTGATGTCCGTGATCGTGCCTCTGCTGATTCCACGATTCGGGCTCCGGTTCCTCAATGCGGCCGGAATGGCAATTCTGGGCGCGGGAATTCTCGCCATGGTCACCCTCGACGCACATTCGAGTTACCTCGCGGTGGCGCTCACCTTCCTCGTCGCCGCATTCGGTCTCGGACTGTGCACCGCACCTGCCACCACGGCCATCGTCCAGAACACGCCGGTCGAGAAGCAGGGCGTCGCTTCCGCAGTCAACGACGCTGCACGCGAACTCGGCTCGGCGATCGGCATCGCAGTGGCCGGCAGCATCCTGGCCGCCGGCTACTCGCACCACGTCCAACCCGCAGTGAATGCTCTCCCGCCGGCGGCACAGGAGCCGGTGTCCGGCTCTCTCGCAGCAGCACTCGAGGTTGCGAAGATTGCCGGCCCACGGGGCCCCGAACTTGCGGAGTTCGCGAAAGCCGCCTTCCTCGACGGCATGAATCAGGCGTGTATTGCGTTGGCCTGCATCCTGTTCGTCTCGGCAGCGGTCCTGGCCGTGTGGGCGCCCGGCCGAAAGGGCTCGACAATCGAATCGTAGGTATGGGTAGTCGCCAGACGCGTTCCCCGCTACAGTCGCCCCATGATCGCCGACCGGAGACTCGACAAGAGCGTGCCGCTGACGCGGCGTCGTCATGTCGATTTCGCGTTGGTGTGTACCTCGGGTTGTCCGACTTCCTGATCGGACCGAACCGACGTGAGTCCGACTCACGTCTCATTTCTGTACCGCCACCTGCGTAAAAGCACGGGAATCCTGAGGACGAACCATGACCGCAACCTCCGTCTCCTGACTAGGGCGGGAAACAACAGCAGTCCACATCGAATCGGAGCAGAAATCATGAGCGAGAACACCACCGAAGATCCCACGGCGACCTGGTCGTTCGAGACCAAGCAGATCCACGCCGGGCACATCTCGGATGCCACCACCAAAGCCCGTGCCCTGCCGATCTACCAGACCACCAGTTACACCTTCGACAGCACCGACCACGCCGCCGCCCTGTTCGGTCTCGCCGAGCCGGGCAACATCTACACCCGCATCATGAACCCCACCCAGGACGCGGTCGAACAACGCATCGCCGCCCTCGAAGGTGGCGTCGCCGCACTGCTCGTCGCCTCCGGACAGGCCGCAGAATCCCTTGCGATCCTCAACCTCGCCGAAGCCGGCGACCACATCGTCTCGAGCCCCTACCTCTACGGCGGCACGTACAACCTGTTCCATTACACCTTGCCCAAGCTCGGTATCGAGGTCTCCTTCGTCGACGACCCCGACGACCTCGAACAGTGGCGCAGCGCGATCCGCGACAACACCAAAGCACTCTTCGCCGAAACCATCTCCAACCCCAAGAACCACGTCCTGGACATTGCCGGCGTCTCGAAGACAGGTCACGACAACGGAATTCCGCTGATCGTCGACAACACCGTGGCCACGCCATATCTGATCCGGCCGTTCGAGCACGGTGCCGACATCGTCGTCCATTCGGCCACCAAGTACCTCGGCGGCCACGGCACCGCTATCGCCGGTGTCATCGTCGACGGCGGCACCTTCGACTGGACCCAGGGACGCCACACCGGCTTCACCACCCCCGACCCCAGCTACCACGGCGTCGTCTTCGCCGACCTCGGCGCACCCGCCTACGCCCTCAAAGCCCGCGTCCAACTGCTCCGCGACCTCGGTCCCGCCGTGTCACCGTTCAACGCATTCCTCATCTCCCAAGGCATCGAAACCCTGAGCCTTCGCCTCGAACGGCATGTGACCAACACGCAGAAGGTGGCCGAATACCTCGAAGCCCGAAGCGAAGTCACCTCTGTCTCGTACGCCGGCCTGAAGTCGTCTCCCTGGTACGAGCGGGCGCAGCAGCTCACACCGAAGGGTGCCGGTGCGATCGTGACGTTCGAACTGGCGGGCGGAGTGGACGCGGGGAAGAGATTCGTCAATGCCCTCACCCTGCACAGCCACGTCGCCAACATCGGCGACGTCCGCTCGCTCGTGATCCACCCGGCGTCCACGACGCACTCCCAACTCACCCCCGAAGAACAGCTCGCTGCAGGCGTCACCCCCGGACTCGTCCGCCTCGCCGTGGGAATCGAAGGCATCGACGACATCCTCGCCGATCTGGACCAGGGATTCGCCGCCGTCGGCTGATTCAGGACGACGTTCCGATTCGAGGGTGGAAGATACGTGCGCGCCGCTTCCACCCTCTGTCGGTCGAAGATACGATGACAAAATATGTCGCCGAGTGCAGCCGAGAATCCTCGTACCCCAGATTTCGTGTTGACGTCGGACGAACTCCGAGCGGTCAGCGCCTTCAACGTGGCGTGTGTCGAGCAGGTCATCGAGCTGTTCGATGAAGCAAACCCTGACGATCGCCGCCCCCGAGCCGCACTGAACGCTGCCGAGGCGTTTGTTCGCGGAGGGCCGCGGACCAAGGAACAGCGCGACACTGCGCTTGCTGCCCACCGAGCGGCGAAGCAGGTCCACCCGCCCGCGTCACACGTGGCGATGGCCGCAGGCGATGCGGCTGCCTCCGCGTACCTGCATCCACTGGCCGACGCCGAGCAGGTGGGCCACATCCTGCGAGGGCCTGCGTATTGCGTTCTTGCACTGCAACTTCGACCGGTAGAACCGCTGAATCCTTCGGATGCGATGGTGAGTGTGATCCAACACGCCAACTCTCGGGTGGTCGAAGTGCTGCTGCGCTACCCGCGGGTCAGCCACCGCCGCCGCGAAGTTGCGCAGGTCATCGCCGAACTCGATGCACGTCTTCGATCGGACTCCATCTCGGGACCGAAGTGACTGCGTCACGTGCGCGGTCGCCGATCGCTGCTGGTCGTCGGCACTCGGTTGGCGTGCGTCCGGACGGCTCGGTGGTGACGGCGGGCATCCCACGGGCACCGGAGTGCCGCGTGGACGACTGGCACGACATCGTGGCTGTCGCTGCAGGAAACGTGCACACCTTTTCGAACACGGGCCGGTCGCACACGGTGGGCCTACGCGCCGACGGCACCGTTGTGGCCGCCGGGTGGAACGGCGACGGCCAGTGCGAGGTGGCCGGATGGTCGGGTGTCGTAGGCATCGCCGCGGGGTGGCGGCGGACGCTGGCGGTTCTCGAGAACGGCACCGTCCACGCAGCGGGACGTGGGCGCGAAGGAGCATGCGGCGTCGGAGCCTGGCGCGAGATCGTTGCCGCTACCGCCGGTGATTGGCATTCGGTCGGTCTTCGCGCGGACGGGAGCGTCGCGGCTGCGGGAGTCAACCGCAAGGGACAGTGCGAGGTCGCAGAGTGGCGCGATGTCAGATCGATCGCTGCCGGCTACCTGCACACCGCGGCCGTCACCGCGAGCGGACGGGTGCTGGCGGCAGGCGATCCGTCATCCGGAGTCACTCGAGTATCGGACTGGCGTGACGTCGTAGATGTTTCGGCGGGGAGCTATCACACGGTCGCCGTCGACAAGCACGGCCGAGTCCTGGCGACCGGAGACAACAGCCAAGGGCAGTGCGACGTCACCTCATGGCGCGACGTGGTGTCCGTTGCCGCCGGATCCACTCACACTCTCGGGTTGCGCAGCGACGGAGTCGTCCTGTCCACCGGCAACAACGACGACGGTCAACGCGATACCGCGCAGTGGAAAGTCCGCCTCCGATAACCGGATGACGTAACAACCGTTTCGTGTAACGTCTGTTACATGCCGGGTACGAAACGAACCATCTGATGGGCACCCGCCCCGATCCCGAACGTCGAGCCGAACTGCTCGACGGCGCCGTCGATTACGTACACGAGCAGGGCCTGGCCGATCTGTCACTTCGTCCACTTGCTCAATCCCTGGGCACGAGTGCGCGGATGCTGCTGTATCACTTCGGTTCCAAAGAACAGCTGATCGCAGAGGCACTCGACGGCGTTCGGAGACGTCAGCACGTACGCATCGAGAAGTGGTTGTCCGACTCGAACCCCCGCGATTTCGTCGGATTGCTACGGCGCTTCTGGGAGTGGAGTACTGCCGCGGAAACCGACTCGTACGGACGACTGTTCTTCGAGGCGTACGGAATGACGCTCATCGACAGTGACCGGTTGCCCGGCTTCCTCGATTCCGCCGTGTCCGAATGGTTGTCGGTGATGTGCACGGCATTGACGGACGCAGGTATCCCGCAGGAAACGGCCGAGGATTTCGCAACCGGGGCTCTGGCCCTGCACCGAGGACTCCTGATGGATCTGCTGGCCACCGGCGACAGACCTCGAGTCGAACGAGCGCACGCGCACATGCTTGCCGCCCTGGAACGCGACCTTGCCGAGCTGACCGAATCGTAGGAGGCACAACAGATGCAGAACGTGGATGTGGTGGTAGTCGGCGCCGGACTCTCGGGATTGGTGGCCGCGCGAGAACTTACCCGAGGCGGCCTCGACGTACGGGTTCTCGAAGCACGCGACCGGATCGGCGGGCGAATCCACACGGTCACAGACTCACATGGAGCGCCTGTCGAACTCGGGGCGGCCTTCGTCGGACCCGAACAGCACGCGATCCGCAGCCTTGCCGGCGAACTCGGCCTCGCCCTGTCGCCCACCCGGGATTCGGGTACACACCTCGGTGAATTCTCCGGTCGCCATCGACGCTGGCAAGGTAAAGCTCCACGCCTGGCGCCTGCAGCAATGCTGCAGGCGGCCATCACCGTTGCGCGCCTGAACCACATGGCACGCGCCGTCCCCGTAGCGACACCTTGGACTGCTCGACATGGAAAGTGGTGGGATGCGATCTCGATCGGCGATTGGCTCGAGAGGCAGAGGATCGGCGACGAGGCGCGTGGATTGCTCACCGCCGGCTTGCGGTCCATATTCGCCGCCGACACACAAGAACTCTCACTTCTGCACGCGCTGATGTGCATCAATTCCGCAGGAGGATTTCGCAAGTACATGCGAAGCAGCGGCGCACAGCAAGCTCGATTCGTCGACGGGGCGGGCGCCTTGTGCGCACGGATTGCGGCGAATCTCGACAGTGCCCCCATCCTGAATGCGGCGGTGCGCAGCATCGAGCAGAGGACGGGAGGCGTCGATGTGCGTGCCGAATCCGTCTCTTTCCACGCGCGTTTCGTGGTCGCCGCAGTTCCACCTGCCCTGTCGAAGCAGATTCGGTTCGAACCCGAACTCCCGCAGAGGCAACGACGTGTTCGCGATTCCGCCAGTTCTGGCACCGTCCTCAAGTACCACCTGTACTACTCGAGACCATTCTGGCGTGCACACGGGCTGAGCGGTAAGTGCCTGTCCTCGAACGAGCTGGTCAATGCCACTTTCGATCACAGCCCCGAGAACGGCCACGGCGTACTCGTCGCGTTCGTCGTCGGACACCATGCCCGCACCTTGCTCGGCTTTGCACCGGACGAGCGTACGAAGCAAGTTGTGGACTGCCTCGCGCAACGATTCGGGAACGACGTCAGACATCCCGTCGAGACCCGAGTGCATTCCTGGAACGAGGACGTTTGGGCAAGCGGATGTTTCGCCGCCTACCAACCCCCACGAAGTTGGTCCGAACACCTCAGTTCTCTGGGAGCCCGTCACAAGCTCGTGCATTTCGCAGGCACAGAATCCGCCGACCGGTACTACGGGGCAATGGAAGGCGCGGTCACTGCCGGCCGCCGAGCTGCCGCAGAGATACTCGGCGCCGACCGACAATCTTGACTCGTTTCGCCCGCACCGAAGATTTTCGAAGAAAGTTGGGTGAGGATGTCGAGAAGTGGCAGTCAGCTCCGTCCCTGGGACAGATGCCGCCATCGTGGAGGCACCGCATTTGAACCCGAACAAGGAGATCGACATGAAGTACCTGCTCCTCAAGCACTATCGCGGCGCTCCCGAGTCCGTGAACAGCGCACCCATGGATCAGTGGACCCCGGACGAGATTTCGGCGCACATGCAGTTCATGCACGGCTTCGCCAGACGTCTCGAGGGGACCGGCGAGTTCGTGGACGGCCAGGCGCTCGCCCCCGAGGGCACCTTCGTCAGGTACGACGGTGAGGGTCGGCCCCCGGTCACCGATGGACCTTTCGCGGAGACGAAGGACCTCATCGCCGGGTGGATGGTGATCGATGTCGATTCTTACGATCGGGCGATCGAGCTGGCGGGTGAGTTGTCCGCCGCCCCGGGTGCGGGAGGGAAGCCGATTCACGAGTGGCTCGAGGTCCGTCCTTTCCTGACTGCCCCGCCGAACGCCGCGGAGTGACCGGTGGTGGACGAGGCGCTGTTACGGTCCCTCACTCCCACCGTGATCGGGATCCTCGGCCGTCGCGGAGCGGACTTCGCGACGGCCGAGGATGCCGTGCAGGAAGCGCTGATCGAAGCGCTGCGGGTGTGGCCGAACGATCCTCCTCGTGACCCGAAGGGTTGGCTGGTTGCCGTTGCGTGGCGCAAGTTCCTCGACGTCGTACGTGCGGACAGCTCACGGAGGAGGCGGGAGGTTCTCGTCGACTCCGAACCGGCGACGGAACCGGCCGGGGCGGTGGACGACACTCTCCAGCTCTACTTCCTGTGCGCGCACCCGTCCCTGACCTCGTCATCGGCCGTGGCGCTCACGCTCCGTGCCGTCGGCGGACTCACGACGCGGCAGATCGCGCAGGCGTACCTCGTGCCCGAGGCGACGATGGCCCAACGCATCAGTCGGGCCAAACGCACGGTGTCGGACGTCCGCCTCGATCAGCCCGGTGACGCCGGGACGGTGCTTCGCGTCCTGTACCTCATTTTCAACGAGGGGTACTCCGGTGATGTGGATCTTTCCGCGGAGGCAATCCGTCTGACCCGCCAACTTGCGGCGAGCACCCCACACGAGGAGGTGCGGGGGTTGCTTGCGCTCATGCTGCTTCACCATGCGCGGCGACCCGCACGGACCCGTGCCGACGGCAGTCTCGTCACGTTGAGCGACCAGGACCGGAGCTTGTGGGATACCCGATTGATCAGTGAGGGGGTGGACGTACTGCAGGGCGCATTGGCCAGGGGTCGACTCGGTGAGTATCAAGCTCAGGCGGCCATTGCCGCATTGCATGCCGACGCGCAGACGGTCCAGGAAACCGACTGGGTGCAGATCGTCGAGTGGTACGACGAGCTTCTCGCGATCAACGACAACCCGATCACCAGGCTGAATCGGGCGGTCGCCGTGGGTGAGGCCGACGGCCCGCGCGCGGGTTTGGCAGCACTCGCCGGTCTCGATCCTTCGCTTCCCCGCTACCCGGCCGCTGCTGCTTACCTGCACGAGAAGGATGGCGACCGGGTGGCCGCTGCTCGTCTCTACGCCGAAGCCGCGGATGCGGCCACGAGCCTTTCCGAACGTGACCACCTCACTCGCCAGGCCGCCCGGCTGAATCAAGCACGTCACTCTTGAAAGTTTGGTGCCCCGAACTCTATAGTGTGGAAAAGCCAAATCCACCTGACAGGCGAGTGATGAGCATTGCAACCCGGGGGCGCGTCCGCCCTGCCCGTAAGCCCCGGTCGGGCAGCGGACGATCACTCGCTCTTCTGGGCCCGGCCTTCGTTGCCGCAATCGCCTACGTCGACCCCGGCAATGTCGCCGCCAATCTCACTGCCGGCGCCAAGTACGGGTATCTGCTCATCTGGGTACTCGTCCTCGCCAACGCGATGGCGGTGCTCGTGCAGTTCCTCTCCGCGAAGCTCGGACTCGTCACCGGCCGCTCGCTACCCGAGATGCTCGGAGACCGGCTTCGGCCCGGCAATCGTCGTGTCTTCTGGCTACAAGCAGAAACCATGGCAATTGCCACCGACGTCGCCGAAGTGATCGGCGGCGCGATCGCGCTCAATCTCCTGTTCGGCATCCCACTGTTCGTCGGCGGGCTCATCACGGGCATCATCTCGATGGCGATACTCTCCATCCAGAATCGGCGTGGACAGCGAACATTCGAGTTCGTGGTGATCGGCATGCTGGCCATCATCACGGTCGGGTTCCTCACCGGCCTCGCCTTCACCGACGTCTCCGGCACCGATGCGCTCGGTGGCATGGTCCCCCGTTTCGACGGCTCCGAAACCGTACTTCTCGCAGCGAGCATGCTCGGCGCCACCGTGATGCCGCATGCCATCTATCTCCATTCCGCCCTCGCCCGCGACCGGCACGGCTACGCCGAGCCCGGACCGAAACTCGACCGACTGCTGCGCGCCACCCGCTGGGACGTCGTCGGCGCCCTCGTCGTGGCCGGCGGCGTCAACATCGGAATGCTCCTGCTCGCCGCGTCCGCACTGCGCGGCACGCCCGGCACCGACACCATCGAGGGTGCCCACGCCGCCATCGAAGGCTCGCTCGGTCCCGTAGTCGCCATCGTCTTCGCGGTCGGCCTGCTCGCATCCGGACTGGCCTCCACGTCCATCGGATGTGCAGCCGGGTCCGAGATCATGCACGGTTTACTGCACAAACGCATTCCACTCCTGGTACGGCGCATCGTGACACTGATCCCAGCACTGATCGTTCTCGGCGTCGGTGTCGATCCCACCCTGGCACTGGTTCTCAGTCAGGTGGTGCTCAGCCTGTGCATTCCGTTCGCGATCATTCCCCTGGTCCGCATGACGTCCGATGCGAACCTGATGGGCGCGCAGGTGAACTCCACGACGATCACCGCCGCAGCCTGGATCACCTCCGGATTGATCGTCACGCTCAACGTCGCGCTCCTGTGGCTCACCTTCACCGGCTCCGCGTAACGCCCTGATACTCGCCCGCGGTCAGGTCTCCGACGACCTCCTCGAGCAGCGTTTCGAGCATGATCGTCGCCCGGGTCGGCTGCACGTCACTGCGGTGAGCAAGACACACGGTGCGGCGCAGCACCGGATCCTTCAGACGTACGGCACGCAAACCGGGACGAGTGAACACCGTCGTCGACGGCACCACCGCCGCCCCGATTCCCCTCTCCACAAAACGAAGAACCGCGTCGAGTTCACCGCCTTCGACGGCAACGGTCTGTTCCAGACCCGCCGACTTGAACGCTGCGTCCGTGGTGGTCCGTAGGTCGTAGTTCCCGTCGAAGACGACCATCGGGTGCTTCGCCAGTTGCTCCAGCCGCAGGGCCGGGCTCCTGGTGAGGGGCGGACGATGCGATGCCGAAACCACCACCAGCTCTTCGTGATACAGCTGCTGCAGGCGCAGCCCGGATGCCGTTCGTCCGTTGTTGCCGTCGATCACCAAGGCAGTGTCCAGCTCGCCACGTGCGAGTTTGTCGACCAACGCCCTCGAGCCGTTCTCGGTCACGTGCAGTTCGATACCCGGGTACGACGAGTGATAACGCTCGAGCAAATCGGCCACGACACTGATGCAGAGACTCGGAGTGGCACCCAACCTCAGTCGGCCTGTGCGCAGACCGGTGATGTCCGCGACGGCGCGCCTGGCTCTGTCTGCATCGTCGAGCATGCGGGTGGCTACCGGAAACAGCGCCTCACCCGCCGGGGACAACGTGATGTTGCCGCGTGCCCGGTCGAACAGCTGGGCACCCAGATCATGCTCGAGTGCGGCGATCTGTCTACTGAGACTGGGCTGCGCAAGATGAACTTCACTGGCGGCACGGGTGAAGTGACCGGTACGCGCCACCGCCAGAAAGCACTCGAGCTGGTCCAACGTCATGCCGATAGCCTAAATGCATCAAGATGACTCGAACTATGCATTGGAGTTATCGAACGAGCAGGCATAGCGTCCACAACATGGATGCACACACGAACAGCTTCCCCAGGATCGTCGTCGTCGGAGCAGGCTATGCCGGTGTCGCGGCGACCAAACGCCTCCTGACTCTGATCCCGGACGCGCACGTGACGGTGGTGAACCCACGAGACGTATTCGTCGAGCGTGTCCGTCTTCACCAACTGGTCGCAGGCACCGCCGAAGCCATCCACCCCCTACGCGAACTGCTCCACCCTGCAGCACATCTGAAGCTCGGCACCGTCGAACGAATCGACGCAGCCCTCCAACGGGTGATAATGCGCGACGGCACCGAACTGCCGTACGACAAGCTGATCTACGCCGCAGGCTCACAGCTGCGGCGGGGCGTCATCGACGGCGGCGACATCCACGGTGCGTCCGTCGCCGAATTCGAGGACGCGGAGCGATTGCGCGACCGAATCTTCGCCCTTCCGTCCCGCGCCACCGTGACGGTGATCGGTGGTGGACCGACCGGACTCGAGACCGCAACGGAGATTGCCGAGCAGCGACGAGATCTCGATGTGGTGTTGGTGTCCCGCGACTCGGTCGCCAGCACGTTGTCCGACAACGCACGAGCGAAGATTCTGAAAGTTCTCGCCGACCTCGGAATCACCACCATCCCGAACTCCGCGGTGACGACCGTCGACGACGGCAAGATCGTCCTCGCGGACGGCAGGCATCTCCAGACCGATTGCCCGATCCTCACCGCATCGTTCGTCGCATCCGACCTCGCACGCCGAAGCGGGTTGAACACCGATGCCGACGACCGGCTCGTCGTCGACTCCGGCCTCGTCAGCGACACCTCCCCGAACATCGTCGGCGCTGGCGACGCGATGGTCGTGGCCGGATCCCCGCTGCGCATGAGTTGCCAAGCAGCTATCCCGTTGGGCACCCACGCCGCCGAATCCACAGTGGCTCTCTTACGGGGCAAGCAGCCGAAACCGGTGGGGCCGAAGTTCGTGGGCCGCGCCCTGAGTCTCGGCCGCGGCGCCGCCATCGTGCAACGCACCGACCGCAACGATCGAGTGCGCTCCTGGTCGGTCGGAGGACGAGCCGGCGTCTTCGTCAAGGAACAGATCGTCGCGTCGACCGTCGGTTTCGCACTGCACCCCAAGCGCAAGTTCTTCTACAGTTGGAGCGGGAGATGACCACACCCATAACTGTGGTCGGTGGCGGGATCGCCGGTCTCACCGCAGCCATCGAGTGCGCTCAGGCTGGGGCGAAAGTGGAGTTGCACGAAGCTCATTCCACTCTCGGCGGGCGTGGGCGGGCCACCCCGGCGCCGTACATCGCTCACGAAGGTCCGCACGTCTTCTACGCAGACGGCCCCCACTATCGATGGTTGAAGCGCCAAGGGTTCGTGGGCGGGCTCGGGTGGCCCGCACCGACCGCATTCGCCCGGGCCGGGTTCCTCGTCGATGGCAGGATTCGCCGCGTCCCTCCCTTCGGCATGCTGAAGGCTCAGGCTCGCCCCGGAGCGAGCGCTCCGGTGGATGCGGACTTCCACAGTTGGGCATCCGAAAAGTTCGGAGCGCAGAGCGCACACCGCATCGCGAATGCGATCGGCGTCGCAACCTACGACTCGGACACCGGGCGGCTTTCCGCCGCCTTCGTCTGGAATCTGTTCCATCGCATCTACGCCCCCAGAGTTCCCGGCGTCCGCTGGGTTCGTGGCGGTTGGCAGACCGTGATCGACCGAATGTGTACCCGCGCCGCCGAACTCGGAGTCGAGATCCGCACCGAGTCCCGTGTGGGCGATCTGCCCACCACACCCACGATCGTCGCCACCGAATTGAGCTCTGCGCGTGCGTTGTTGAAGGACGAATCGCTGGTCTGGACGAGTGGCGCCTGCGTGATGTTGGACGTCGCACTACCCACGTCGCGACGCGACTGTCGAATAGTGGCCGACCTCGACGGCGGTGGATTCCACGAGAGTTATTCGATGCAGGACCGATCGACGGCGCCCCGCGGGGAATCGCTGTATCAACTGGACATGCCGATACGGCCGAACGAATCGATCGCCCAGGCCAGAGCCCGTTTGAACCGGTTCGCCGACACCGTCCTACCGGAGTGGCGCGATCGTGCGACCTGGCAGCGAACCGCCACCGCCAGGAACCGAACCGGGGCGATCGACCTACCCGGCCACACCTGGCGGGATCGCCCCGCCATCGACCGTGGATCGGACGTCTACCTGGCCGGGGACATGGTCGCCGCGCCCGGGATGCGGGGTGAGATCTCCGTGAACAGCGCGGTGGACGCAGCACATCGGGCACTGCAATCGGTTCACGTTCGCACCTGAAGTAGCTATATTCGGGCGAAGTCTTCGACCATCACGTCATCTGGGGAGTGAGGTTTCAGTGACCGACTCGAAATCAGGGCACGACTCGAAGAAGGACCTGGAGTCGATCGTCGACGAGGACGCCGATTCCACACTCGCGGCCGACCAGATTCACAGAGCTCAGCGCGTTGTCGCAGCCCAAGCGAACGACGTGGAGGAGGCTCGGATGTTCCTGGCGATGCTCGGCATCGCCGACGCTCCCGACCTGGGCGGTCCGGGATAGTCAGTCGATGCGGAACAGTCTCGCCGCGTTGTCGTGGCACACAGCCCGCAACCACGCGTCCCCAGATCGAACCGCGTGAGACTCTCGAGCGCGCTCGAATAGCTGTAGGGAATGCTCGGATAATCGCTCGCTTCCGAACAGAATTCGGTCTCCCAGTGCAGCGAGCCGTGGCACCTCTGCAGGCGGAAACGGCGCGGTCTCTCCGTGAAGTCCGTGGACGCCATGGTCGTGTCCAGATGGACGTTGGGGAACGCCTCGGCGAGGTCGAGAAATTCCGAGTATTCGGGCAGCCCCAGGTTCGCGACGACCGGGTACAAGTTCGGAAACCTGCGGAGCAAATCGGCGATCGGAGCGGGACCGGTGTGCGTTCCCGGCGCAGGCCCCGATCCACGGTGGATCTCCACCGGAACTCCGGCGTCCTCGATGACCTGCCACACCGGATCGAGCAACGGATCGTTGGGCGAATAGTCACCGACCTGGATGTGCGACTTGAATCGGGCCGACCGCGTCGAAGTATTCCCACACCTTCCGCATGACGTTGTCGGGCATGAAGTGGGTGTGCACGTCGATGATTCCCGGCAGGTCCAACTGTTGCCAGAATCGCCGCACCTCGGGTGTGTCGTCGTACATCGTTTCCGCGTCGGTGCTCGTCAGGTCAGAAGAGTGTCATGGACGCAGGATCGGATGCCGACAGCGGCGCTGCCACACCAGACGGGACCCCTGCAGGAGCGGGCGCCGGACTCGATACAGGCTGCGGTTTCAGGTCACCGGACGCAACCGCACGTGCTGCTTCACCGGCAAGCGTATCGGCCATCTCGTTGTAGTGATTGCCGACGTGCCCGCGAACCCATCTGAATCGGACGGGGCCGCTTCGCCCGGTGATGGCCTCGTCGATCGCCTGCACCAGCTCGAGGTTCTTGACCGCCCCTCCGCTCGCCGTCTTCCAACCCTTCCGTTTCCAGCCCGGAAGCCATTCGGAGGCGCATTTGATGGCGTATTGGGAATCGGACTCGATCAGTAGCGGCTCCTCCCCCGAGTGAGCGAGGACGGCTTCGAGCAGTGCGCGAAGTTCCGCGATCTGGTTGGTGCCCGATGCTTCACCGCCGGAACGAGTGGGGCCTTCGTGATTCACCCACGCCCAACCGATGGCTCCGCCGGGATTGCGAAGACAGGATCCGTCGGTGCTCACGATGATCATGCTGGCACCATACGTGCAGCTTCCGACACCTTGCGGTAGCGACGCAGCAGTGTGGCGAGTGCCATTCGACGACACACCCTTGCCTTCGCCCCCAACGTATGTAACCATTTACTTACGTAAGGCATTACTTAAACGATCGAGGGGTCATGCGTACACCGGACGATCCGCTGAGCCGCATCTTCGCGGCACTCGCCGACCCGACCCGTCGAGACATACTGGCGCGCCTCGAGAGCGGACCGATCACCGTCGGCGACCTCGCGGACGACTACCCCATCAGCAGGCCGGCCGTGTCTCAGCATCTTCGCGTCCTCGAAGACGCCGGCCTCATCGAGCGCACGGTCAATGCCCAATGGCGTGTCTGTGCACTTCAACCCGGTGGCATGTCCGACGCCGCGGCCTGGATCGCCGAACACCGAGGTGCTTGGAACGAGCGCTTCGACCTTCTCGAACAGCTACTACGAAAGGAAACGTGATGACCGACAAGCAATTCACCATCGTCCGTAACCTCGACGCCACACCCCAGCAGGTGTGGGATGCCTGGACCAGACCGGCACTGATGGCCGAGTGGATGCATCCCAAGGGTGTCCGAACAGCGCGGGAATCGGTGAGCTCCGATGTCCGCGTCGACGGGCGCTACGCCTACACAATGGTCCACGAAACCACCGGCACGGAGTACCCGGTCGGAGGCCGGTACCTCGAACTCGATCCGCCGAAACTGCTCGTGTGCACCTGGGGAGCACCCGAGGACCCGGAGGACACTGCAGCGCGCGTGACGGTTCGCCTGGACCCCTCCGACACGGGAACCCGCATGACGTTCACCTGTGCGGGCATCGATGCACACCCCGGCGACGACAACGTGTACGACGGATGGTCGGAGGCTCTCGAGAATCTCGGCCTGGCGGTGGCCGCCACGACCTGACGGATACGCTGGTCACGATGACCAGCGCACTCGACTCCGTCGAGGCCACGGTGAAGTCACAGCGTCCTCTGGACATCGGGTTGACGCTTGCTCCGCTTCGCCGTGGCCGCGGCGATCCGTGTCACCGCCGGACCGCCGATGGCGCCATCTGGCGCACGTCGCTCATGCCGAGCGGACCGGTCACCTGGCGGGTCTCACAATCCGACCGATTCACGGCCACCGGACGCGCCTGGGGGCCCGGCGCATCGGAATGGTCGGCGCAGTTGCCGCGTCTGATCGGCGATCACGACGACGCCTCCGACTTCACACCCATCCATCCCGTTCTCGTGGAGGCACACAGACGTTTTCCACAACTGCGAATCGGAAGAACGGATCGAGTGTTCGAAGCACTGGTCCCCGCAGTCCTCGAACAACGCGTCCACGGCATCGCGGCGTTCGCTTCGTGGCGCCGACTGGTTCTGAAGTACGGCGAGCCTGCTCCCGGCCCCGCCCCGGACGGTATGCGGGTGCCGCCGCCCGCCGAGGTGTGGCGGAAGATTCCTTCGTGGGAGTACCACCGGGCAGGCGTCGATCCCAGCAGATCGCGCACGATCGTCCGATGCGCCCAGGTCGCAGACCGCCTGGAAAAGGCTGTCGACCTTTCCCCGGACGCGGCGATCCGCCGACTCATGGCAGTCCCCGGAGTCGGTGTGTGGACGGCAGCAGAAGTCGCACAGCGCGCACTGGGCGACGCCGACGCACTGTCGGTCGGCGACTATCACCTTGCCGGAATGGTCGGGTGGACCCTGTTCGGTCGGCCCATCGACGACGAAGAGATGGTCGCCCGTCTCGAACCCATGCGCCCGCACCGCTACCGCGCTGTCCAACTACTCATGGTCAGCGGCGCGGCCGTCAAACCTCGATTCGGGCCGCGGACGGCCATCGCAGATCACAGGAATCACTGAGACAACACCAGGGCTCTCCCGTAACGAGGCCAATCGATCATTGTCGCGCAGATTTCACACATTCTCGAGTAAACGGCGAAATTGCCGATGCGCGGGGGAGGATGATCGAGAGAAGTAGGCAGGTTACGGACGCTTTTCGGTACGGGGGTCACGTGGGGCGCCAAGGTCGAACCATTTGATCGTTGTCCAGCTTCTACGCACAGGAATCACAATGAAATTCAACAGAGTGACAGCGCTGGCCGCGCTGCTGATTGCAACACTGTGCGTCGGATTCGGCACCGCGTACGCCGCCCCGACGCAGACCGCGAGCCAAGCGGTCGTATCGACGACCTCGGTGGGTGCCGACGGACGATCGGTGAACACCGTCCTCGATTCCGGCACGTTCGCCGTCAACGGCGCAGCCGTGGACATTCTCGACGACGCAGGAGCATGGGTCGGGTCCGTCCCGCTTCGCTACTCACTCGCAGGCGCGGAGTTCGCGATCGATCCGATGATCACCGACAACGGTCGGTACCTCACGCTCACACCCACCACGACCCCGGTGGCAGGGGCTCTGAACTTGCAGAACGTCGATCGAAATTCCGCCTACACCAACATGATCAATCAGATCGAGATCGGCTGGGTGAACGGTGGAGCGACATCGGCCGGAGTCGGTGCAGGAATCGGTGCGGTGGTCGGCTGCATCTTCTTCCTGTTCGTGGGCTGCATCCCAGGTGCGGGCATCGGCGGAGCGATCGGCGCCGTGACCGGAATCAACAACGCCAACCCGGCAGTCACACCGGCAATCTTCGAATTCATCGGCACGCCTTGACCTTCTCCCGTGGCTAGCGTTTACGTCCACTCTCGCCCGGGTAGCCCACGGGTACCGAACGGGCCCCGCCGGCGAAAACGGGGCCCGTTCCCCCAACTACACGGCGGGAAGTCCCATGAAGGTGATCAAAGCGTTGACACTGTCGTTGCTCGTCGTCACTGCGATGGCCGTCACATCCGGCACCGCATACGCCGACCCCGGACCACAACCCGTGGACCTCACGGTTCCATTGTTCACGCCACTGCCGGACGGCAGCAGTAGTCAGGTGGCGCAGAACATGTTTCCCGACAACAATCCCAAGCAAGTCGCGTTCGACACGATGACCAACGAGATCAACACCGGCTGGAACAACGCGGGCATGCAGGGCATCATGATCGGTTCCAACGTGGGCATGGCCATCGGCTGTGTGTCGATCTTCCCCAACTTCATCGCCGGCTGCATTCTCGGAACGGTCATCGGCGCGGGTGTGGGTGCGGTTGCCGGAATCGGCTACGGCAATCCGAACGCACAGCCCGCCGTCGAACAGTTCTTCGCCACACCCTGATCGCGCTCCGGCCGATCCTTCGACCCTATTCACCAGGCCGTCCCGGCTCGTTCCACGGTCAGAGTCGGGGCGGCGCTATGCGTCCCCGAACCTCACCGAACGAGATGCGGCTTCCGTTCGGTCCCGGCGCCGAAGCCGAGATCGTCACCTCGTCGGCATCCTCGAGGAATGTCCGTGACTGCCCGCCGATCCCCAGTGTTCGCGTTCCGCCGTCGCTGAGCTCGACGAACGCACCCCAGGTGTCGCGGTTCGGACCCGACACCGTCCCCGAACCGAACAGGTCTCCCACGCTGAGTAGGGCCCCATTAGCCGTGAGATGCGCAAGCATCTGCGCCGGCGACCAGTACATGTGCGCATAGTTCGGCCTCGACACCTCCTGTCCATTCCACGAGATTGCCATGTCCACTCGCAGACCCCAGTCCTGTGATCCACGCAGATACGGCAGCGGATCGGGATCCTGGACCGGCGTCGCTGTGCGGGCAGTGTCGAGAGCCGCCAAGGGCACTACCCACGGCGATATCGACGTGGCGAACGACTTTCCGAGAAAGGGACCGAGCGGCACATACTCCCACGCCTGAACATCGCGTGCCGACCAGTCGTTGAGGATCACGGCGCCGAAGACGTGGTCTGCGAATTCGTCCGGTGCGACGCGTTGTCCGAGCTCGGTGGCCGCGCCTACGACGAAGCCCAGTTCCGCCTCGATGTCGAGTCGGCGAGTGGGGCCGAACGACGGAGCGGACTCGTCCGGCTGCTTTCGCTGGCCGCACGGGCGGACGATGTCGGTTCCGGACACGACCACCGTGCTGGACCTGCCGTGATACCCGACGGGCAGGTGCTTCCAATTGGGCATGAGCGGTGGGGCGTCCGGTCGAAATATTCGGCCCAGGTTGGTGGCGTGGTGCTCGGATGCATAGAAATCCACGAAATCGGCAACCTCGAAAGGGAGATGCATCCGCACCGAATCCACGGGGTGGAACGCACCTTCGGAACGATCGCCGTTCTCGAGCTCGGTGACGATCGCCCTGCGAACCTCGTCCCACCTCGTCCGCCCCTGCGCCATGAACGCATTGAGTGACGGTTCGGCAAAAACTTCTTCACGCAGAACGGTATACAGATCCAGTACCCGATCACCGAATCGCACACCGACCCTCGGCGTGGTGCCGACTGTGGAGAAGATCCCGTACGGCAGGTTCTCGATGCCGAATCCCTCGCCGGGCTCACCTCTCACGAGGGCCGCACCACGCTCGGAACGAGACCCAGTTCGAGAAGATCTTCGAGCGGCTCGTCGAGGCTGCACGTGCCGAAGGAGTGGAAGATATTCCGTAGGCGCGCAATCTGATCGGCGCTCGAGTCGTTCAGTTCGGCAACCGTACTGTCTGAGTCGCGGTTCGCCAGTGCATCTGCGATCGGCTTCGCGGTGGCACCCTCGAGCGCTCGACGAGTTGCCACGAGAACATTGAGGAAGCCGTGCTGTTCGAAACCCGTCTTCGAGTCCGTGTGCCGTATGGCACGGTGTAAACCGCCGGTCGCCTTGAAGGAGACGCCCGACGCGACAAGGGCGAGAATCGACTCCGCCAATTCGGATTCGGAAGGATACGAATCCGCCGACGAACCGCCCGTGCGCAACTTCGCCCGATAACTCGTCCCGGTTACCGACGCAAGGAACTCCACGTGCCGATGTGCTCGGGGAATCTCCACGTAGACGTCTCGGTCGCCGAGGTCCAGTTTCTCGATAGTCGCGAAGAACTCGGGGGCAGGAACGTCTTCCGGATCGGCGAACTCCACGGCCACTACCGTGATGTGTGTCGACTTCGCGAACTGCTTCGACACCTCGACGCCGGCACCAGGGCCGTCCGGAAACGTGACGGCGACCTGCACGGACCCTTTCGACGGCGCCTCCCGGGCGAGTTCGCTCCATTTGGCGGCCGGCACGACGAGGGGACCGACGAGTGCCGCCCCTGCCGTGTCTCTACGGGCGAGGTGCTCCGCGAGCGCCACCTTCGTCTGGGCTGCGCGTGGCGGAAACATCGAGGCGTCGTCGCACAGTGCACGAAACAATAGCGGAACTGCAGTCATTTTCGGGGTCCTCTCCCTGACCAACTCCACGCATAATCCGGGTCTTGCACGGACAGTCCGCTTTCTCCCAAGCCGAGCGGACGGAACGTGTCGACCATTACCGCCAATTCGTCGAACCGCTCCACACCAACTCCCGCCTCGTAGGCGTGTGGTTGCGGACCGTGGGCGTAGCCTCCGGGATGCACCGACACCGACCCGAGCCCGATACCGGATCCCTTGCGCGCCTCGTAGTCTCCGCCGCAATAGAACATGACTTCGTCCGAGTCGACATTGGAGTGGTAGTACGGCACCGGTATCGCCAACGGGTGATAGTCCACCTTGCGCGGGACGAAGTTGCACACCACGAACTTGTCGCCTTCGAATACCTGATGGACCGGTGGCGGCTGATGGACCCGACCGGTGATCGGCTCGAAGTCGGCGATGTTCAACACGTACGGATACACGCAACCGTCCCAGCCGACGACGTCGAATGGATGCTCCGCATAGACGAGCCGGGTCCCCACCAGATCGTCGGATGCCCTGTGCTTCACCAGAACCGGAACATCGACCTCGGTGCGATCCAGCGGGGAGTCCGGGCCACGGATGTCTCGCTCGCAGTACGGAGCCGACTCCAGGAACTGCCCGAACTGCGACAGATACCGTCGCGGCGTACGAATGTGCCCTTCCGCCTCGATCACGTACGCCTGCAACGGCCCATCACCGGTCGGCAACCAACGATGCGTGGTCGACGTCGGTAGGTACACGTAATCACCGGTATCGACCTCGAGCGATCCGAACACCGTCTCGACCGTCGCCGAGCCGGACTCGACGTAGACGACCTCGTCCCCGGTCGAATTGCGGTACAGCGGAGAAGGAATCGACGCGGTCACGTAGGAGATCCGCACATCGCGGTTCCCCAGGAGGAGTCGTCGGCCGGTCACCACATCGGCGTGCGCCGCATCGTCGGCGGAGAACAGATCGTGCAGACGCAGGTGCCGTGGCCGGAGTGGATGATTGGGCGCGCACTGCTGATCGGGAAGGGTCCAGACCGTCGAATCGACGATCGCGGAAGGGACGTTGCGGTGATAGAGCAGTGAGGAATCGGAGGAGAACCCCTCTTCTCCCATCAACTCCTCGAAGTACAGCCGCCCGGCATCGTCACGATGCTGGGTGTGCCGCTTGGGCGGCACCGATCCGCAACGCCGGTAATAGGCCACGACCGGCCTCCTCGAAGGTGGACGATCCGGCGCCGGACTCGGGCGCCGACTGCACGACGCCGGACCAGGGCGCCGACTGCACTGTTCAGCCTAGTCACCGAAGGTCGGGTGAGGTCAGCGTTCGTAGCCTTTTCGCATGTCGTCGACTATGTGAGGGCGGTCGAGCGTGGACGGTTCCAGCCACAATCGGGGTCGGTCCAGGGGAAAGTGACTTGCCGCGGCGAGGGTCGGCTCGTCCAGGAATCGCAGTGGTGGCGCGTCCCGCGGGAGGCGCAGTTCGGGAGGCGTGTCCCCCCTCTGACCGAGAACGTAGCCCCAGTCGCCGAAGCTCGGCACCAGCACGTGGTACGGCGTCACGCTCAGGCCGGAGGCGTCGACTGTCGACACGGTGCGCCAGAAGGCGTCCGGTGTGGAATAGGGACTCCCAGCTTGGACGACCATCTTCCCGTCGGGTCCGAGTAGGGACCGTGCGAGTCCGTAGAACTCGCTGGAATAGAGGCGCCCCAACGCCGGAGTATCCGGGTCCGGCAGGTCGACGATCACCGAATCGAAGGCTTCGCCACGGTGTTCGCGCATCCACTTGAATGCGTCGTCGAGCACGACGTGCACCCGTGGGTCCATCAGGGCGCCCTCGTTGAGATCGACCAACCTTGTATTCGCGAGATCGATTACCGCCGGGTCCAGCTCGACCTGGACCACGTCGCGGACGCTGGGCAGCCGAAGAACCTCCCTGGCAGCCAATCCGTCTCCGCCACCGAGAATCAGGACACGTTCAGGGTCGTCGGCGACCGCCGGGTAGACCAGCGATTCGGTGTATCGATGCTCGTCGATGCTGGAGAACTGCAGATCGCCGTCGAGGAAGAGTCGAGTATCACCCTTTCGCTCGGTGACCACGATTTCCTGGTACTGCGAGCGCTCCGCGGCCACCACCGGGTCGGTGTAGAGGCGCTGCCGCGCCGTCGTCTCGATGTCGGATGCCCGTACCAGCAAGACCCCGATCAGTGCCGCTGCGAGAAGCAGCGCCACCACCGCAACGAGCCGGACCCGCAGCGTCAATTGGAATCTCAACAACACGAGTGCCACGATCGCGGCCGCTACGAGGTTGATCATGCCGGTGATTGCGGCGCCGCGAATCATCCCGACCGTGGGGAGCAGAACGAAAGGCCACAGAAGACCGCCGACGAGAGCTCCCGCGTAGTCGGCGGCGTTGAGGTTGGCCAACACCTTGCCGGCGTGCTCGGCGTCGTTGTCGGCTCTGCCGGATTGCAGCAGTGTCATCAGGAGCGGCACTTCGGCGCCCACGAGGATGCCGATGAGCGCCGTTGCAGCGACCAGGATCGCGCCACTCGAGCCGAGGAAGGTGAACGAGACGTACAGCGTCACCGCGCTGAACCCGCCGATCAGTCCGAGCAGGATCTCCACGACGACGAACGACACCGCGGCGTGGGAAAGCAACGGTTTCGCGGCGAGTGCGCCCACACCGAGGGCAGCAACGAATCCCGCGACGATCAGCGAGGTCTGAGTGATTCCGCCGCCGGTCAGGCTCACCGACAACGTGAGCAACGCGAGTTCGTAGATCAGTCCGCACGCTGCGCACGCCGCCACCGCAGCCAGAAGTAGTGCGCGGGCGCGGCTCCCCAGCGGCGGCACCGAAACCGAGGGCACCTCTTCGACGGCAGTAGTCACGAAACGTCAGGAAAGCGCTGCGGCATTGACGAGACCGACCGCGAACAGGCTGGCTCCGAGGGCCCAGCCGGCACCACACATCTTCGGCTCCTTCACGAGCGCGACGAGGTGACCCGGCAGAACGAGATTCATCAGGCTCAGGGCAGCCGCCTGGATCAGAACGCCGAACAACCCGTGGACCGCAGAATCCGCGAGGCCCTGGGCGATTCCGTCCGAGCTGGTGAGAATGGCGGTGACGACGATGATCGCAAGCGAAAGGTGGTTCGCACCGGCCAGGATCGCGGCGTTCGGGTTCTTGTCCACGTACACCTGGTGACGCAGATTTCCGGGTGTGAGGGCGTCGAGCGCGACGAACCCGATCCCGAGCACCGCGGCGCCCACGACGAAGTACGCGAGAGTGCCGAGGACTCCGCCGACGAGAAGAGTCGGATCGATGGTCCCGATCTCGGTGTCTGCTGCCGAAACGATGGTGCTCACGAATCATTCTCCGTTCGAGGTCGGCCGCCGGCCGTGGGCGTGATGTGGGTTGTCATTTGGCGCTCCCGGATCCGCCGCTTCCGCCGGCGCCGCCGGCGGGTGAGCCCGGGTTGAATCCCGGTCCGAGGAAGATGAAAGCGCCACCGCGGTAACCACCGTCGATATCCTCGACTCGGACCGTGCTACCGCCGCCCGATGCGGGCGAGACGATCACGATGTCGTCGTCGTAACGCAGGTATTCGTTGCCGCCGTCGGCTTGCCGGGCGGCAGGTGACTTTGCTGCTGCGATGTCCGTCGTCGTCGTGCCGACAGGGTCTTTCGAGGTGTAGATCTTGGTGTCGCCCTCGGTGCGTTGAAGTTGGTAGTTTTCACCGATGTAGTCGCGCACCGCATTTCCGCACGCGGCCGAGAACCCGAGAACGAGTGCGGCGAGCACTCCCACTACCGAAACTCGAACGATTCGACGGATCACGGCTCCCACCTGCTTCGTGTCGTCACGATCTCCCCACCCTTGTCGTTCGGATACAGATGCCAGGTCCGCCACGACCATCCTCGTGACGCCCTTTCGGCGGTCAGCGCGGTCAGTGCCGTTCGAGCGCCGGGAAATTCGGCGCAGATCCAGGAGGTGTCGTCGGACGCATTCGAACGCACCCATCGTGCGCACTCGTCGAACTCGATTCGACCGGCGCGCACCGTTTCGGACTCGAACCGGTAGTTTCCGAAGCTTTCTTCGGCGGGCAGGGCCCGCCCTCCGAAACCGATTGCATCACAGGACACTTGCTCGGACACCGCAGCGCCATCGACATAGGCGCTCACGACGTGGGACGCGCCGAGCACACCGAGACGCACGCCGGCACTGCCGTCTTCGATACACAGCTCGACGAGAGTCGGTGGAACTTCGGCGTCGACGACGAGTCCGAGCGATGCGGCCTCGACGTCCCGCGGGGCCACATCCAGTACGTGGACAGTCATTCGGGCGGCCCGGAATGGATGACCGACAATTCACCTCGAGTCACCGCTCGCCCGGTCGACACTTCCCACGACTGCGTGCGGGCCCAGCGCTCGAACGCCAGCAGGCCTGTCTTGTCCGCTGTTGCGTAGTCCGCGTAGTCGACGGTCCCAGACGGCGCCGTGCCCGTCGTGCCCTCGGCAGTGAACTTAGCCGTGCCCCGCTCGATCTGACGGTGAACCTTGTCGTCGAGAATCACGTCGCCGTTCGGCTCGAGGCCGGTGCCCTCGCGACGCATCCACAGCGTCATCTCGAGTTCGCCTTCGTCGTCTTCGACGGTGAGCCAGCGACGACCCGTGGAGCCGTCCAGCAGGTGCTCGTGCCAGATGTAGCCCTCTTCGTCGAGCTTGATCGTGCCGCGCACGACGTGATCGATTCCGGCGTAAGTGATGATGTCGCCCACCCCGATCTTGTGCGGGTCGTATACCTCGGGGTAGTCGGCCAGTGGGTCGACCCGGGCAGGCCTCTTGCCCTTGTTCGTGGAGCGCCCCCGCAGGGCGTACACCACGATTCCCGCGACTACGACGATGATCAACAGCACCAACAACAGCTCGGTCAAGAGTCACTCCTGGTCGATGGGTTCGCGGGGTGCACCGCACCCCGTACCCTACTGGCCGACCTCGACCTTTTCATCGGCCGACCTGCCTTCCCAGCCCGACTGCAGTTAGGCTACCCTGACCCACAATGTCCGATTCGTCACGAAGAATTTCAGCACAGGAGCACGCATGAAAGTGTCCAAGACGGCCTATTTGCGAACTGCGGGATTGGCGCTGATCACAGCTACCGCGCTGGTCGCCGGCGCGTGCAGCAGCGACAGCGGGTCGGAGAACGCGGAGGGGTCCTCCGGCACCGCGTCCGAGAGCGGCGCGTTTCCGGTAAGCATTCCGTCAGCTCTGGGTACCGCGGAGATTCCCGAGGAGCCGCAGCGCGTGGTGACCCTCGGTTGGGGCGCCGAGGATGCTGCCCTCGCTCTCGGTGTGGTTCCCATCGCGGTTCAGGACATGTCCTCGGACTCCGGGAGCGACGACGGTCTGCTGCCGTGGAGTCGCGAGACCCTCGAAGAGCTCGATCCCGACGCGGAGCCGACGCTGCTGAAGGCGTCGAGCAAGGAAATCCCGTTCGAGCAGATCGCCGAGTTGGCGCCCGACCTGGTGTTGGCAACGCACTCGGGACTGACTCAGGAGCAGTACGACAAGCTGGCGGAGATCGCCCCGACCGTGGCATACCCGGAACGCCGCTGGGCAACCAGCTGGGAAGACCAGATCACGATCGCCGGCGAAGCCCTCGGGCGTTCGGACCAGGCCGAAGAACTCATCTCCTCGACCAACGAATCCATCGCGAAGGTGAAGTCCGAGCACCCCGAGTTCGAGGGGAAGAACGTGGCGTTCGGTAGTGCCACCGAAGCAGGGTCGTTCAACTTCTACTTCGACACCGACCCCCGCATGAAGCTGCTGGCCAGCCTCGGTTTCACGATCGATCCACTCGCGCAGCAGTTGCGTGAGGGCGGCGACCCGACCAAGTTCGCAGGGCCGGTCAGCATGGAGCTCCTACCCACCTACCAGCCCGACGTGCTTCTGGCCTGGTACCTCGCCCCCGACATGCAGCGGGACGTGGAGAACCATCCGTTGTTCAAGGAGCTGAAGGCCGTAAAGACCAATTCCTACATCGGACTCACGGATCCGCCGCTGGTCTTCGCATCGAGCTCGCCCAACGTTCTCAACATCCCCTGGATGCTCGCCGAACTCACCCCGAAGCTGTCCGAGGCGGCGAACAACGTCCCACAGGACTGATGCTTCTCGCATGACGGGCACCACTACCGGGCCCGGTTGCCCAATCCGATCCGCGGCGACCGCCTACGCTGTCCTTACTCGACATCTGGACGGAAAGGCGGTCGCCGCGAATGGCCGACGAAACGAACTCACGGCGGTATTCACTGCGAAGTCCGTTCTTCTGGGCAGCCCCGATCGTTGCGGTCGGCTTCATCATGTCGCTCCTGGCCGGTCTGTACCTCGGGGGCATGCTCGACCCGGTGAACAATCTCAACAAGTTCCCGATCGCACTCATCAACCAGGACGAGGGCGATACGCTCCCCAATTCCGATCCGCCCGAACACCAGAACTTCGGTGACGAAATCGAAGCCGGACTACTCGACGGGCTGGACCCCGAGCAGTTCGACATCAGACAGATCGGCATCGCAGAAGCCCGATCGGAACTGAGCAAGGGCAACCTGTACGGGACGATCGTGATCCCCAGCGATTTCACCAAACGCACGATGATCCTCGCCCAGGGCGGTGTGATCCCCGGTGACATCGAGCAACCCATCATCACCGTGCAGACCAATCCGCGCGCGGGAACCGTCGCGGCCAACATCGTCGACCAGGTCGGCGAACGGGCGCTCGGCCAGGTGAACACCACGATGGGCGAAAAGCTCACCAAGATGGTGACGGACGAACTCGCCGCCACGGCGCCCGATCTCGAACTGTCCGGTGCGACGAGCATTCTGTTCGAGAATCCGATAGAGGTGCGCACCGTGCAGTACGACCCCCTGCCGGACGGCACCGGATTCGGTCTGTCCGCCTTCTACTACGCGCTACTCATCATTCTCGCCGGTTTCACCGGAGCCACGATCATCAATGTACTGGTGGACGGCATGCTCGGCTTCCTGCCCACCGAAGTGGGCCCGCTCTACATTCATCGAGAGCGGGCCGATTACACGCGCTTCCAGACTCTGCTCATCAAGTGGGCGATCATCACCGTCATGGCGCTCATTGTGTCCGCGCTGTATCTGTGGATCGGCACGGCTCTCGGTATGCCCGTGAGCAATCCGCTTGCGCTGTGGGAGTTCGGCGCGTTGGCGATCACGGCCGTCGGAGTCACGTCGATCTCCGTCATGGCCGTGTTCGGCAACCTCGGTCTGCTCATCAACCTCTTGGTGTTCATCGTGCTGGGTCTACCTTCGTCCGGCGGAACGATCCCGATCGAGGCATCTCCACCACTGTTCGGCTTCCTCGCCGAATTCGAGCCCATGCATCAGGTCTACATCGGGGCCCGCGCGATCCTGTTCTTCGGTGCGCAGGGCGACGCAGGGCTGATTCACGCCGTGTGGGTGACACTGCTCGGCCTACTCGTCGGACTGCTCGTCGGTGGTATCACCACGATGGTGTACGACCGTCGCGGACTGCACCGCAGAATCCTGACGAAGGAATCTGCCGACGCGTGAGAATCGTCGTCGTGCCCGCCAATGGGGAAGGCACCGAGGCGGTCACCGTCCGCTGCAAAGACGACGGCACGGCGGTCGAGGCACCGAGGCAGCACTCGGACCTCGCCGGCACGGTACGACGGTGGGAAGCGGCCGAAAGCCCTCGCTGGGTGTGGTCCTCGACCGGGTCGATCTACCCACGCCTGCTCGACCGAGGTGTGCGTGTACTGCGGTGTCACGACCTCGCATCCACGCGCTCGGTTCTGAACATGCGCGACGGCATCACCACCGAACCCACACCCGAACCGGTCGATCGACGCGAGGGGCTCTTCGACGCCACTCCCGAGGAGAACCCCGAGGACGTTCTCACCGAGTTCACTGCACAACGACGTACCATCGGTGCTCTTCCCGAATCCGACAGGCGCAGAATCGAACTGCTCCTCGCTGCGGAATCTGCAGGAGCCCTCGCTGCCGCCGAGATGAGTCACGACGGACTCCCGTTCTCGTCCGCAACGCATCTCGCCTTCCTCGAAGAGACGCTGGGACGTCGTCCGACCGGGTACGAACTGCCCTCACGAATCCAGAGCGCCGTCGATCGGATCGGGTCGGCGTTCGGCCGGCGGATCAATCCGGCGTCCCATGCGGAGGTCATCGACGCGTTCCGGCGGGAGGGCATCGAACTCGAGTCGACCCGCGCTCACCTTCTCCGCGAGATCGATCACCCGGCAGTCCCGCTGTTGCTCGAGCACCGGGACCTCTCGAAGCTGTACAGCACGAACGGTTGGAACTGGCTCGAGGATTGGGTGCGCGACAACCGGTTTCGGCCTGTCTACGTACCGAGCGGAGTTGTATCCGGACGGTGGGCGAGCCGTGGTGGTGGAGCATTGCAGATCCCGAAGGCCCTACGGAAGAGCGTTGTTGCCGACCCAGACCATACGTTCGTCATCGCCGATGCGGGGCAGCTCGAACCCCGCATCCTCGCAGCAATGTCCGGCGATCCCCGCATGGTGACGGCCGCCGGCGCAGACGATCTGTACGCACCGGTCGCCGCCGAAGCATTCGGTGGTGACCGCGCCAAGGCGAAAGTGGCCATCCTCGGCGTCCTCTACGGCGCCACGTCCGGCGACGCCAAGCACCTTCTCGCCTTGTTGCGCCGAAGGTTCCCGCAGGCAGTGCAGTACGTCGAACGTGCCGCGTCGGCGGGAGAGCGTGGCGAAGTCGTCCATTCGTGGCTCGGGCGTGCCTGCCCACCTGTGGCGGACTCGTGGTGGTCACACGGTGACGCCCGGGCCCGTGGCCGCTTCACCCGAAACTTCGTCGTGCAAGCCACCGCCTCCGAATGGGCCGGCTGCCTTCTCGCGGACCTGCGCCGAAGACTCGCAACCGAGTCCGACAGCGAACTCGTCTTCTTCCAGCACGACGAGGTCGTTGTGCACACCCGCAGTCCCGAAACTGCTGCCGTGCACGTGTCCGAGGCTGCGGAGAGCGCAACGAGACTATTGTTCGGCGAGACGAAAGTGCGGTTTCCCATGGAAACCATCGAGCGCGAGTGTTACGCCGAGCCGATCAGACCCGACGCCGAGCCGTCCACGTCCTGATCCAGATGAATCGAGTCCGCAGGACCAGCCTGGAGTAGCCACTCTCTTCTTGACTCAGCGCCCGGTCCATTTCGGCTCTCGCTTCTCCGCGAATGCGGTGGGTCCTTCGATTGCGTCCTGGCTGCCGAATACGATTCCAGCAGCGGACTTGTTGAGCTCTTCCCAGATCGGAGCGTCCCATTCGGATCCGTAAGCGGCCGAACGATGAATCACCCGCTTGCTCTGCTGCACCGACAGCGGAGCGTTCGCGGCGATGGTTTCGGCAAGTTGGACCGCCACATCCACCGACGTGCCGGAGGGTGCGACACGGTTGACCAAACCCCACTGCAACGCGGTGTCCGCCGACATGTGCTCGCCGGTCAGCGCCGCTTCGAGTGCGATCTTGAGCGGAACCTGACGAGGCAGTCGCATGACTCCACCCGCGGCGGCGAAGAGCCCCCGCTTGACCTCGGGCAGCCCGAGCTTCGCGTTCTCGTCGATCACGGCAAGGTCGCTCGCGAGCACCAGTTCGGTCCCGCCACCCAATGCGAATCCGTTGACCGCGGCGATCACCGGTGTGTCGACGTAGTGGCGCACCATCCCACCGAAGCCCCATTCCGGATGACCCACGGGGTTGATGTCCTGGCCGGCGGCGATCGCCTTGAGATCGGCGCCCGCGCAGAAGCCACGACCGCTGCCGGTCAGGACGATGGCGCGAACGTCGGGGTCCTGGTCGCATTCGTCCAGACGGTTGCCGAGCGCAGTTGCCAGGTCCGAGTTCATCGCGTTCATGGCCTGTGGGCGGTTGAGCGTGATGATCGCGATGTTGCCGTGTCGCTCGACCAACGTGACGTCGTTCTGATCTCCCATGACTGTTCCTTCTGTTTGCCGAATGTCGTTACCCCGCCATTCTGACCACGGTGGGGAGTCAGGGCTGGAAAACGATACGACCCACCGTCGAGCCTTCGCCGAGACGGCCGACGCCGTCCGGCAGATCGGCGAAGGCCAACCGTTCACTCACGAGCGGCTTCAGTCCTCCCGCGTCGGCAAGCCTCGTCAACTCGGCGTGGCAATCGTGGATGGCCTGCTGGTTGTACTGCTTGTACAGGCCCCAGTGCAGGCCGATGATCGAATAGTTCTTGATCAGCGCGTGATTGAGGCCGGGCGTAGGGATCGTTCCTCCCGCAAAACCGATCACCAGGATGCGTCCCTCGAACGCGACGCACTTGGTCGACTTCGCGTACGCGTCACCACCGACCGGGTCGTAGATCACGTCGGCGCCGCGACCCCCGGTGAACTCCTTGACGATCGGAACGAAATCCTCGCTGTGGCGGTCGATCACGAGGTCCGCGCCGAGCCTCTTGCAATACTCGGCCTTCTCGGGCCCACCGACGACACCGATCACCTTTGTGCCGGCAGCTTTGCCCAACTGCACGGCGGAACTTCCCACTCCGCCTGCAGCCGCATGTACCAGCAACGTCTCGCCCGGGAGCAGCTTCGTCCGGCGATGCAGCGCGAACCAGCTCGTCTGGTAGCCGATGCTCAGCGTCGACGCTTCCGCGTCGTCCAGGGAGGCCGGCGCATGAAATACGTTCTCCTCGTCGAGCACCGTCATCTCGGCGAACCCGCCGAGTGGCAGATTGGGATTACCGATCACCCTGTCACCCACCACGAACCGACGCCGTCACCGACCGCTAGTACCTCGCCGCACAGTTCGACTCCGGGAGTGAACGGCAGCGGCGGCGTGATCTGGTATTTGCCCCTGCACAGCAACACATCTGGGAAGTTGGCCGGCGTTGCCAACACCTTCACCAGAATTTGTCCCGCTTCCGGAGCCGGATCTGCAAGCTCTTCCAGGTGCAGTGCGGTGCGTGGTTCACCGAGTTCGTGGACGCGCCATGCCTTCACATTCATCAATCCTTCGGTCCACCGGCGACATATACGACCTGGCCGGACACGAAGCCCGCTCCTTCACTCGCGAAGAACGATGCGGTGTGGGCGATGTCCTCGGGCTGCCCGACCCTGTTGACCGGAATCTGCGACGCAGCCATGGCCTTGAAGTCCTCGAAATTCGCGCCCACACCTTCGGCAGTTGCCGCGGTCATCTCGGTTTCGATGAACCCCGGTGCAATGGCGTTGGCGGTCACGCCGAACTTGCCGAGCTCGAACGCGAGCGTCTTGGTGAATCCCTGCATTCCGGCCTTCGCAGCGGAGTAGTTGACCTGGCCACGGTTGCCGAGCGCAGAGGTGCTCGACATGTTGACGATGCGGCCGAACTTGGCGTCCACCATGTACTTCTGCACCGCCCGTGACATGAGGAAAGCGCCCCGCAGGTGCACACCGAGCACCTGGTCCCAGTCGTCCACGGACATCTTGAAGAGCAAATTGTCCCGCAGGATTCCGGCATTGTTGACCAGAATTGTCGGAGCTCCGAGTTCTGTGGCAACTCGTTCCACCGCAGCGGCGACGGACGTCTCGTCGGCAACGTTCGCGCCGACGGCGAGGGCTTCACCACCTGCCGTCTTGATTGCGTCCACTGTTGCCGCACAAGCGGCTTCGTCGAGGTCGAGTACGGCCACGGCATACCCGTCGGCAGCGAAGCGCTTCGCAACAGCCGCACCGATTCCGCGCGCCGATCCGGTCACGATCGCGGTCCTACGTTCCTGGCTCACAAGTCCTCCTGAAATGTTCTCGGTTGGAAATCGGTCTAGATTCCTGCTTCGTCGGCAATCTCTCGCGCCGTGCGAACCAGAGCGTCGATCCTCTCGACAGTCGGTGTGCCCGCTGCCGCCTTGTTCTGCGTTTCGTCCATGCCGCGGCGCAGGACGCCCTCGGCGATCACTGCGATCTTCCACAGTCCAAGCGCATGCCAATACTTCGATGCCTGTGGGTCTCGGCTCGTCTCGTCCAGATAGATCCGAGCCCGTTCGGCGCGGTCCGGCCGGTGAGATCCGAAACAGTCATGTCAGTTCACCGCAGGCTTCTGCCCGTTCTGCGAAGCCGACGTGTCTCGATACTTGCGCAACTCCTGACGTGCGATGGCGCGTTTGTGCACCTCGTCGGGACCGTCGGCCAGACGCAGCGTACGAATGTGTGCGTACGCCATAGCCAACGGGAAGTCGTCCGTGACACCGGCGCCACCGTGTACTTGGATCGCCCGGTCGATGATCCGCAAAGCTACGTTGGGGGCCGCAATCTTGATCGCAGCTATCTCTGTGCGGGCCTCCTTGTTGCCCACGGTGTCCATCATGTGCGCAGCCTTCAGAGTCAGCAGCCGCACCATTTCGATATCGATGCGCGCCTCGGCGATCCAGTCCTGAATGTTGGCACGCTCGCTGAGCGGGTGACCGAAAGTCACCCGCGAGCTCGCACGTCGGCACATCAACTCGAGCGCTCGCTCCGCCATGCCGATGATGCGCATGCAGTGGTGTATACGGCCCGGCCCGAGGCGTGCCTGACTGATCGCGAATCCTTCGCCCTCTCCTGCCAGCACATCCGTGGAGGGAACACGCACGTCCTCGAAGGTGATCTCGGCATGACCCTCACGGTCGACATACCCGAACACGGGTAGGTTACGAACGATCGTGACGCCGGGAGCATCGACCGGCACCACCATCATCGACTGCTGCCGGTGCGGTGCGGCCTCTGGATCCGTCTTCCCCATCACGATGAGGACTTTGCAGTTCTTGTGCAAAGCATTGGAAGCGAACCACTTACGACCGTTGAGTACGTAATCGTCGCCATCGCGGACCATCCGCAGTTCGATGTTCGTTGCGTCCGAGCTGGCGACGGCGGGCTCGGTCATCGCGAATGCCGAAGCCATCGTTCCTTCGAGGAGTGGCTCGAGGTACTTCTTCTTGTGCTCGTCGGTGCCGAACAGGGTCAGCACCTCCATGTTTCCGGTGTCGGGCGCATTGCAATTGCATGCCTCGGACGCAATGAAGCTACGGCCCATGATCTCGGCGAGAGGCGCGTAATCGAGGTTGCTCAGGCCCGGTCCCCATTCTTTGTGGGGGTGAAAGAGATTCCACAGTCCGCGCCGACGGGCCTCGGCCTTGAGATCCTCGAGAATCGGCGGATGGAAGTGTGGGTCGCCCGACTCGTGCATCTGCTGCTCGTACACGGCTTCCGCCGGGTAGACGTGAGTGTCCATGAAATCGAGCAGTTCCTTCTGGTACTGCAGTGCACGATCGGAGAATTCGAACTGAGACATCGTTACTCCCGGTGGCTAGTGAAGGAAAGTTCGGTCTTCAGATCGTCGAGGTCGACGCCCGCGCAGAAGCCTCGGCCAGCACCCGTCACGACGACGGCCTGCACCCGTGCATCGACGATATCGCCGGCTCCGCCCATCATGCGCCTGCCGTCAACGACGCCTGGTACCTCCGCATGCCCCGAATCCACCGGTCGTAGTCGGAGCCCTTCTGCCGGTTCATCTCCCGCACCTGCTCGTGCGGCAGAATCAGGAATTGCTCGGCATCCATTGCCGCCAACACGATCTCGGCGACTTCTGGCGGTTCGAGAACGGCGCCTGCAGTGGTGACCGCCCGCGTGGCGGCGGCTCCGAGTTCGTCGCCGGAGTCACGGCCTTCGTACAGCAACTTGGTGTTGACGCCCATGGGACACAGGCAACTGACCCGAATCCCGCGATCTCCGTAGGTGACGGACAGCCATTCTGCGAATCCCACGGCGGCATGCTTGGTGGTGGCGTAGGTAGCCGAGCCGATCTGCGTGAGCAGGCCGGCCGCGGATGCAGTGCTCACGAAGTAGCCCTCGCCACGCTCTTCCCACTGCGGTATCAGCAATTGTGCCGCCCGGATGTGTGCGCGGAGGTTCACGTCGATCGACCGGTCCCATGCGTCCTCGTCGGCATCGAGCCCTGGCTTTCCTCCGATGCCCGCATTGGCGAAATACAGGTCGACAGGCCCGAATTCGGACTCCGCCCGCTCGACCGCTGCACGAATGTGTTCGGAACTCGATGCGTCTCCACTCATTGCCACGGCAGCGCCGGGGTGTGCGGCGACGATCGCGGCAACGACGACCTCGGCCGCGGTGGCATCCAGATCCGTGACCACGACCTTCGCACCCTCCTCGGCGAGACGCCGGGCGATCGCCCCGCCGATTCCGCCGCCACCACCGGTGACCACGGCGACCCTTCCTTCAACCTTCACGGAGTTCCTTTCGGTGGTGATCCAGGTCTCACACTATGTATAGTTGAATCCGGCGTCAGATTCAATCGTTCCAGAAGCTCCGAACGTTCCAGAAGCTCCGAAACAGAGGAGAACCATGACCGACACCGCTACCGCAGCCCCCGCGACGTACGACGATCTGCGAGCACTGATCGGCAAGGTACTCGGCCCGACCGACTGGCACGACGTGACCCAGGAACGCATCGACGCGTTTGCCGATGCAACCGGCGATCACCAGTGGATTCACGTCGATCCGGCGCGTGCGGCCGCGACCGCGCTCGGCGGAACGATCGCCCACGGTCTCTACAGTTTGTCGCTCACACCGGCTCTTTCGGCAGAGCTTCTCAGGTTCGACGGATTCGCCCACAGCCTCAACTACGGCTACGGCAAGGTGCGGTTCCCCGCGCCGGTTCCGGTCGGTTCACGCATGCGCTTGCGGGCCACCGTCACGTCGGCGGACAAGCTGCCCGGCGGGATCCAGGTGACCATGTCCCAGGTGATCGAACGCGAAGGCGCGGACAAGCCTGTGATGGTCGCCGAATCGATGGTGCGAGTAGTCGAGCACGACTGAGCGTCAAACGATTTCCCGGACGGCACTCGGCGACTGCCCGGAGATCGTAGGCGTTGACTTTGGCGCAATCACCAGCAAGCTCGTGCTGCGGATGAACGACGAATCATACTGATTCACTTACTGATCGGTACGTCGATCCCGAATCGCTGCGCCGAAGTCCACCAGAACGGCAGTGCGCGTGGGATCCCCCGCATACCCCCGTGAGTGGTCTGCGAGTCCCTGCACTCGCAGACCACTCACGGGTGGAGCCTGAGGGCGTTGACCCAGAGTCGGGTGGCGGTGAAGACAAGATCCTCGAACGAGCTGGGCTCTTCACCTTCTCGCACACTCGGTTCGGTGACGAAGTACGAGAACCCGAGTCGGCTGATCATGCCGGACAGTGCCCTGGACGCAAGAAGCGGATCCAGTTGGGGATCCGCGAGACCGCTCCGCTGCAATTCCGCAATGCTTCGCGCGTTTCTTCGGACGAACGCGTCGGCCCGGTTCTGCCGGAGCTTCCGGAACCGAGGATCGATATTCGCGACCTGCTCGAGCAACCCCATCAACTTGGCGTTGCGCTGATACGCCGAGAAGTACGCGCGGTTGCTCGCTTCGATGACGGCCACCGGATCGTCGTCCGCAGCCACGTGCGGCATACCGGGATGCATCATGTCTTCCTGCGCGGTTTCGAGCACCGCCGCGAAGATCTCTTCCTTGCTCGCGAAGTACGTGTAGAACGTGCCTGCCGAGCAGCTCGCCTCCTTGGTGATGTCGATCAGCCTCGAGTCGAGGTAGCCGGACCGCTCGAACACGGTTCGCGCAGCTGCAACCAGGGCCGCCCTGGTCCGCAGGCCGCGCCCGGTTGTCGGCAGATCGCGCAGCAGCGAGGTATCCGCCATCGACGGCGGATCCTCGCTCGCCTCTCCTGGTGCGGAAGCAGACATGGGCTATTTATACGTGACCCGAGCTGCACCACGACAATTGCCGCCGCAATCAGTGCAGGTGCGTTCCAGGAACGGACGTCATCCGATGAGAAAGGTCGTCGCGCCCATCAGCATGAGACAGGTGACCGGCCTATCACCGTGAGGTCGGCAGAAATCGCAGCCGGATCCGTCACACGGTGCGCCAGGAAATCGACAACGATATAGATATATGCCGGTGGTATAGCCCAGACGGCGAATACACCGCAGCGGAACTCGAAAGTATCAACGCCGACCTCGTATTGCAGGTGCTGCGTGCAGATCGAACCTCCCGCAATCGGGGTATCGCGGTCACTTCACCGTGATCTACTGGACGCCGTTGGTGGGCCCATCACGGGACCGATGATGGGTTCGGCGTCGCGCGTCGGAGGAGTACCCATGAGCACGGTGGATTCACCCGAGAAGAATGAGCGTCCCACCCGTGCGCGCCGCGGATGGCCCGTCTTCACCATCATCGCGCTGGCGATCATCGCGTTCTTCGCGGGTGGCGTCGGTGGAACGTTTCAGGGCAAACTCACCGAGGTTCAGAAGAACGACAACGCCTCCTACCTGTCGAGTTCCGCCGAGTCCACCGTCGTCACCAACGAATCCGCACAGTTCATCCAGGTCGAGACGATCCCAGGATTCGTGCTGTTCCACCGCGACACGGCGCTCACCGACGAAGACAAAACAGCTATAGCCGGCGCCCGGACCGCCATAACGGGAGTCTCGGGTGTGGACGCCACGTCGGTCACCGAACCCGAGTACTCGAGCGATGGCACCACGGCCTCGATCTACGTGCCCCTGGTGTCTCAGACGGACGGTGAAGCGGTCACCGGCGACGTGATGGCCACGACCGAGCAGGAAGTGCTCGACGCGGCGAAGGGGGCGGTGTCCGATCTCGAAGTGCTACCCGCAGGACCCGGTGGCCTGCTCGTCGCATTCATCGATGCGTTCGAGGGTCTCGACGGCACACTGCTGGGTGCGGCACTCCTCGTCGTGGTGCTGATCCTCCTCGTCGTCTACCGCTCACCGGTCCTGTGGTTCTTCCCGCTGTTCTCTGCACTCCTCGCGCTCGGTCTGGCGTCCATGGTGATCTACCTGCTCGCCGACGCCGAACTTCTCACACTGACCGGACAGAGCCAGGGCATTCTGTTCGTTCTCGTCATCGGCGCCGGAACCGACTACGCCCTGTTGCTGATTGCTCGATATCGGGAAGAACTCCACTTCCACGAGAACCGGTTCGACGCGATGATCACCGCGTGGCGCGAATCCGCACCCGCGATCACGGCATCGGCCGTCACGGTCGTACTCGGGCTCCTGTGCCTGATGTTTTCGGAACTCAACTCGAACAAGAGCCTCGGCCCGGTCGCCGCCATCGGAATCGTCTGCACCTACCTCGTGATGATGACGTTCCTGCCCGTTGCACTGGCCGCTGCCGGACGCTGGGTGTTCTGGCCCCGCAAGCCGAAGGTCGACAATGCCGCCGACCTCACCACCCACGGCATGTGGGGCAAGATCGCCGCGGCCGTGGGCAGCAAGGACCGGCCGTTCTGGATCGGAGCCACCGCCCTTCTCGCGGTGCTCTTCCTCGTCGGGTTCGGCAGTCTGAAGACTGACGGACTTTCGTCCACCGAGAACTTCACCAACAAGCCGGACGCCGTTGCCGGGCAGGAACTCTACGACTCGAAGTTCGACCCCGGAGCCGGTGCACCGGCAGTAATCGTTACCAACGTCGACGCTCTCGATGCGGTCACGGAAGCGGTGAAGGGCGTCGAGGGTGTCTCGTCCGACGCCGGTGCCGTGTGCCCGCAAGTCGACGTCGCGAAGCTCGCCGAACTGATCAAGACCAATCCCGAGGCCGTCGCGACGGCATCCGGATCCGGTTGTGCACCAGGCCCTCTGACGGTTGCTCCCATCGACGGACGCACGATCCTGAACGTCACTCTCGCCGATTCGTACGATTCACCTGAGGCGCTGGACACCGTTCAACGACTGCGCGACGCCGCGCACGCTGTTCCCGGAGCCGACGCGCTGGTCGGTGGCACCACTGCGACGACGCTCGACGTGCAGCAGGCATCCGTGCACGACCGAAACCTGATCATCCCGATCGTTCTCGTGGTCATCTTCATCGTGCTGGCAGTGCTCCTGCGTGCGCTCCTCGCACCGGTCATCCTGATCGCCACCGTGGTGTTGTCCTTCGCCGCGACGCTCGGGGTATGCGGCCTGTTCTTCACGCACATCTTTCATTTCGCGAACGCAGATCCCGCATTCCCTCTGTACGCGTTCGTGTTCCTCGTCGCATTGGGCATCGACTACAACATCTTCCTCATGACGAGGGTGCGGGAGGAGACCGAGGAGCACGGCACGAGGTCCGGGGTCCTGCGCGGTCTCGCCGTGACGGGCGGGGTGATCACGTCGGCGGGCATCGTCCTGGCAGCGACGTTCGCGGTACTCGGCGTGCTGCCGCTGGTGTTCCTCGCCGAAGTCGGATTCGCGGTGTCCTTCGGCGTTCTCCTCGACACGATCATCGTGCGCAGCATCCTGGTTCCGGCGATGTCACACGACACCGGCAAGAAGATCTGGTGGCCATCGGCTCTTGCCCGAGCAAAAGACTGACTGCTCTCGGGGTCCAGTACGAACGACGACTACCCGTAGACCGCTTCGGTCCACAGATGAAAGAGGGCGTAGGCGCGCCACGGTCGCCAGCTCTCCGCGAGGTCGGCGGCTTCGCCGGCGCTGTCGACGTTCAACGCGCGCTTCAATACCAGATCACCCGGCACGAATGCATCAGCGTCGCCCAGAATCCGAACGGTCAGGTAATCGACCGTCCACGGCCCGATCCCCGGCACCGAAAGCAGTTCGCTTCGAAATTGTTCCGGCACAGCACGATGATCCAGCGACAAGCCTTCGGAGACCGCCGTGGCCAGAGCGGTGACGGTGCGGGCACGGGCGTTTGTCAGCCCGACAACCGCACGCAGCCGATCGGTGGACTCCGCAGCGAGATCACCGGGCTGCGGGAACAGTCGAAACCGTCCGTGATCACCACCGTATTCGGAGACCAGACGTGATCCGAAAGTCCTTGCTGCTCCCAGAGATACCTGCTGACCCAAGATTGTGAGAACGGCCGTCTCGAACCCGTCGACCGAGCCGAGTCGGCGCAAACCCGGCCGCTTCGACACGAGCGGGGCCATGATCGAGTCACGCGCCAACGCTGCGTCGACGACTGTGGGGTCCGCTTCGAGGTCGAGCCAGCGTCTCACCACCTCGACGACATCGTCCATATCCGCCGCAGAGGCCGGCTCGATATCGACTTCCATATGTTCTTCGCCCGGCCGCACCCGCACGGTGACCGTCGCCGGCCCGGTCGGGCCGGCGATCGTCCTGCTGTGTGCGCCGGTGGTCGGGTTTCGTTCGTCGAGTCCGGGAACCGAATGTGCGGCAAGCGAATTCCACAGCGGTCCGTACGTGAAGGGCGGTCTGTAGGGCAAGCGTACGATCATGCAGGCCGCTGTTCTCGATCGAGCAGGAACTGCTTACGTTCGAGTCCACCCGCATACCCGGTGAGTGAGCCGTCCGACCCGATCACGCGGTGGCACGGGACGACGATGCTGATCGGGTTCTTACCGTTGGCGGCCGCAACGGCCCGCACCGCCGTCGGCTGCCCGACTGCTGCCGCCAGGTCCCGGTACGTCCAGGTCTGTCCATACGGAATCGTTCGCAGTGACTCCCACACGCGGCGTTGAAACGGGGTTCCCCGCAGTGCCAACGGCACGGTGAACTCGGTTCGCCGACCTGCGAAGTACTCGCCCAACTGCACGATCACGTCGTCGAGACTCTGCGAGCTCTGCGGACCGAACGTGGCCGGGTCCGGCCGGTGCCGATGTTGCGCCATGTAGACGCCACCGAGCGCACCGCCACGATCGACCAAGGTGAGCGGGCCGATCGGCGATTCGATCACACGATGGGTATTTCTCTCGACGTTCACTGTCTCCATCCTTCCACCAGGACCACGAGGCATCTTGCCTCGCTGAGAAGTAGACGCCGAGACACCCGACAATGTGAGGTACCGAACCGCTGGACCCGAAGTAGGAAACAATTACCCCGGCAGCATAAGTACACCTTCTTTCACGCGGATTGCGGGCGCACAACCGAGCCGGGACATGAGACTCCTCACGATCCAACCGAAACCCTGCGTGTGTTCGCGGTCGAAGGGCCGTATCCGTGATGATGGAACGCATGGAACTCTTGCCGATGGCACCACGCGACCTCGTCCGCACCACGGCGGGTGTTGCACGCTGGTCGGTCGGCACTGCCGTATTCGTAGCCGGCCTACCTGCACGAATAGACGCGCTACTCCTTCGGACAGAGCTGCTGATAGCCCGAGTCGAGGAGGTCACCGAGGGTGCCGCCGTCGTAGCTGCCAGAGCGAACGCCGTCGCGGACGGCGCTGGAGCCGTCGTCACCAACGCCGGCGAGACCTCGGAGACTGCGCAGAACCTCCTCGCCGTGTACGAGCCGATGGCGCTGCATGCGGCGCCGTTGGCGCGCACGTTCCTGGACGAGCTCAGCGGGGAGGAGATCCATGCCGCGATCCGTCTGGTGAACAACCTCCCCGAACTTGCCGACCGGCTGACGTCACTGATGCCCATCCTGGCCACCCTCGACACCGTGTCGCCCGAGATTCACGAACTGCTCGAGGTCGTCAAGGACGTGCGGCAGGCGATACAGGGCGTGCCGGGTTTCAAGTTCCTCCGCAAGCGTGGCGAGTCGAAGGAAAACGGGGAGGACTGAGCGTCACACTGCGCGTTCTCTGCCCTTGATCGCGGACAGACCCGCAGCGACGAACTCGGGCACGGCATCGCCCGACTTGTCGAACCCCTCGCCCACCGTCGCACCGGCGCGGTATCGATGGTCGATTCCTGCGGCGATCACGGCGAGCTTGAAGTTGGCGAGCGCCATGTAGAAGTTCCAATGCGCCAGTTCCCGACCGGAAGCCACCGCATATCGCTGAGCGAGATCGTCCGCAGAGGGCAGGCGCGGGCTGGTCCACGCCGCGTCCTCGCCCAGTACGAGGTCGAGGGCAGGGTTGCGGTACACGCCCATGAGCGCAACATCGGTCAGAGGATCACCGAGAGTAGAGAGCTCCCAATCCACCACTGCAGCAACACTTCCAGCGTCGGAGGCGCTCAGGATCGTGTTGTCGATTCGGTAGTCGCCGTGAACGATGGTGGAGTCGTGCTCACTTGGAATCGCCACCCGAAGAGCCACGTACAGTCTGTCGACGTCCGACAGATCGTCCGACTTCACTCGTTCCCACTGGCCGGCCCACAGCCGCACCTGCCGGTTCAAATACCCTTCGGGTCGCCCGAATTCACCGAGCCCCTTTGCCTCGTAATCCACCGAGTGCAACGCAGCCAGCACGCGGACCAACTCGTCGACACACCGGTCCATGTCGTTGTCCGACAAGGCATCCAAGTCCCGCGACGACCTGATCACGCGACCGTCGACGTGCTCCACGACAGCGAACGGGGCGCCCATCACGGAGGCGTCCTCACACAATGCGACCGTACGTGCGACGGGAACTCCACTACCTTGCAGGGCGTCGACCACCCGATATTCGCGGGCGACGTCGTGCGCCGAAGGTGTGAGCCCCCCGGTGGGCGGCCTTCGCAGCACCCACCGGGAGGAGTCGTCGAGGATCCGGTAGGTGAGATTCGATTTGCCACCGGAGATCAGTTCGGCGCGGAGTTCGCCCGCGGTGTCGATCCCGTTCGCATCGAGAAACTGCCGCAGGGCCGCGAGATCGAGCCCCTCGCGCTGCTTCACCATGACCTCCTCGAGATACCAACCGATCGATCGCTCGGTTCGAGATTCTCACATGCGAATGAGCAGGTCAACAGTCAAGCATCGACCGCGCTCCGGGCGATGGAGAGATAGCGTTCGACCAGCTCCTGGGGCGAGAGTGCCCCATCGGGCCGGTACCACGTCGACACCGCCACACACATGGTCGTCACCGCACGGCTCGCATCCTCCGGGAACTTCGCACCGAACTCCCCGGAGGCAACACCGTCACGAACGATGTCGTCGAGCAATTTCTGCTGCTCATCGCGCAATGCGATGTACGCGTTGCGTGCCTCCAGCTCCATGCTTCGCGTCTCCCGAGAGGCAACGAAGGCTTGCTCACGTCGGTGCATGTGGAACAAGAGCAGAGATTCGACGACGGCATCGAACCGCTCGCTCGCACTTGGCCCCGCGTCGGCGATGGCGGCCTTGCTGCGGTTCAGAAGGTCGACCATCACCGCGTTGGTCAGCCCGACCAGCAGAGCCTGCTTCGACGAATAATGGTGATACACGCCCGGGACCGACAATCCGGCACGGGCCGCGATCTCTCGGATCGACGCCCCGTCGTATCCGCGTTCGACGAAGGCCGAAAGGGCAGCGGAGAGCACCTTCGACAGCCCCTGGTCCGGATACTGCCGCCATCCCCCACGTTCCATGCCCATGCCGTTCACCGTATAACCGCACGCCAAGATGCACGTGCCGGTTCGGTGGCGTCCATTACAGTCGGCCCAGCACGATCTCCGAGACGAAGGCGGACCCGACGATGATCCACATACGACATGCCGGAGTCGCACGGGTTCCGATCTATGTCGCATTCGCGTACATCGACGACTACCAGACCGTCCCGGATTGGATGTTCGGTATATCCGAGTTCACGCCGGTCGGTGAGTTCACGCAGGGCCTGGGCGCAACCTTCGACACCGTGATGCACATCGGGCCGAAGCAGCTGCGTTCACGCGTCGAGATCAGCGAGTGGGTGGAGAACGAGGTCATCACCGTCTCCTCACTCGACGGAATAACCAACACATCCACCTGGCGGTTCAAAGCGCAGGACGACGACCACACCGAGTTGAGCGTGGACTTCGCCTACCAACTGCCCGGTGGCCTCGCGGGGAAGGCGCTCGGCCGTCTCGTCGAGCCCATCGTCGAGACGGCCATCACCAGCACCGAGAACAAGCTGCGCCGAAACCTCGAACGGATCTAGGTGACGGTGATTCCGCCGTCCACCGGGATGGTCTGACCTGTCACGTACGCAGCCGCGTCGGATGCGAGCCACACGACAGTTGCCGCCAGCTCTTCCGGATCACCGAGCCGGCCGAGCAGAAGACGCGGGGTCATGCTCTCGAGGTATCCCTCGTGGTACTGGTCGGTCATCTCGGTGGCAAAGAATCCGGGTGCAATTGCGTTGACACGTATGCCCTTTCGGGTTCCCCACTGCTGCGCCAGGTCACGGGTGAGGCCGATGACGCCGGCCTTGCTCGCCGCGTATGCCGCTTGCGGAAGCCCGGCCGTAGTCAGGCCCAGAACACTCGAGATGTTCACGATCGCACTGCCCGGCTTCATCACCTTGCCTGCCGCTTGAGCCGCCCAGTACGAACCGTTGAGGTTGACGTCGATGACCTGACGGAACTGTTCGGGGGTTTCCCTGGTGGCCGGGAAGGCCGTTCCGATTCCGGCGTTGTTGATCAGCACGTCGACCTTGCCGAACTTTTCCATCGCAGCGTCGATCATGCGCTGGGCCTGCTCCGGCTCGGCGATGTCCGTGGCAACCGTGAGTGCTTCTCGACCGGCCGCGCGGACCAGTTCCGCCGTGTTCTCCAGCTTGTCGGTGCGGCGGGCGGCAAGCACCACATCGGCACCGGCCTCGGCGGCTCCCTTGGCGAAGGCAACCCCCAACCCCGACGACGCGCCGGTCACCACCACAACCTTGTCCTTCAACGTGAACTTGTCGAGAACGGACACATGCACTCCTTCGTCGTCGGGGTGATTCGCTCAGAGACCGAGGTCGCGGCCGATGAGTTCCTTCATGATCTCGTTGGAGCCTGCCCAGATCTTGGTGACACGCGCGTCCATCCACGCACGCGCGGCACGGTATTCGGTCATGAATCCGTATCCGCCGTGCAGCTGCACGCAGTGGTCGAGAACTTCGTTCTGAACCTGAGCCGACCACCACTTGGCCTTGGCTGCGTCGATCGCGGTGAGTTCACCAGCGGCATGTGCGGCAACGCAGTTGTCGACGTATGCCTGGGTGACTTCCACGCGGGTGACGAGATCGGCGAGCAGGAATTTGTTCCACTGCAACGATCCGATCGGCTGACCGAATGCCTTGCGGTCCTTCGCGTATTGCAGTGTCTCCTCGAGGATCGCGGCAACGTGTGCGATGTTGGAGACAGCAGCGCCGATCCGCTCCTGTGGCAGCATTTCCATCATGTGAATGAAGCCGCGGTCGAGTTCACCGATCATGTTGGCGGACGGCACCCGCACGTTCTCGAAGAACAGTTCTGCGGTGTCGGATTCGTGCTGGCCGACCTTGTCGAGCTTGCGGCCGCGTTCGAATCCTTCCATCCCGGTTTCGACGGCGAACAACGTGATGCCCTTCGCCTTCTTCTCGGGGCTGGTCCGCGCTGCAACGATGACGAGGTCGGCGTTGTAGCCGTTGGTGATGAACGTCTTGGAGCCGTTGATGATCCAATCGTCGCCGTCGCGAACGGCAGTCGTCTTGAGAGCGGCGAGATCCGATCCGCCCGACGGCTCGGTCATGCCGATGCCGGTGAGGAGTTCGCCGGTGCAGAACTTGGGGAGCCAGCGTTCCTTCTGCTCTTCGGTGGTGAGCTGAACCATGTATGGCGCAACGATGTCCGCGTGAATGCCGAAGCTCGACGAGATCGCGGCGCTGGCCCGTGAGAGTTCCTCGCCCAGGACGGCGTTGAACCGGTAGTCCCCGGCTTCGCTGCCGCCGTACTGCTCCGGAACCTCGAGCCCGAGGAACCCGTTGCGTCCCGCTTCGAGCCAGATCTCGCGATCGATGAAGCGCTGGTCGATGAGCTTGTCCGCAACCGGCGTGATGTTGCGGCTCACGAACTCGCGAACCGATTCGCGGAAAGCCTCGTGGTCGGGTCCGTACAGAGTGCGTCGCATCACCGCTCCATTTCAGATTCTAAGCGTTCGCTTATTTTCTAAGCGCCCGCTTATACTGCTGGTGTCGGTCGATAATGTCAACGGCCGGACGACAGGGAAGGCGGTGACCGGATGAGTGAGACGTCGGATGTCGTCATCACCACGTCGAAGGCTGCCGCCCGGATCCGCGCCGCTGCCATCGATGCCTTCGCCGCAGGCGGGTACGGCGGCACCACCACGCGCGACATCGCTGCGCGATTGGACCTGAGTCCGGCGGCTATGTACCCGCACTACCGCTCCAAGGAAGAGTTGCTGTTCGCGATCAGCTACGAGGGACACCAGCTGGCCCACGAATTCGTCGCTGCCGCCGACCCCACCGACGCTGCTCCCATCGAGCGCCTCCGCACCGTTGTTGCCGCTTTCGCGAGTTGGCAGGCTCGCCACCACGCGCAGGCCCGAGTCATCCAGTACGAACTCACGGCCCTCACCCGCGACCACTATCGCGTCCTGGTGCGGATGCGACGCGAAACAACGGCGATCGTCCGCTCGGTGGTGGACGCCGGAATCGAGTCGGGCGAGTTCACCGTCCCGGATGCCGAGGGCGTCACGCTGGCACTCATGTCGTTGTGCGTGGACGTGTGCCGATGGTTCCCCGCCGGTGCCTACACCGACCCGCTGGCCGTGGGTGACCTGTATGCCGACCTTGCCACCCGGATGGTCGGCGCACACCGGACCCCATGATCGCGGTGCGGTAACATCGCGCCACGAAGGCGCCACCAGCACCGAACCGGGGGATTCAGATGACGGAACCGTTGTACTTGGACGACGACGCCGCCGCACAGTGCGTGGCCATCTGCGACCGCATCATCGAGAAGTTCGACGACGCGATAGACGAGACGGTCAAGTTCGAGAAGATCTCCGGGTTTGGTGGTTTCGATTCGGCACAACAACTCGAGCGCGGTTTCGCTGAGAAACTAATCCACTCACCGGCTTCGGTAAAAAACCGCCTGGTTCAACATCGCGACGCCGTGAAACTGCTGCGGTCCACCTTCGAGGCAAACGGCCGAGGCTTCGAAGACACCGAGAGCGAGTTCTATCAGAAGCTCCAGACGATCGTTTCGGGTGAGAACCTATGAATCGTGCATCGGCAACCTGTGCGCTCGCGTTGAGCATTGCGGTACTGAGCGGTTGCGGAACCACCGACTCAGATTCCGAATCGGCAACCTCCAGCGCGGAGTCGACTACCCGGGTACCTCGCCTCACCGATGATTCCGAGAGGCCGCCCGTCGCCTTCGACCCGTGCCTGGACATTCCCGACGAAATCCTCTCGGGAGCTGGTTACGACCCGTCGTCCAAGAAGGTGTCTGACTACCCCATGGGGGACTACACGTTCCTGGGCTGCGACTTCAAAACACCGGTACGGCAATACGGCTTGAGCTTCCTGTCCAGCAACATTTCGTTCGCAGAGGAAGAGCAGAAGACGGCAGCATACGCCCAACCGATCACTGTAAACGGGCGCCGCGCTCTCCTTGAAGTTCAGGAAACCAACCGCGAAACCTGCGCGATTTCCCTCGAAACCTCCTACGGAATTCTGATTGTCATTCGCAACCTGCACCACAATGAGATCGGGATCGCACCTCAAGAGCAATGGTGCGCTGGCCTGGAAGACACAGTTCGGCAGATCGAGCCCCTTCTTCCGAAGGATTGACCGGGTAGCCACGAGCACTTCACGCTTCACAAGCCGAACGAGGGGGAAATAGATATGGGACCGACACCACCGCAACCGTCCGCTGACCAACCTGTGCCGCTACCGTTCGGTGTTCAGACGCACCCGGTAGGCGAGACCCCTGCATCGCCGCTTCCCTTCCCGTTGTCCGGCACCACATCGCCGACCACGACGGCTCCATCGATACCGATCACTACCGACCCGACTTCGGACAACCCGTTCGCAGCGATCCTGGACCTGCTCCAGGACCCCGATGCAATCGAGGCGAAGCTCGACGAACTCGGCGGCAAGGTCAGCGATTCGATCGCCAATAACGACATCGTCGACCCCCACTACATCAACGGTCCCGAAGACTTCGAGAGCGCCGCGTCGTACAACGCTCTTGCCGGCAAGGTCCAGGAAATGAACCCGGCGAACATCACCCCCTTGGCCGAAGCCTGCAAAGGCATCGGGGACATGGGCCTGGACGCGGAGTTCCAGGAACTGAGCAACGTGATCGGCGCCAAGTGGACCGGCACGGCAGCTACCGCAGCTGCGGGAGCGGTCCAAGCACTCACCGGATCCACGACCGAACTGTCCACCGGCATCACGGATATCGGAACCCGGCTCGAATCCGTCTCGAGTACCGCCGAACTGATCCGCGTGAAGATTCCCAATCGTCCGTTCGGAACACCACTGACCATGCTGACCACCGGAACGGGTGCAGCGGCTAGGGCGAAAGCCGAGGCGGAAGAAGAAAACGCCCGACGCGAAGCAATTACCGCCCTCCAGACCATCTACTCCCCCGGCTACACCAACGCGGGAACCGGCGTACCCGTCCTTCCCGAACCTCGCGTCGTACAAGGTGGCGACGGATCCGGGAGCGGCGGTTACGGCAGCCCCACCGGCGGACCGGGCACCGGCCAGGGAGGCGGCACAGGCAGCGGTGGCGGCGCCCCCGGCACCGGGGAGAACGCACCCGCCGGACAGCCCGGCAACGAGAACCCCGCCGGCACCGATCCCGCAGCTCAACAGCCCGGCACGGGACAACCCGGCGCCCCCGGTTCCGCAGGACCGGCGAACACCAATGCGGCCGCAACGATGAACCCGAACGCCAGCGGAACTCAGGGCCATCTCGGAAGCCCCTCCGGCCGTGACGGATTGGTCGGGCCCGGAACAGGATCGAGCACCGGCGCAGGTGGTGCCGCCGCATACGGTGGTGCCGGTGCGTACGGCGCAGGTGGTGGCGCGGGCTCTCGCCGCGGCAGCGACCGCAAACGAGACGAAAGCCAGTCCGGTGCAGTGGGAATGGTTCCCGGTGTCCCGCCTGGCGCCGCAGCACTCGGCGCTGGAGCCGGGGCGGGCGCAGGTGCCGCCGCCGGCGTTGCGGCCCAGACAAGTCTCGCCCGACCAGGCATGGGCATGGGCGGCGGAGCAATGATGGCGCCACGCGGCGCGGGCGCCGGCGGAGACGACGACAAGGAACACAAGACCCCCAGCTACCTGGTGAACGTCGACAACGGCAACGACCTGATCGGCCCGATCGATCCCGTGGCCCCACCGGTGATCGGCGCATGACCTGGGAGCTCAGCTCCGATCAGTTCGCAACCCTTTGGGAAGCAACCGATCTCGACCGGTTGCCATACCCGCTGAGGCACCGTTCGTCCACGACCACCCTGGACGAACGCGCGATCGTGGACCGATACCTCCGCGATTGGTACGCGACATTGGACGATCGGAAACTGAGCTCCTGCGTCCAGGCTCTCAGCCACCCCGAATACTCGGTGACCGTCTTCGTCCCGGACGAAGCAGCGGACGACACGAACTCGATCCGTCGTCGTGGATGCGTGCGAGGCAGAATCGCAGTCGTGGCCGAACAGCATCCGGGTCCGATCGGGCGCGGCAACGTGACCATCTCCGTAAACCACGGCACCGACATCGAGAATCGGCGCTGGCTGGCCACCCAGCTGACAACAGGACTTCCCGACACACCCGCCGGGAGCATCCGCGCCCTGTCCAGCCCTCCAGAAGGACTCGAACGCCGCCAGGCCGGATCGACCGCGGTCCTGCACGACATTGCTGTTCCCGACGGAGACCGCATCCGCCGCCTGCTCACCCAGACCCACACCGCAGAGGGATACGTCTGCCTTCTCGGTCCCCGTCGCGGGCTCGACGAGGCGTTGCTGGACGAGATGACCTGGTTCGACGCGGCTGGAGACGGCCGCTACCTGCACTTCGTCGACCACCAGGTGCACCTGCGCGCGATCACCCTCGACGAACTCCGAAGGGAGTTCGAGCAGAGGTTCGAGAAGCTCGCGAAGGGTCCTTCAACGGAGCGTGTGTCACCGCTAATGTGAACCCCATGGCCGAACGCGAGAGGGACAGGACGGGCAAACCGCTCAATGCGCGCCCGCGCGACGGGCTGGGGAGACCGTTGGCACGCGGCGCCGAGGGGGTACCGCGTATCCCCGACGATGTGCAGCTTCCCCCGGACGAGTCGCTCACCGAAGCGCAGCGGCTTCTGGACCACAACATGCCGTTCCACGCGCACGAGATTCTCGAAGGAACGTGGAAGATCGCGGACGAAGACGAGCGCGAATTGTGGCAAGGTCTGGCTCAGCTCGCGGTCGGACTCACTCATCTGCTGCGGGGAAACAACAGTGGCGCAATCACTCTCCTGCAGCGTGGGCACGATCGGATTCGCCACTACGAGCAGCAACCGCCCCACCTGATCGACGTGTCCGGCTTGATGACGTGGGCCGATCACTTGGTGCTCGAAGTAGAGCGCGGCGCAGACCTTTCCACAGTTCCCATCCCTCGGTTACGGATTCCCTGATGACCATTGTCGACACCTTCGAACTCCCGATGTTTCCGCTGGGCACCGCGGTCCTACCCGGTCAGAAGCTCCCGTTGCACGTGTTCGAGCCCCGGTATCGTGATCTTGTGCACGACTGCCTCGCTGCGCCCGAGCCGCGCTTCGGCGTGGTGCTGATCGCGCGGGGGCACGAGGTCGGCGGTGGCGACGTCCGATACGACGTCGGGACGATCGCGAACATCGACACGCACGCTGCGATCGGGGACGGAAGATTCGAACTACTATGCCGCACAACCGATCGCATTCGAATTGTCGATTGGCTCGAGGACGACCCGTATCCGCGCGCCGTCGTGGAGAAGTGGCCCGACGAGAACGACGGCGCGCCGATCACCGAATACGAATACAGCACTCTCGGTGAACGCATCGACCTGCTGTACGGCCTACTGGGGAAGCTCGCCGCCCAGGCCAACGACCCGCGCCCTACCCCACCGATCCTCGCTGCCTTCCAGGGTTCACTCGGAAGTCGCCTGTTCGAAGTGGCCGCCCACGTCCCGATGGGGGATGCCGACAAGCTGGCCCTGCTGGCAGCACCGGGAGCGGACGAACGAATCCGCGCGTTGGCCGAGACCATCGAGAATGCAATCGAGATGGTTCAGTTCAAGCTGCTGTGAGCAGCACGTTTTCGTAGTACCTGCGCGGATGTGTACAGTGGGAATCGCAACGCGGGGTGGAGCAGCTCGGTAGCTCGCTGGGCTCATAACCCAGAGGTCGCAGGTTCAAATCCTGTCCCCGCTACGAAAGTGGCCCGCAGCCATGGCGATCCAATCGCAGGCTGCGGGCCACAGCTTTTTCTGCCAGGCTGAAGTCATGAGGTCCGTCGACGCAGTCGTCATCGGTTCCGGCCCGAACGGCCTGGTCGCAGCAACCGTACTGGCCGATGCGGGCTGGGACGTTGCGATCGTCGAGGCCCAACCCGATCCGGGCGGCGCAATCCGCAGCGCCGAGCTGTTTCCGGGATTCGTCACCGACCTTTTCAGTGCGTTCTATCCCCTCGCAGCTGTGTCCCCTGCCCTCGCCGCCATGAATCTCGACCAGCACGGCCTCGAGTGGAGCCATGCCCCGTACGCCGTCGGGCATGCTCGCGAGCCGCAGGATGCAGACGCGCCTGTCGTCCGGCCCGACCCGCGAGACACCGCTGCAGACCTGGATGCACGGCACCGCGGGGACGGACGTGCGTGGCTCGATCTCGTGGAGCGTTGGCACCTGGTCAAAGAGCCGTTCCTGCAGTCGCTCTTCGGCCCGTTTCCCCCGGTCAAAGGACCTGTCGGTCTGGTCCGAACCCTCGGCACGGGCGATGCCCTCCGCCTTGCCCGGTTTCTGGCTCTGCCGGCGCGCAGGATGGCACACGAACTGTTCGGTGGTGATGCCGCGCGGGTGCTTCTTCTCGGCAATGCCATGCATGCGGACGCTCCCCCGGATGCACCGGGTAGCGGGGTCATGGGGTTCATTCTGACGATGCTGGCTCAGGACAGTGGCTACCCAGTCCCCGTGGGAGGCTCGGGTGCGTTGTCCGAATCCATGGTGCACCGAGCGACCCTGGCTGGGGCACAACTCTATTGCGGCGACGAGGTCGTTTCCGTCGATGTGAGGCATGGGCGCGCTGTTGGCGTCACGACCGCTTCGGGTGTCCGCTTCCATGCACGTCACGCGGTGATCGCGGATGTGTCTGCGCCGTCGCTGTTCGGGTCTCTCCTTGCAGCCGAACATGTTTCGGCCGGCATTCGACGTGATCTGAGCGCCTTCGAATGGGATACTCCGGTCGTCAAAGTCAATTACGCACTGGATCGCAAGATTCCCTGGCGCTCCACGAATCTGTCCGAAGCGGGAACCGTTCATATGGGCGCTGACGACGACGGTCTCGTGCACTGGATGGCGGACCTGACCACCGGACGGTTACCCGCTTCACCGTTTCTGCTTTTCGGGCAGATGACCACCGCCGACCCGGCTCGTTCGCCGGAGGGGACCGAGAGCGCGTGGGCCTACACCCATCTGCCGCGGGGCATCACCGACGATGATTCGGCTCGCGTCGTTGCCGAACGAGTCGACCAGCTACTCGAGGCACACGCTCCGGGATTCGTGGAGTCGATAGTCGGTCGTCACGTGCAAAGGCCGTCCGACCTCGAAGCCGCGAACGCGAACCTCGTGGGCGGGGCGGTCAACGGCGGCACTGCGCAACTGCACCAACAGTTGTTGTTTCGTCCGGGACCCGGTCTCGGACGGACCGAGACCACGATCGACGGATTGTTTCTCGGCAGCGCATCCGCGCATCCTGGCGGCGGCGTGCACGGTGTCAGCGGGTTGAACGCGGCCACAGCAGCACTCCGACAGCGGGGGCCTCTGGGATGGCTTCGCCGGCGTGCGACGACGCAGCTGACCGAGTTGGTCACCCGCAGCCGTTACTGAGCGGTCTGGCCCATGCCGTATTTCTCGTCCACGTCGCGGTAGACCTGGACACTACGAACCGCGAGCTCGCGAAAGGCGTCGAGGTCGATGTCGGCCAGCTTGTTCACATAGACGCAGCCCTTACCGAGCTTGACCTTGCCGAGGCGGGCAAGGAGCTCGTCGTGGCCTTCTCCGAAGTCGGCCATCATGTAGACGGTGTGGTGGCGCCCGCTGGTAGCGAAACCGATCAGGGGCGCAACCCCTTCCCAGCCCGTCGCATAGCGATATCGGTACGCGCCGAAGCCGATGATTCGGGACGCCCACACGACGGCATCCTCACCCGTGATCTCCTGCATCATGGCGCGCAGTCGGTGCGCATCCTCCTGTCGCCCCTCGGGAAGGGCGGCGATCAGTTGGTCGACCGATTCACCCGAAGGCGACATCGCGGGTTTCTTGGGCACACCCGGATCATAGACCCGCGCGGTTGCGGGCCGTGGCCACCGCCGCACCGATCTCGCCCCGGTGAAGCGGCCCGTGGCCGGGGAGCACCAGGTCCGCATCCACGTCTGCGATCGCGTCGAGCGATCTCAGCGTCTCGGCACGGTCGTGGTGGTACATCGGCAACAGCAACTGTGGCCCGGTGATCCTGGACGTGCCGTGCCCCGTGACGAGCGCATCGCCGGTGACGACAGCGCCCGCAGAGGGAAGGTGGTATCCGCAGTGACCGCTGGTGTGTCCAGGCAGCGGAACTGGGACAGGACCGCCAGGCAGGTCGAGCGGACCGTCCACAGGGAACGGTTGCGCGCCCGGAACGGATACGTGCTTGGTACCGCCCAGGCGCAGGATGCGCAGGCTCCACGGAATGACGCCGGGCCGCCACGAGTTCGCCGCCACCTCCGGTATCGACACCTGCTGGAGGTACTCGCGATGGGCGTGGCGCGTCTCTTCTTCCGAGGTGTAGACCGGAAAGCCGTACTGCGCGCACAGTTCGGGCAGGGTGCCGATGTGGTCGACGTGGGCATGGGTGACCAGGGCAGCAACGATGTCCTCCGGTCGCCGTCCGATCTCACTCAGCGAGTGTTCCAGTGCCGCACGACTTCCCGGATAACCGGCATCGATCAGGGTGACCGAGCCGGAGTCCTCGACGAGGGTCCAGTTGGCGTCACGACTCGTCACCAGGTAGATGCCTGATCCGACCTCGATCACCTGTGGTGCGTTCACATCAAGAAACCCTACGTGACCTCGAGAAAGGGCGCCGAGATCAGTGTGCCCGAGATTTGTTGTATCAGCATCGGATTGACCGAATTTGACCTAACCTATCGGTGTGACGGTGTAAGCCGCCCATGAGTACAGGGTCCAGAGTCGGGATTCCAGCCTTCACAAGGGGATAATCATGGAAAGTGTGCTTTTCGGTCTGAACAGTGCTTTGAACAGCGGGGTCACGCTGGGCCTCGCGAACACGATCATCACTCTCGGCGGTCTGATATTCAATTTGGATCTCGACGTCAACATGGTGGGATAACACCTCTGCAGGAGTGCCGGAGGGGCCGATCGTGATCGGCGAACCGACAGCGTGAGGCCTTGCCGCGTGCAATGATCTGGGCGCACCGCAACCGGATCAGAGGTGACTTGCCATGCAACACGAAGAATCGAGTTTCTCCGGTGTCTCCGGTACCCGAATCGTGTACGACGTGTGGACACCAGAAGACCGTCCCCGCGGAGTGTTGGTGCTGTGCCACGGATTGGGCGAGCATGCCCGCCGCTACGACCACGTGGTCTCGCGCCTGGTCGAACTCGGATTGGTCGTGTACGCGCCCGACCATCGTGGCCACGGCAGGTCGGGAGGCAAACGAGTTCACTTGCGCGCGTGGAACGAATTCACCGACGATCTGCATCAGCTGTTCGGAATCGTCTCGCAGGACCATCGCGGGCTCGACAAATTCTTGCTGGGCCACAGCATGGGCGGCGCCATCGCATTGTCGTATGCGCTCGATCATCAACAGGACCTGAAAGCACTGATGCTGTCGGGGCCGGCGGTGGACGTCACCACGGGGACTCCGAAACCCGTCGTGGAACTGGGAAAGATCGTGGGCCGATTTCTGCCGGACATCCCCGTCCAGACCCTCGACCCGAGCAAGGTTTCACGCGACCCCGACGTGGTCGCCGCCTACGAGAACGACCCTCTGGTCCATCACGGCAAGGTCCCGGCAGGAATTGCACGCGGAATGATCGTCAACGCGGAGAGCCTGCCGCGGCGGCTGCCTTCGCTCCGCCTGCCGCTCCTACTTCAGCACGGCAGCGAGGACGGTCTCGCGAATGTGAACGGCACCAGGATGATTGCCGAACTGGCCGGTTCTTCGGACCTCACCGTGAAGATCTACGACGGGTTCTTCCACGAGGTTTTCAACGAACCGGAGCAGCAACAGGTCCTCGACGATCTCGTCGGCTGGCTGCGTCCCCGTATCGACGGGTGAGCGTTCAGCCGACCGAAGCGGACGCGGGAGCCAGGTGCTCGGCGAGGACCGCAGCCTGAACCATCTTCGCCTCCGCGTGAACTGCGCGCCCCCGTTCGGTCACGTCGACGAACACACCACGCCGGTCTACCTGGCACATTGCGCGCTCCACAAGACCTGCCTTCTCGAGCCGCGCGACGGTGCGTGACAGCGCGCTGGGGCTCAAGTACATCTCGGAGGCCAGGTCCTGCATCCGGGCGCGCTCACACGTCGCGTCGATCAGACGATCGAGGGCTTCGAAGTCGCTCATGCTCAGGCCGTGCGCGTGTTGCATCTCACGATCCAGCTCACACGCGACGGTGTTGTAGCGGACCAACAACGCCCGCCAATCAGCGCGAAGTTCCGCCTCTGAGCTCATGACCCGCACCCTAGTGCCGTTCCGCGATACGTGCAAGTGAATTAAATGCAAACGGAATTAATGCTTGCGTAATGATTGCATATGCACTTACATTCTCCCTGTGACTATCAGTGAGAGCGCTGCGAAGCGCGCAACCACGCCGGAAATCACCAGCCCACAAACCGATCAGGTCTGGACGCCCCGACTCTGGGGGCTTCTGGCCGTGCTCTGCCTCGTGATGTTCCTGGACGGGCTCGACGTATCGATGGTCGGAGTCGCACTCCCCTCCATCGGCTCCGAACTCGACCTGTCCACGACCTCGCTGCAATGGATCATCAACGGATACGTCCTCGGCTTCGGCGGCCTGCTGCTGCTCGGAGGACGCACGGCCGACCTTCTGGGCCGTCGCCGGGTCTTCCTCATCGCCCTCAGCGTGTTCGCGATCGCCTCACTTGTCGGCGGCCTGGTCGACAACGGCACCCTGCTCATCGTCAGCCGCTTCGTGAAGGGTCTCGCGGCAGCCTTCACAGCTCCCACGGCGATGTCGATCCTCACGACAACGTTCAAGGAAGGCCCTGCTCGTAACCGCGCACTGTCGATCTTCTCGGTGTTCGGAGCGAGCGGCTACTCGTCCGGCCTGATCCTGGGCGGCCTGCTTACCAGCGCAGGGTGGCGTTGGACCTTCCTGATGCCGGTGCCTTTCGCGGTCCTCGCGCTCGTGGCCGGTGCACTGCTCGTGCCTCGCGACCGCCCTGCCGACTCGGGTGGACACGATCTGGTCGGCGCAGTCACCCTCGTCGGCGGCATGATGCTGACGGTCTACACAGTGGTCTCCGCACCCGCGCGCGGGTGGACCGATCCGCTGACGCTGTTGTCGTTCGTGGTGGCCGCTGCGCTGCTCGTCGCCTTCTTCGTGACCGAGCAGCGGATTGCCCATCCGCTCGTCCGCCTAGGGCTGCTTCGCGTCGGATCGATCGTCCGCGCCAACCTCAGCATCGTGGCGCTGTTCGGCAGCTACCTGAGCTTCCAGTTCATGATGACGATCTTCCTGCAGTCCGTACTCGGCTGGTCGCCGCTGAAGATGGCCATGGCGCTACTGCCGGCGGGCCTGATCGTCGCGATCGGCTCACCCTTCGTCGGCAGGCTCATCGACCGCTACGGCACGTCGCGGGTAATCATCGCTGCACTCAGCTCACTGAGCGTCGGCTACCTGTGGTTCCTGTTCGTCGGCAGTGACACGCCCTCGTACACGACCGCGATTCTGCCGAGCGTGATCCTGCTCGGTGTCGGGTTCGCCCTGGGATTCACCTCGATCATGGCCCAGGCGACGTCGGGCGTCGACGACTCGGAACAGGGTCTCGCATCCGGGCTGGTGCAGACGTCCGCGCAGGTGGGTGCCGCGCTGGTGCTCGCACTGACGACTGCGCTGGTGACCGCCGGTTCGCATTCCGCAGAAGGGGCAATCACCACCGGATTCCACCAGTTCCATCCCGGGCTCGCACTCGTCACGGGAGTGGCACTCGTCGGGCTGGCCATCACGGCATCTCCGCTGGTTCGCAGGCCCTGAATCCTGCACCTTCACATACGAGTGCCCCGCACACTCTTCAACGTGCGGGGCACTCGCCGTGTTCGGGGTCAGGCCGAACGGCGCACCTGAGTGGCGAGTGAACGCTCCGCGAAGGCAACTGCCGCTCGGATGATCTCGCGACTCTCGCGCAGCGACTTTCCGATCACCGGGAACGCATGAATCTGCCCGCTCCAGATGTGTGTCTCGATCGGCTGCCCCACGCGGTCGAAATTCTCGGTGGTGATCTCCACGTCCGGGCGCATGATCTCGTATTCGGCGGCAGAGAAGAACACCGGCGGGAAGAGCTTGGGGTCGGCTCGCACCGGCGACTGAGCGCCGACGATCGAGTCGGAACCTTCGAGCCAACGATCCTTCAGCTTCGCGACCTGCGACATCGGCAGGTACGCATCCAGCTTCATGAAATCGGGATCATGGTCCTCCATATCGAGGTTGAGCAGCGGCGAGAAGCCGATCACCGCGGCCGGAGGGGTCAGATCGGTGAGCGCCGCGATCTCCGCGACCTTCATCGCCAGGTAGCCACCGGCCGAATCACCGGCGACGATGATCTTCGCGGGGTCCTCACACGTCTCCAGCAACTCTTCGTACGCCGAGAGGGCATCCGACAGCGAAACCCCGATCGGCCCTTCCGGCAGCTGCCGGTAGGCGACGGAGACGACCGGCACACCTGTCTGAGCTGCCAGAAGCCCGCACATCGGACGGTGCGTGGCCAACCCACAGAACACGAAGCCGCCGCCGTGCAGGTAGAGCACCGTGGCCCCCGCAAGGGAACCGTCCGCGACGTGCGTGTGGGTGATCCGCTCGCTCGGCACCCCACCCAGGGTGAACTTCTCGACGTCGAGTCCCTTGGGAACGGGAAGTCGGCCGACGATCCGGTCGAGCCACGCCAGCAACTCGATGCCTTTGTCGGTCAACGGCCACAAGGTGAACAGTGGCTTCACAAGCAGTCGGACAAATCGAAAGATCGCCCGCGCACGCAAGCTGACGTTCCAGTGCCACACCACCGAATCATGGGAACGCATCGTGCAACTTCCTCCACTCGTCTTTGGGCGAGATACTCGCCACCGGAGACCTGCCTGTTGGACACTATGACATCGACCGTTGTCGGGGCGTGAGGACAGCGCTTCCGCCCGGTCACCAAGGAGGTGTCGTCGTGTTCGTAGATCCCGGACTCCCCGATTGGCTCGAGTACTTTCTCGGGCTACTCGGATATCGCTGGTGAATCGGCAAATTTCACCTGCCCGTTTCGACCCCGGACAGCCTCGATCAGTGCCAGAGTCGGAACATGACTTCGCGACAGACTCACGGCAGCAAAGGTGATCGGTGATGTCCCGGCCGGTTCAGCTCGTGGTACTCGGCGCGGGCTCCTGGGGTACTACTGTTGCCGGCCTCGCGGCCCGGAACACGCCCACGCTTCTGTGGGCCCGCTCCTCGGACACCAGGGACGAGATCAACACCCAGCGCCGCAACTCGAAGTATCTGGGTGATCGCCCGTTACCCGAATCCATGCGCGCGACTTCCGATCTGATCGAGGCGGCACGCGAAGCGGACGTGCTCGTCGTGGGAGTGCCCTCCCACGCGGTGCGAGCCACCCTCGGCGAGATCAGTAACGAAGTACGGGCCTGGGTGCCCGTTCTCTCGTTGTCGAAAGGGCTCGAACCGGGTACGCGAGCGCGCCCGACCGAGGTCATCGCGGAGTGCCTGCCCGGCCATCCCGTCGGCCTGCTGGCCGGACCCAACATCGCGCGAGAGATTGCGGACGGGCTGGCCGCCGCATCCGTCGTGGCCACTCAGGACGACCGCGTGGCCTCGGCACTGCAACCGCTGTTCGCTTCCCCTGTTTTCCGGGTATATCGCAACACCGACGTTCTCGGCTGTGAACTGGGTGGGATCCTCAAGAACATCGTCGCCATCGCTTCGGGCATGGCGGACGGGCTCGGCGTCGGAGACAACACGCGCGCAATGGTGTTGGCGCGCGGGCTGGCCGAGATGACCCGTCTCGGTGAAGCGATGGGCGCGAATCCTCGGACCTTCGCAGGACTCACAGGCATGGGAGATCTGATCGCGACGTGCACCAGCCCCAGCTCGCGCAACCGGCGAGTTGGCGAAGCGCTCGCACGTGGGCTGTCGGTCGACGAGGCCGTCGCCGAACTCGGGCAGGTGGCGGAGGGCGTGAAGACGGCACCGACAGTGATGGAGTTGGCTCGCGACCATGGGGTGGACATGCCGATCGCGGCTGAGGTCGAGGCAGTGGTGGCCGGCCGGCAGACCGCGGAGGGTGCATACCGCGGGCTACGGAAGGTGTCGGCCGGCGGCGAGGACGAGGCGGTCTGAACTGCGGGTACACGAAAGACAGGAACTTCTACATGTTTCTAGTGTCAGTTCTAGAAATAGTTAGAAATGCCTGACGAACGCAGGTTCCACGATCCACCAGCCACCGAGTACCAGACAGACGGCCGTCACCGCGAACGCCAGCGCAACCCAGAAGAGAGCCGGGACTCGAGTGAGTCTGGCGAGTTGGTCGGCGTCGGAATCCGGCGCCCGCCGCCGCATCCTCGCCCGCTGCAGTTCGAGGACCGGCTTCGGCGCCGCGATCAGCATGAACAGGGTGACGAAGTACGCCGCGAACACCTGCTGCTCCTGCGTCCCGAACCACACCAGAACGAACAGCAGCGCACCCACCGCAGTCAGGGACAGCAAGCCGTACAGGTTGCGAACGAAAAGCAGCATCAGCGCAATCGAGACGACCCCGATCCACAGGACGGCAACCGCGTGACCCGTCCCCAGGACCCAGGCGGCGCCCAACCCGAGTATCGCCGGTCCGACGTAACCGGCGAACGTCATCAGGACCACGCCGAGTCCGGTGGGCTTACCGGAGGAGACCGCGACCCCCGATGTGTCCGAGTGCAAGCGCACACTCTGCAGACGCCTGCCCACCAGGAAGGCCACCAGAAGGTGTGCGCCCTCGTGGACGATGGTCACGACATTGCGAGCAACCCGCCACACGTGGGGCTCGAGAACGACGACGAGGGCCGCCAGCGTCGCGATCCACACCGTTGCAGCACTGGGCGCGGGGCTGATCGCGGCCATCCGCTCCCAAGTCGACTGGACATCGTCTGCGGCAACACTGGTCTCGTTCATCCGCGCCGAGTGTACGGCGTGGTCGGGGTGTCACTGCCGTCGTGCCAATTGAGGAATCAGCCCACCAGCCAGAACGTCGTCCACCTGTCGAGCGGACAGCCGGTGCACCAGCGGAATCTCGACGTCTCGCGTGGAGTCGACGAGGGTGAGGCGGTTCCCCGAACGAACTGCTTCTCGAACTCCATCGAGTACCAGGGTGTCGCCCTGCTCCACCTGCTCGAAGTCGTCGGGATTCTCGAACTCGAGTGCGAGCACCCCGAAGTTCGCCAGATTCTGCCAGTGAATCCGAGCGAACGACTTGGCGATCACTGCACGTAGGCCGAGGTAGCGCGGGGTGATCGCAGCGTGCTCACGGGACGAACCCTGACCGTAATTGTCACCACCGACGACGAAATGCCCTGTGGTACCGGATATTTCCTCTGCGCGTGCGGGGTACGTCTCGTCCACCTGCGTGAACGTGAACTGTGCCAGCTTGGAAATGTTCGATCGGAACGGCAATGCTCGTGCGCCCGCCGGTGAGATCTCGTCCGTGGAGATGTTGTCGCCCACCTTCAGCAATACCGGCGCCTGCATTCGATCGGGCAACTCCGGAAAATCGGGAAGCGACGAGATGTTCGGCCCCTTCACCAGTTCCACCGATCGCGCTTCCACCTCGGGCAGCGGGGCGACGAGCATCGCCGTGTTCACAGAAGCCATTTCGGGAAGATCGAGACTGGGGTAATCCATCCCGACGTTCTCGGCCCAGTCTCGTGGATCGGTGACGACACCGGTCAACGCGGACGCCGCAGCAGTCTCCGGCGAGCACAGCCAGACCGAATCCTCCTTGGTGCCGGAACGCCCCGGAAAGTTACGGGGCATGGTCCGTAACGAGTTTCGGCCGGCGGCCGGAGCCTGACCCATCCCGATGCAGCCCATACATCCGGCCTGATGGATGCGCGCACCCGCGGTGATCAGTTCCACGGTCGCACCCATCCTGGTCAGATCCGAGAAGATTTCTCGTGAGGTCGGGTTGACGTCGAAACTCACGCTCGGGACGGTCTGTCGGCCACTCACCATTGCTGCAGCGATCGCGAAGTCACGCAGGCCGGGATTCGCGGAGGATCCAATGACCACCTGACTGATGCTCTCACCGGCAACCTCCCGAACCGGGACCACGTTTCCAGGCGAGGAAGGCTTGGCGACGAGAGGCTCGATCTTCGAGAGATCGATGGATTCGTCCACGTCGTAAGCGGCGTTCTCGCCGGCCAGCAGTTCGACGTAGTCGTCACCGCGTCCCTCGAATTCGAGGAACTCGCGTACGGCCGAATCGGCTGGGAACACAGATGTCGTCGCGCCCAGCTCGGCACCCATGTTCGCGATGACGTGCCGATCCATCGCCGTCAATGTGTCGAGCCCCGGCCCGTGGTACTCGACGATTCGATCGAGACCACCCTTGACGCCGTGTCTGCGCAAGAGTTCGAGAATCACATCCTTCGCCGAACACCATTCGGGCAGTTGACCGGTGAGCTCGACTCCCCATATTTGTGGCATCCGCAGGTTCAACGGTTGACCGGCGATCGCCATGGCAACTTCGAGCCCGCCGACACCGATCGCCAACATGCCGAGTGCACCCGACGCCGGAGTGTGGGAGTCGGAACCCACCATCGTCCTGCCCGGAATCCCGAAGCGCTGCATGTGAGTCGGGTGTGACACTCCGTTGCCCGGCTTCGAGAACCACAGGCCGTAGCGCTGCGCAGCGGTGCGGAGAAACTCGTGGTCTTCGGCGTTCTTCTCGTCCGTCTGCAGTAGGTTGTGATCGACGTACTGGACGCTCAGCTCGGTTTTGATCCGATCGAGATTCAACGCCTCGAGTTCTTGCATCACCAGGGTGCCCGTGGCGTCCTGCGTGAGCGTCTGGTCGATCCTGATCGCGATCTCTTCGCCCGGTTCCATTCGCCCGGAAAGAAGGTGCGATTCGATGAGCTGGTGGGCAACCGTGTCCGACATGGCCGATCCTCGATTCTGTGGAAACACGCGCCTACAGGGAGCGCCTCACAGCCCGGCTGGGGCCGTACCCCAGCATGCGCCGACACGGAGCATTACTCAATCTTCCAGAATCTAGCCAGGACTCTAGATTTCGGTAGATTCGCCTAGTCGTGCTGACTACGCAGGTAGCGACCGAAATGCGGGACGGTGAATCCGATCGATCCACGCTCGGCCGAGTAGATGAGCCCCTTCTTGATCAGACCGTCGCGAGCCGGCGACAACGAAGCCGGCTTGCGGCCGAGTTCGGTCGCGATCGACGACGTGGCCACCGGCCCGTCGTCTCCTGACAGGTCGGCCATGGCCCGCATGTACTCACGCTCTGCCGGAGTGGCCCGCTCGTAGCGGGAGCCGAAGAAGCCGACCGCCAACTCCTCTTCCGCAGTCGGCGCTCCGACCCTGACGTCCTCCGCGGTTATCGGACTGATGGCCGCCACATCCCAAGTCGCCTTGCCGTAGGCCTGCACGAAATACGGATAACCGTCGGCAGCCGTGTACAGGGCGTCGAGAGCCTCTTCGGTGAACTTGACCTCTTCTCGTTCCGCCGGAGCGATCAGAGCACGGTCCGCGGCCTCGCGTTCGAGCCGATCGATGCGGTGATAACTGAACAACCTTTCGGAGTAACTCTTGGATGCGGACAGCACGGCGGGAAGGTGCGGCAGACCCGCACCGACGACGATGAGCGGGGCGGCGTCCTGACTCAACTCGTGGCAGGCGCCGCAGATGGCCGACACGTCGGCGGGCCCGAGGTCTTGCATCTCGTCGATGAACACAGCGATGCCGACACCGACATCCCTGGCCAGCGAGGAGGCGTCGAGAAGCAGTTCGACCAGATCGATCTCGATGTCCCCCGAATCGGCCCGTCCCTTCTTTGCGGGAGCGTCGATACCCGGCTGCCAACGTTCACGCATCCCCTTGTCCGCGGTGGCCCGCAACGCGAACGATTTGAGAACGCCGAGAAATTCCTCGACCCGTTCTGGATCGCGGTGGGCGGGAGCAATCTCCCGCACCGCCATGTGGAGGGCGGAAGACAGCGGCCGCCGAAGATCCTGGTCGGGACGTGCCTCGATCTTGCCCGTCCCCCACCCGCGCGAAATCGCCGCGGATCTCAACTGGTTGAGCAACACGGTCTTGCCCACACCGCGCAAGCCGGTCAGAACGACGCTGCGTTCGGGTCGCCCTCGGGCGATGCGCTCGAGCACCACGTCGAATGCGTCGATCTGTTTGGTCCTGCCGGCCAGCTCGGGCGGACGCTGGCCTGCACCTGGAGCGTATGGGTTGCGGACGGGATCCATGCGCTCGAAGGTAACAATGAGAATCGGGATCTATGCGGTGATCTAGTGCGTGTCCTAGACATCACTATCAATCGCAACAGAACCCGATACAGCCATGCCCAGCACGAGCGCGGTGATGGTTGTCACGAGGGTTTCGTGACCAAATCTTGATCAGTAGCCTCGTGGCCGTGGATGAACAACTAGCTTTCCGACTGACGGACACTGGCCAGGAGTGGCTCATCGACAAGCCCGTGAGCATCGCGATCTACATCGCGCTCGCTTTGGTGGTGCGATTCGTACTGCACCGGGCGATCGATCGGCTCACTCGACGCCAGAGCGGCGAAGGTACGCCCTCACGCTTCGCGCGTTGGCGGGAGAACAAAGCTGCCGAGCGCGCGGCCGCCGAGTATGCTGCCGAGTCCAGCAACGGCGACCGAACCTCACTCCGCGTCGACGAGGGCAGCGGACTGACCGCCGCGATCTTGAAGAAGGCGGCACGCAAACGCAGTGCCGAAGAACTGCGCGCGGAACAGCAGCGCGACGAGCGGCGTGCGCAGCGGATGGCCACCATCGGCTCCGTTCTCAAGTCCCTGGTGTCGTTCCTCGTGCTGATCTGGGTGATTCTGCAGTCGCTCGGCCTCCTCGGGGTCAATGTGGCGCCGTTCATCGCCTCCGCCGGCATCATCGGCGTCGCATTGGGCTTCGGCGCCCAAGCGCTGGTGAAGGACTTCCTGTCCGGTTTGTTCATGCTGTTCGAGAACCAGTACGGCGTAGGCGACTGGGTGGATCTCGGCGAAGCCTCCGGCACGGTCGAGCACGTCGGCCTGCGTGTGACCTCGGTGCGCGACCTGCACGGAACCATCTGGTACTGCCGCAACGGCGAGATCTTGCGAGTCGGCAACTACAGCCAGGACTTCGGTGTCGCCTTCCTGGAGTTCCCGATTTCCTACGAATCCGACATGGACGTGGCTTGCCGAGTGGCGCTCGACGCCGCTCGCGCCGCGGTGGCGGAGGAGCCGATGAAATCCAACGTGCTCTCCGCACCGGAACTTCAGGGCGTCAACGCGATGGACGCCGATTCGTGGACACTTCGCATGACGGTGGCAACCCGCGCGAACATGCAGTGGGCAACCGAGCGCGAACTTCGTCGCCGCATCCGCATCGCATTCTCCGACGCGGGAGTGACCGCGCCGTACCCGGGCGGACTGCCGGTCACACCACTGCAGAACCTCGTTCCGGCGGAGTCGGCTACATAGGACTCCGGGCATCGTCGGACGCGAGGAACAGGACGGCTTTCGCGATCTCCTCGGGCATTGTTGGTGTCCGAACTCATACCAGGAGAGGCCACACCGGTCGGGTGAACGGTGTTGACGTGGATCCCGCGACGAGCCAGTTCGTTGGAGAACGAGCGCATGAGGCCGACGACGGCATGCTTGGCCGCGACGTAGTGGGCGTAGGGAACGTGTCCACGCAAGCCGGCAGCCGAACTGGTGAGAACGATCGATCCGCCACGCTTGTTCTCGATCATGCGCGGAGCGGTGCATTGGATGGTGTTCCAGCAACCGCGCGCGTTCGTGTCCATGATGAAGTCGTACTCTTCCTCGGACACGTCGAACGGTGACTTCGGGAAGGTTGCCGACACCGGTGTTACCGATCACGATGTCGATCTCACCGAGCTCGGAGATTCCCTTGTCGACGGCCGCCTGAACCTCGTCGCGCTTACGGACATCGGCCACCGCTGTGACCATCTTGCCGCCCACACCTCGGCCACCGCTGTGACCATCTTGCCGCCCACACCCTCGAACAGCTGCTTGGTTTCGGCGAGCAGATCGGGATTGGCGGGCTTGTAGTTCATCAAGTCCGGCTAATAGTCGGAGTCGAGGTCGACCCCGATGATGTTCGCACCCTCGGCAGCAAGCGCGAGTGCGTGTGCACGTCCCTGCCCTGCGCCTGTGATGAATGCGACCTTGCCCGCTACGCGTCCCATGAATCCTCTACTTCTCGCAACGACGGCCGCACCGACCCGGTCATTCCACCTTCGCGTGCATCATGAACACGTTGTAGTCGGACCACGTCGAGATGTTGAAGTACAGATCGTCGTCGGTCGACCACGGGTGGATGAAGCCGCCGTACAGCTCCGGGTAGTCCTTCACTTCCACCATCCGGGCGCTGTCCGACCACAGCCCTTGCGGCGAATCGGACTCGCGGAGAACGATTCCGAGCTTCGCGGTGTCCAGGTACGCCATCTGCCACTTGCCGGTCTTCTCGTTGAATCGAACCGACAGTTCCCCTGCAGGGCCGTTCACGATCGTCGACGCCTCGGAAGCACCGCCGACCGGCGTCCACGAGCCGTTCTGCCAGTACTGGTACGCCGACTTGTTCAGCACGTCGTCCTTGGGGACGCGGGCCACGCCCACCGCGCCGAGACGGGTATTGGGTGTGCCGAACATGTAGACGAAGTCTCCGGCCGGGACCATCGAAGCCACCTGAAACTTGGCAAGACCGAAGATGTTCTCCCACTTGGCGTGCGGGGCCTTCGTCCAGGTGGATCCACCGTCGTCCGAGTACGCGATGCCGCCGTGATTGGTCCACCAGGTGGCCGGGATGCTGTTCCAGGTACGGATCGACATGTAGCTCATGTACTGACGGTCGCCGATGGCGAATCCGGACGTCGGAATTGTGGTGATCTCGACGTTGTCGAGCTTGCGGCTGCTCAGAACCTCCGCGGCGTGGCAGCGGCTGTCCTGCACCATGCTGTCGAAGCTGGCACCGTCCGAGAGGTCACGGTCGCTACTGAAGGCGAGAACATTGCTCCGCCAGTCACCGCCCTGACCGCCCGGCGGGTGGAACCCCTTGCCCACGGTGTCACCGAAGGCCATCGCGACCTGACCGGGCTTTGTCTCCCAGGTGATTCCGAGGTCGGTGCCGTACACCTGCCAGCGCTTGTCCGAACGCGTCACCGAACCCGCACCGGTCTGCTTGGCCACCCGGGTGACCTCGCCGATACGCGGGGTGGGCGGCTTTGGGCTGACCGAATCCGGTTCGGTCGCCGGGTGCGCCTCCGGCGGTGGAGGCGGCACGGGATCCCCCTCACCCGGTACGGGAATCCCGAAGTAGAAGGGATTGAACTTCAGCCCCAAACGCGGGATGTCGACGGCGCTGGACAGGTTGTCCGGCCGCTCGTCGTCGTCCGTCAGGTCCGGGCACGGATCCATGCAGGGGTCCGTGGGAAGCTCCTGCTGAGGAACACGCGGCTGCGCGGGCTCGGGTGCCGGATACGGCACCGTGGTGATCGCGGGATAGGGAACCGGAAGGTCCAACTCCTCGGGGATGATCGAGCCGACCTCGTTCGACACCTCCGACGCGCACGGACCGATGTTCGGTGGCTGACTCGGCTGGGCGACGGCCTCGGATGTGTTGGAGTACACGATCGTCGCCGATCCGAACGTGAGAGCAGCGGCAGTTGCGAGCAGCCTTCGAGACATCGATACCTCAGCCGAGTCGTTCCCTGGCCACTCGTCCCGAGCGGCATTTCACGAGGGAGGTTAACACCGAACCGACCGCCCAGTCGGTAGTGCCACAGGATTACTGGGCAGTAACCGGTCAGCCGGCTCCGCCGGTACCGAACAGCATGCCGAGCAGGTAGGTCGCAGCGGCCGCGCCGTACCCGATGGCCAACTGCCGCAGTGCCCGCCGGAACGGAGGACCACCGGACAACAGGCCCGTCACCGCACCCGTTCCGAGCAGTGCGATCCCGACCAGAACCGCAGCTACCAGCAATGCTGTCCACCCGGACAGGCCGAAAAGGTAGGGAAGCACCGGAACGATCGCGCCGGAAGCAAAGAAGAAGAAGCTTGCCGTCGCGGCACCCAGACCCGTCCCGACCGACTCGTGTTCGTCCGCGGGGCCGTCTTCGGTGGCCGGAGTGCTCCGCTTGGGCTCGACACCGATCCGCAACACTTCTGCAGCACGCGCCTCGGCAGTCTCTTCCGACATTCCTCGCGCCCGGTAGACGAGCGCGAGTTCGTTCGCGTCCACGTCCAGCAGCGGAACCGCCTCACGCGCAGACTCCGCCGGGACCGACGCCTCCAACAGTTCCCGTTGCGAACGCACCGACACGTATTCGCCGGCGCCCATCGACAGGGCACCCGCCAGCAGGCCGGCGAGACCGGTGACGAGGACGATGTGTTGAGAAACCCCGCTGCCGCTGATTCCGAGCACCAGGGCGAGATTGCTGACGAGGCCGTCGTTCGCCCCGAACACCGCGGCCCTGAAGTTGCCGGACAACCGGTTTCTCCCCCGCGCGGCAAGACCGCGGACCACTTCTTCGTGTATCTGCTCGTCCGCTGCCATCGCCGCGGTCGCGTCCTCGTCCGTCGAGTACGGCGAGCGTGTCTCGGCACGTTGAGCCAGTGCCAGCACGAACACGGATCCGAAACGACGGGCCAGTACTCCCAGCAACCGAGTCCGAACATCGCTACGGAGCGGTTTGCCCACCTGGTCGCCGAGCAGATCGAGCCAATGCGACTCGTGACGCCCCTCCGCCTCCGCCAACGCGAGGAGGATCTCGCGCTCCTCTCCTCGCCGGCGCTGCGCCAAGTCGCGGTAGACGGCAGCCTCGGCCCGCTCGTTCGCGAGATAGCGACGCCAGCGTCGAAGATCGCGCGAGGTGGGCTCGCGCCGAGATCCGGTGGACGGTTCTGTCGACACGCCGAAGACGCTACTCGCCGAGCAACGCTGTCACCGAGTTCTCGCGCGGAGACACGACTGCCGGATCTCTGTTCGAGAACAGGTCGTACAGGGTCCATCGCGGCACAGCGCCACGGCACGTGCAACGTGTAGCCCCTAGGTAACGAACAACGCGTGCGTCACGCCGTAGGTATGCACGGCGCGGGCGCAGGTGTCGTAGGTGTCCTACCCGTACCCGTCCTCGATGATCGTGCGCCGGTCCACACCCTTGCCGGCGAGGTAGTCGGTCATGACCGCCGCTTCGTCGCCCGTATCGCTGACGCCGTTGCCCGACACCAGAACTGCTTTCGCGCGGCCGTCATCCACCAGTTCGGCTGCTGCCACATCGAGACGACCCTTCAGAAAGGATTTCGACTCTCCGTCAACAACTTTCGATCCGAGAACGATCACCGTCGGCACTGGCGCCGATCGCCGCCCAGGCAAGTCCGCGACGAACGAGAACTGGCCGAGGACGTCGACTCGCGGATGTGGACATGAACCCCATCCAAGCACGAGACGCACCCGATGCGCCTGCCGCTCAGGAACGGGCCCCACTCGGTTCGGACCGGTTGCGCATCGCCGCAACGACACACAACCCCACGCCGACCACGATCCACGTCGCGAGCACCACAAGCGAATGACCGGCCCCATGACCGTCGAAGTACACGATCGAACGGATGGCAGTACCTGCCGCGCCGGGCGGCAACAGCTGGCCGAGCGCGCCCCAACCCGAGGGCAGCCATGCCGACGTTGTAGCCATGCCCGACAACGGGTTTGCGATGAACATCATCGTCACGGCACCGATTCCGAGCCCGGCGTATCCGAGCAGTGACTCGAGCCCCAGAATCGTCAGTGAAATTGCGGCGATGCCTATCGCGACACCGCCGGCCGCCATGAGGTAGTTGTCGTCGAAGCTGCCGATGCCGAACTGCATGATCGCTGCCACGACGAGGCCGGCGAGAACGGCAAAGGACACGGCTCCGACGATGCGCCGAGAAAGGCTGCGCGGGAACAGCGAAACCAGGGCGATGGCAGGAACCATTCCGCCGAACACGAGCGGGAATGCGAGCATCCCCAAACCGACTCCGGCCGGATCCCCTTCGGGTAGCGGAACCACGTCTTCGACCGGCACCGGCGCACCCGTCTGTTGGCCGAGGCCGGTGGCGACCCCGGTCAGCACCTGGGCGATCTGCTGCCCGCCGGCCGACGCGGTGAGCATGGTCGGCCCCTGCTCGGTGACGACGATGCCGCCGACGATGTCACGATGTTCGATGGCCGTCCGCACGGCGGCTTCGTCGTCGTACGACTGGACGTCGAACGCGTCGGGTTGCGCCGCGGTGAGTCCGTTCTCGATCTGTTCCACGGCAGGACCCGGACCTGCCACACCGAACTTCAGCTCGTGCGGTCCGCTGTTGATACTCGGCAGCACGAAGGCGAGCAGCATCAAGGAAATGACCACGGTGAGCCCCAGAACCACGGCAATCAGCTTGACGTTGTCCGGTGGACCCTTGCGCGTGTCCTGATCGACTGGGACCTTATTGACGGTCGTCGTCATCTCTACCTCTCCAAGCTTTCCCGCAAGCGGAGCAATTTCCTCCACTTGTATGTGGAAGATAATCCTCCGGTTATGCTCGGGTGTCAATCCAGTTCGGAAATCCAGCAGGTTTCGGGGATACAGGAGGTGAGGTCATGCGCGCAGACGCCCGCCGACGCCGCGACACGCTGATCCACGCAGCACGCGACGTGTTCGTCGAACGTGGACACGACGCGCCGCTCGATGCGATCGCCGCACGCGCCGACGTCGGGATCGCGACGCTCTACCGCAACTTCCCTTCACGGGAAGAGTTGGCTCACGCAGTCGCGGAGACCACGCTGAGCGAGGTCGGCGCCCTCGCGCGCGATGCACTCGCCCGATTCGACGCCGATCCCACCACTGCCTGGACGCAGTACATCGACTCGGTCGTCGAACTACGTATGGGCGCACTGGTTCCGGCGATCATCAGGTCGAGCCTCGACGAACTTCCACCGCACGTTCTCGACGTTCGCGAAGAGACCAAGACGTCGGTGAGCGAACTGGTCTTCCGTGCGCAGCACAGCGGTCTGGTCCGAGAAGACCTCGACCCACTCGAGATCGTCCTGGCGCTCGCCACCATCACGCGACCTCTAGTGCCGTTCGCAGAAGCCCCCCACCCGAACTTCACGAGGAGACTGGTGGCGATCTACCTTGCGGGCATCCGGCCGGGCGCCGCGGATCTGCCCGACTGATCGCCGACACGCGTGTGATCGAATGGTCTCGTGAGCCTTGCCCTGGATACGAAGGTCCTGGTCCTACTGTCGGGACTCATCTTGCTCTGGGGCATGGCACTGGGGACGTGGAAGTACCGCCAGATGTCGGTATCCGACAGCGGTCTCGCGCACCCGTACGTCGACATCGCCCACCGCGCAGCGCTCATGTACTCGTTCGCAACGCTGGTCCTCGCAGCTCTCGCGCAGTTCAGTGGCTGGCCGGTCGCGGTGGACCTGACGGCCGGCCTGATCGTCGTCGCCTTCTTCGTCGGTGCCATCGCGAGCTACGTCGTGCACGGATTTCTCGCCGACACCGACAACCAGTTCGTGAAGCCGGTCCGGGGCACCACGGCGTTCATGTTCGCGCTGATCATCGGCGAGTTGGGCGGCACCGCCGTACTCGTCGCCGGATTCGTGCAGAAGCAGTTTCTCTGAGCATCCCTGAACAGCAATTTACGTTGCGGTGCTAACGGATTCGACGGTTCCGACGACACATCGTGCACACGCACGTCCGCGAAGCATGAGGAGCCAGTCATGACCCCCAGCTCGAAAGCACCCCGAATCACGGCGATGAGCAAGGTCCTGGCAGTGATCGGTGGCGCGACACTCGCGGCCTCACTCGCCTCCGGCGTCGCCGGAGCACAGCCGCCGGATACCGGACTCGACGCGTACACACCCGTCGACTGGACCGAGTACCTGGTGGACGACATGAACTACTACGGCAGCGTCTTCTTCCAGATCCCAGACGGCCGCATGTGTGGCATGTACACCAACAGCGGACACGTCGGCTGTGACGCGGTTCCGATTGATGCACCGGAGGGCACCAACCAGGTGCGCGCCGCCGTTTTCGAGCCGGGGAACTACAGGTACGCGGAAGCACCCGGTTTCACCGTTCCCGGCGGACAGAAAGTGCTGCCGGAGGGCCACAAGATCACCCTGCAGAACAACACATGCGGAGTCGGCTACCAGGGCGCCGTCGCCTGCGAGTCGAGCGAGCACGGCTTCGTGATCGCGTCCACCTACGGCGTCATCTGGTAATTCTCAGGGAATCTCCATCGTCTCCGCTCGGGCGATCTCCCCGACCGACCTTCGGATGACTTCCACGGCCGGGACGCGGACGGCCCGCAGCAGATCCACGATCACCACGGTCGCTGCGGCGACATAGGCGCCCGGTTCGGCAACCTGTGGATTCGCGTCGACGTCGGCCACTCCGAGCGCGCCGGTAAGCACTTCTACGAGAACCTGTACATCCAGGCGGGCACACCACGCAGCGGTGGAGCGAATACACCGCTGCAACACCTCCTGCACGTCCTCACCCACAAGACCGTCGGGATGAGCCATTTCGAGCAATTCCCGCACGATCCCGGACTGCACCGAGACCACCTGCTCGAACGGCAGCGCCTCGAGCTCCTCGAACGCCTCGTCTGCGTGCGACGCCGACTCCGACTGCACGGCCGTGACCGCGGCCAGCACCGCTCCTGCAATCTCGCGGGCCACGAACGGCCAGTATTCCGGCCACCTGACATCAGCGCACATTCTCACGATTCCCCTACTCGATCCGAACGACTACCAGCCCAGCATCCCATGCCGCGCCCACACGATCGGTTCACGCGCTTTGCAGTGCGCTACCACACCCGGCCCAGCACCGAGTCCTTGTCCGCAGCCGATTGGGCCATGGCAGGGCCGTGCAGTAGCACCTCACTGCGCCCGTGGTTTCACCGACTCCTCGGTGACCGACACCTCGTGCACCCCGGAGGATTCTTCTTCGTGTCCTGGCTGAACCAGCTATAGGCGGAATCAGGCGGACCCGCTCGCTGTTGCACCACCTGTGACTGCAGACACCGATTCGACCTCGACCCCCGACCTCGGACAGTTCGGAATCTGGCGTGGCGGGTTCCTGAAATCCGATGCCGCGAGATCCATCGAAGAACTCGGCTACGGAACGATCTGGATCGGCGGTTCGCCGCCGGCCGACCTCGAAGCCGTCGAGAAGGTCCTGGACGCCACCGAGACGATCACCGTGGCCACGGGCATCGTGAACATCTGGACTGCCACCGCCCACGACATCGCGGACACCTATCACCGGTTCGAGCAGAAGTACCCCGGCCGTTTCCTGCTCGGTATCGGCGTCGGCCACCCCGAGCAACCCGGGCTGGACTACAGCAAGCCGTACAGCGCCCTCGTCGAGTATCTGGAAGTTCTGGACGAACGAGGGGTGCCTGCTGAGCGGCGGGTACTCGCGGCGCTGGGGCCCAAGGTTCTCGAACTCTCGGCGGCGAGGTCGGCGGGCGCCCACCCGTATCTGACCACACCGGAACACACCCGTCAGGCCCGTGAACACCTCGGACGCGCACTTCTGGCGCCCGAGCAGAAGGTCGTTCTCGACGACGACGCCGCGCGGGCGCGGAGTATCGGCCGGGACGCCGTCGACAACCCCTACCTGCATCTGAAGAACTACGTGAACAATCTGAAGCGACTCGGCTACACCGAGGCGGAGATCGCCGGCGGTGGTAGTGACCGCCTGATCGACGACCTGGTCGCGCACGGCACCGCACAGCAGGTCGCGGCGCGGTTGAACGAGCATGTGCGAGCCGGGGCCGATCACGTGGCCATTCAGATACTGCCTGCCTCGGACGACCCGGTTCCGGTGCTACGTGAGCTGGCTACGGTTCTGAACCTCTGACCTGGTTGGATCACGTCAACGCCGATCGACTGTTCCCCCTCGCCGGAATTGTTGGCAGTATGGCGTGACGCGAAGTACCAGATAGTCAGGACAGAAGGCCGTGCACGCTTCCACACCACATCCCGTCGGCCCGTATGCGGCGGGACCACCGGCTTCGGCGCTCGTTGTCGACATGCCGGAGCTCGGTCGATTCCGGCTGCCCGAACTCTGGCGCAGCACGATCATCGTCGCGGTACTCACGATGTGCGTGATCGTGTCCCTGCTGAAGTGGCCCTTCGCGCGCGAACGCCGCCTCGTGGACACTGCCAGCGAAGGTGTCGTGAACGGTTTCGAAATCCTCGGACCGACGTTCGTGAAGTTGGGCCAGTTGATGGCGTCGTCCTCCGGAGTGTTCCCCGGACCACTCGCCGACGCGTGCCTGCGATGTCTCGACGACGTTCCACCCTTTCCGGCATCCGTTGCGCGTTCGCGAATCGAGGAGGACCTCGGACACACCATCGACGTCCTGTTCACCGAGTTCGAAGATCGGCCCCTCGCGGCTGCGTCGGTCGCTCAGGTCCACGCCTGTACGTTGCGGGACGGCCGCCGCGCAGTCATCAAGGTGCAGCGGCCCCACATCGCCGAACGGATGCTCGTTGACCTCCGCGCCGCGTACTGGGGTGCCGGAATCCTCGAGACGTTCGAGTTCTTTCGTATTGCCAACGCAACGGCCATCATTCGCGATCTGCACGCCGCCACGGTGACAGAACTCAACAGCGCGGTGGAGGCGGACAGGCAGACCCGATTCCGTGACAACATCTCGGCGTTCGGCGACAACAAGCACGTCACCACACCCGAGGTGTACTGGGACTACTGCGGTCCGCATGTCATCTGCATGGAACGGATGTCCGGCGACCCTCTGGACCGGTGGGTGCCCGGCGAGGACGAACACAATCGACTGCTGATTCGCCGGGGAGTGAAGGTGTGGATCGAATCGGTGGTGATGCACGGGCCGTTTCACGGCGATGTCCACGCCGGCAACCTGTGGGTACTCGACGACGGACGCATCTCCTTCCTCGATTTCGGCATCGTGGGCGTCCTACCGGCCGAGTGGCGACAGATCATCAAGGACATGTTCTACGCAACCGTCATCGACGGCGATTTCTCGCGCGTGGCTCGCGGGGTCAGGAAGCTCGGCTACGTCACAGAGATCGATGCCACGGACGAGGAGATCGGCGCGCAGGTGGCGACGGTTCTCGCCCCGATCCTCGGCCAGGACCTCGGCGAGCTGAAGCTCAGCACCCTGATCGTCGGACTCATCCAGGTGGGTAAGCAGTGGGGGGTGACCAGCCCGGAAGAGCTCGTTCTGTTCGGCAAGCAGCTGGGATACTTCGAGCGCTACGCCACCCAATTGGCACCCGGCTGGGTACTGGGACAGGACCTCTACCTGTTCCGGAATCTGTTTCCCGAGGCTGTGGCGGCGCGCACACGCGAACTGGGCATCACCCTGCCGGAGGACTGAGCACCCTCACCGGGCTGTACCGTCACGGGGCACAATTCTCCATCGGAAAGGCCGCGGCACGTGGTTCTGCGAATATTCGGTATCTCGTTCGTGGTGACGCTGGTCGCCCTGATCGTCGCGGCCCTGTACGGCGGCCCGCAAGCTGTTCTCCTCGTCGCCGTTCTCGCGATCCTCGAGATCTCGCTGTCGTTCGACAATGCCGTCATCAACGCGACCGTCCTCCAGCGGATGAGCGAGTTCTGGCAGAAGATCTTCCTCACCGTCGGCATCGTGATCGCAGTATTCGGAATGCGGTTGGTATTCCCCCTCGTCATCGTGTGGCTGGCTTCCGGTCTGGGCCCGATCGCCGCCATGGATCTGGCGCTCAATCCGCCGGCGGCCGGGGCAAGTCACTTCCCCAACGGCGATCCGAGCTACGAGACGCTGTTGACCGACGCGCACCCGCAGATCGCGGCTTTCGGCGGCATGTTCCTGCTGATGCTGTTCCTGGGCTTCGTTCTCGAGGAACGGGAGATCACCTGGCTGTCCTGGATCGAGAAGCCGTTGGCCAAGCTCGGTCGACTCGATCAGCTCTCCGTCGTCGTCGCAGGTGGGCTACTGCTCCTCACCGCCGGCTTCGTGGCAGCCGAGGACAAGGTGTCCACGGTGATGATCTCCGGCGTCCTCGGCATGATCACGTATATCTCGGTGAACGGGTTGGGTGAACTCTTCAACACCTCGGACGAGTCGACCGGCCCATCGGACCTCGCGAAGGCGACCGGCAAAGCAGGCTTCTTCCTCTTCCTCTACCTGGAGGTACTGGACGCGTCCTTCTCGTTCGACGGAGTCATCGGCGCGTTCGCCATCACCTCGGATCCGATCATCATCGCTCTGGGGCTCGGCTTCGTCGGTGCGATGTTCGTGCGGTCCCTCACCGTGTACCTCGTCCGGAAGGGCACGCTGTCCGAGTACGTGTACCTCGAGCACGGCGCGCACTGGGCGATCGGAGCGCTCGCCGTCATCTTGCTCGTCTCGATCGGCTACCACGTGAACGAGAACGTCACCGGACTCGTCGGGGTGGTTCTGATCGGTGCCGCATTCGTCTCGAGTGTTCGACGTAATCGGAAGCTCGACACCGACATCCGAAACGACGAGGATGCTCCGGTTCCAGTCGGCTGATAGCGGCGGCTAACCTACCGGATCGGTGAGAGCCTTTGCTGTTCCGGCGAACTGACGGACTCGGCCATCGCACCACACCGTGGCGGGCACTCCGCCGCCCAGGAGCTTCCTGGCCAGGGCGGGGTCGTCGGCGATCGGAACGTCACTCCCTGCGATCACGATGTTTCCGTACCGTCGCCCCTTGAGCATTGCCGGATCGGCGATGATCGCCAAGTGTTCGAACAGCGAGCCGATCGTTGCCGCTTCACGTTTCGCTCCGACAAGGTCCCGTGTGTCACCGCAATTGACCACGTAGATGCCGCCAGGCGCCAGCACTCGGCGAACATGCTCGGTGAACTCCACCGTCGTCAGTGCGGAAGGTGTGGTGTTGCCTGCGAAGACGTCACGGATGATCAGATCGCGTGAAGACTCGGTCAAGGTTTCGGTTACCGCACGCGCTTCTCCCACCCGAATTCTCAGAAGCGGCGCTCGCGGCAGATCGAACCATTCACGAACGAGCTCTGCGAGTTTGCCGTCCAGTTCGACCACCACCTGCCGGGCATCGGGGTATCCCGCCCACAGGTGTCGGGCCAGTGAGCACGCCCCACCGCCGAGGTGTAGAGCGCGTAGCCGGAAACTCGCTTCCCAGTGGGAACGAACAAGTTGCGCAATCCATCTCATGTATTCGAAGTCGAGACGTTCGGGATCGTCGGGGTCGATGTGCGAACTCTCGACACCGTTCACCTTCACGACCCAACTCCCCGGCGCGTATGGATCGCCGACCAGTTCGCAAGTGCCGGTATCGATGTCGTACACCCCGGCCACAGGGCCACCGCGACCGGCAGAGGCCACCGCGGACTTGCGCTTCTTCGCCACCGAACTGCCTCAGGTGGCGCGATCGAAAACGAGATCGAGCGGAATACCGGAAGTGTCGACGAGAAGGTCGTTCTCGAGCGTCCGACGAAGGTCTTCCACGCTCTCGAGCTGACGACGTTCGCTCGGACCGCCCAGATGATGAACGGTCAGACGTAACCCGTTGAGGGCGTACCGCCTGTCCGAGGACGGCCGGGCAACGGTCAGGCCGGTGACGAACCGCGAGTGCGGCCACGTCGACAGATACCAGTTGGACGCTTCGTAATCGACGGGATGCTGCGGGGTGAGATCGAACCGGTAGATCGAGCGCCACACCCCATCGAGTTTCGCCTGCAGCGCGAAGTCGTTCCCGAGTGTGGTCAACCGGAACGGCTCGAGCGGGGTGGACTGCTCCACGTCGGACTCGAACCTGATCGAGGACGTCATCGTCATACCGCCGAATCCGACGTCGACGACACGAGCCCCGTCTTCGAGCGTCACCGCCAACAGCATGTGCGAGCGCTGCGTGATCGCGTAGTCGTCCGCGCCCCAGAGCACACGAGCGGCGAGGGCGGTGACGTCGAACCCAAGCGACATCAGCACGGACCGCAGCAACAGGTTCTGCTCGTAGCAGTAGCCGCCGCGGCGGGAGTCGATCAGCTTGTGCTGCAGCGAGACGAGGTCGATTCTGTTGGGTCGCGACATGAACGGATCGAGATTCTCGAACGGAATCGCGGTGGCGTGGCGGCCGATGATGGCATCGAGTGTACGCAGTGTCGGAGTACGGTCGCCGGCGTAACCGATCCGCTGGAAGTACCTGTCGACGTCGACGGAGTCCTCACTGGCGGTCATGACCCTCCTTCGCTTGCGCGGGTACTCACCTTACGCTGCGCCGGAAGCCTTCTGTCAGCTCACCAGCCCTCGTCCCGTCACCAGCGGGAGATCCAGCGCGGTGGCGATCCCCGGTTCTGCGGCGACAACCGCGGGCACCGAGTTCACCAGACGCATGGCCGTGGTGATCATCCCGGAGTCGTTGTGGTCACCGTTCTCACCGTGGTGCGAGAAGTCGACGGTCATCGACGGCTCACCCTTGATCTCGACCCGATAGGAACCGTCCCCGCCGACAGGGTGCGGCCAGTCGGGCATCTGGTCACGGTGCGTACGGGTGACGTGCTCGAGAACCACCTTCGGCACTCCGTCCACCGTGCCGATCACCTCGAATCGCAATGCTGCGGCGGTACCTTTCGCAATGCGGCACGACGCGATGTCCAGGTCCACCTCGGTCGTTCCCCGTTCGTACTTCTCCACCAGCGGTTCGTCCAGCGTCACGCCGAGCCCGGCGGCGATCTGCCTGACCACGCTTCCCCACGCCAACGACAGAACTCCGGGCTGCAGCAGCGCCGGTGTCTCGTCGACGGGTTTGCCGAATCCGAAGATGTCCTGCATGACAACCGGCTGGTAGTAGGTGGAGTAGTCGGCGATCTCGGAGCACCGGACTTCGTCGATGCGCTGCGAGAGACTGGTCATCGCCAGCGGCAGAACGTCGTTCGCGAATCCGGGGTCGATGCCGTTGACGTGCAGGGTGGACCCGTTGTCCTTGCCCGCCTTGGTGATCCGCGCGACCAGCTCTTCGGGGAGCACCCCGTGTGGGTACTGCAACACCACGGGACCGGACGACACCACGTCGATCCCTGCCTCGAGGAAGGAGATCAGGTCTTCGATCCCCTCGAAGATGCGGTCGTCCGTCATGGCGGTGTGAACGATGCAATCGGGTTTCAGAGCGAGCATCTCGTTCTTGTCGCCGGACGCCGCCACGCCGAGCTCACGACCCAGACCGGCCAGCTCACCTGCATCCTTGCCGACCTTGTCCGGGTTCGATACCCACACACCGACCAGCTCGAGGTCCGGGTGCTTGTCGATACCGGCGAGAACGTGCCTACCGACCGTGCCGGTGGACCACCCCACTACGCGATGCACCATTGCTGAGCTCCTGTCGTTGCCGGCCGGTTCGGAAAAATGTAACAGGTTCCATTTTCTGCGGGGATGGTTTCGGGGCAACGCTCAATCGAGAGAGGCCGGCGGCATGTAGTCCCCGACCAGCTCCCTGTGCCACCACGCGCCGGTCGCCCGATGTTCTTCCCTGGTCGTGAACCGATATCGGTAATACCGCGCCCGCACGAAGCGTGGTGCTCGCCCCGAGAACGGGTCCTCCCGCAGCAACACCAACACCTGCGGATCGGCCGCGAGCAACCTGTCGACCAATCCCGGGAACCAAGACCGCGCATAAGACGGGGACAGCGCCGCAAACCACATCAGCCAATCGAGGCGCAGGTGGTACGGCGCGAACTGGCGAGGTCTGCGATACACATTGCCGGGCTTACCCCTGAACTCGTACTCCCACCATCCGGTACTCGGCGACAACTCCGAGTCCGCTGTGCCTTCCAGCACGATCTCGTGCCTGATCCTGGTGACGGTCCCGAACGCACCGTAGGTGTTGACCAGATGCCACTTGTCGAAGGACGCGTTCATCACCTGACTCGCCGAAATCAGATTCCGCACGGGTCGATAGCTGAGGAGCACCACCAGAACCGTCACCGCGACTACTGCGACGACGAAGGGTAACGGCGCGACAGCGAAACCCACACCCGCCGCCAGCGGTAAGACCGGTTCGAGCACCGAATCGGGCAACACCGAGACGGCGAGAACGATGGTCACCCAGTTCAGCCACGCAAAGTTTCCACTCGCCACCAGCCACAGCTGCGTCAGGATCATGATCCCCGCAGCGATACCCGCGACCGGCTGGGGCAAGAAGAGTGCGAACGGCACGACGAGCTGCGTCACGTGATTCCCGGCCGCTTCCACCTTGTGAACAGGCGCCGGGAGGTGGTGAAACGCCCTACTGAACGGGCCGGGTATGGGCTGCGTTTCGTGGTGATAGCAGAGACAGGTCAGATCCCGCCAGCAGCGGTCACCACGCATCTTGATCAGACCTGCACCGAACTCGAGCCGGAACAGCACCCAGCGCAACAGGACCAACACCAGGACCGGTGGCGCCGTGTCCGCGTTACCCAGAAACACCGCGAGGAAGCCGACCTCCAGGAGCAGGGATTCCCAACCGAACGCATACCAGGCCTGGCCCACGTTGACGATCGACAAGTACAGACACCAGAGGACGAACCACACGAGCATGCACGCAGCCAGTGGCAATCGCATCGTCACACCCGCGAGCGTCAGCCCCGACAATCCCGCACCGCACCACGCCACCACCGCGAAGAACCGATCGGAATAGTGCAGGTGGAAGATGCTCGGCGAACCGGCGAACGACACGTCGCGTACGAAATCGGGCACCGGAAGTATTCCGTTCGTGCCGATGAGAGACCGGAACTGCCGGGCAGCCGCCACGAACGCAACGAGATAGAGAGCCGCCAGTCCTTCGGTGAACAGCAGACGACCCAACGAATAGTTCTCTGCCGCGAACCATCCCATCTCTTCCACCCGCCAACAGGCCCGGGCCGCCGCGCACGAACGAGCACCGGCCGCTGTGTCGAACGATACGCCCGCCCCGAAGGCGGGGTCATGACCCTTAAACTCGTCCGATACGGACAAGGGAGGTGACCGTGGACTCACAGGACGTCGACTTCGCACACACCGAGCAGGCCGACAAGAATCGCCGGGAGAAGGCCGTCGGGATCGCTCGCTACGTGTGGGATCGCGACATCAGCGGTGACGAACTCCTGAATCTGACGGATGCCCAGCTCAAGAAGCTGGCCCGCGCAGCCGGAGCGCATCCACCCAGGACCATCGAAACCTGGACACGCGTCGCCCAGCTGCTTCGCGAGAAGGCGGACTGGGCCACGAAGAACCCCGATCATCCCAGCGCATCGAAGCAGCACCCGGAGGAGAAGATCATGTGGGTGAAGCCGGCAGTGCCGCGCTGGTTGTGAGTCAGCCGATCTGTCGCGTGATCTGATCCGCGACCGCACTCATTCCTGCCGCATTCGGGTGGTAGAAGACCGCGCCACCACTGTTGCGCTGGATGATCTCGAAGCCGGCGACCCAAGGATCCTTCGAGCAGGCACCGTGTCCCTTCCCGAGATCCGAAGCCCGGACCAGCTGCGATCCGGTCTTCGCGGCGGCCCGCCCCGTCGCTTCCGCGACCGCGCGATGCACCCGCACCGTCGACGCCGCACGTTCCGGTGTCAGAGGAACCACATCGCACAGCGCGCCGTTCGCGGCAACCACCGGCAGATAGTCGACGAAAACGATGCGTGCCATCGGCGACCGGGCTTTGATCGCGTCGACGATTGCCACTGCCGAATCCTCGACCTTGTCGTAGTCGGCGGGGCTCGGTTCCGATGACGGCGGTGCGCCTGCCCGTCCGCAGAACTTCACGTATGCCCCTTCCGGTGGCCGAGGATGAGCACGCTCGAAGACAGTCGCACAACTGTTCGCGACGAGCCGGCCCATGTAGTCGACATCGTTGCCGCCGATCGTGACCGTCACGAGATCGGTCTCCGGGGTGACGGAATCGATCTGCGGAGGCACCGGGGCGCCCAAACCGAAATTCGGAACATGGGGTGTGTCCAGGATGCTCGCCGACGTTGCGCCGGAGCAGCTTCGATCCGTCAGGCGATAATTCAGCCGCTCGGCGACCTGATGGGGGTAGTTGGCACCCGACCGAGTGCAGTTCGCGTCGACCACGGGGGCGATCACCGGACCGGCGGCGTACGAGCTCCCCAACGCCACGTAGTCGAGAGGAGGTGGCGCCGTGCGGACAGGTTTCGTATCCGCGTGGGTCGTCGCAGAATGCGTGGTTGCCACACACGACACGGCTACCGTCATGACCACCGTGGCAACCATCGCCACGAATACGGCACTGCGCATCCGACGGTCACGACTCGCCTCGAAAAGACACGACCCGAAAACGCTTGTACGCAAGTGCACTCCTCTCCTACGCCCCCACAGTAAAGGAATCCCGCGTCAGCAGCCCGGGTCCGGTGCATCCTCCGCAAACGGATCGCCGGGCGGTTCCACATATGCGGCGAGCAACACCAGAGCGCCCGGCCCGCCGTTGACACCTTCGTGCGGGCGGTCACTTCCCACGTCCTCCTCGACGAGCCCACCCGGCCCGGTCGTTTCCACCGAGCAATCGTGCAGAACCCGTGTCAACGTGCCGGTTTCGACGTAGGCGTACACGGGTCCGTCGTGATAATGCCAGCCTGTGGTTCCCCCGGGTTCGATCTCGATTCGGCGCACCGTGAAATCGGTTCCTTCGAGCTCCGTACTTCCGAGACCGATCGGGAACGAAGCGTGAAAGAGGTTCTCGGCGGTGACGCCGGACGGTGGCGTCGCCACCGCGGTTCCCGCCGAAAGGGCTGCGGTTCCCCCCCGAAAGGGCTGCGGTTCCCGCCGAAAGGAAGGGCAGCGTGCAGAGAGCAGCCAGGCCGACAACGGTCGATCGTGTGCGCATGATCCCGCCCTTCGACGTCCCTTCGTCAAGAATATGGCGCGCGCACGACCCACCACTGCCGAAACGGCGAACATGTTGACACCCGGCGCCGAGGCGGGGTGAGCTGGGGCTGTGACGAACCCCGGGCAACTTCTTCGCATCGCACTGGACGAAGCACGGGCCGGCCTTGCGGAAGGTGGCATTCCGATCGGCGCCGCCCTCTTCACCAAAGATGGAGTACTTCTGGGCCGCGGTCACAATCGACGGGTCCAGGACGACGACCCGTCCGTGCACGCGGAGACCGCCGCCTTCCGTGACGCCGGACGACTGCGTGACTATCGGGACACGATCATGGTGACCACGCTGTCGCCGTGCTGGTATTGCAGCGGACTCGTCCGACAGTTCGGCATCGGCAGCCTGATCGTCGGCGAGAGTGTCACCTTCACCGGCGGCCACGATTGGCTGGCAGAGAACGGGGTGGACGTGGCCGTGCTCGCGGACCGGGACTGCATCGACATGATGACCGACTTCGTTCGCGATCGGCCCGACCTGTGGAACGAGGACATCGGCGTGGCCGATTGATCACGAGGTGATCGTGGACTCCCCGATCACCTCGGAGTTCTCGAACCTGCGTTCGGTGAGGGTGAACGAGCCGTCCGCCCGCATCCGTACGACCGTGCAGGCGCGGGTGCCATAATCACCGAAGTCCACGAACAAGGGCGAGAGCACCTTCTCCATGTCCTCACCGATGCCGGTGTGTGGCAGCAGCTCCGTCGGTGCCTGCGTCTTGTCGAACAGCAGGTGCAGGTACGCCTCGGTGGTCGCCGTGCTGCCGTCGTCCGTCGCGGCGAGCTCGGCGAATGCGGCAGTACCGGCCGTGACCTTCGGCCACGCCGTGTCCAGAGCACTGTTGGACAGACCGTGAACACCAGGACCGACCTCTTCTGCGCCGAATCTGTTGGACGTCCACCACAGTTGGTCCAGATCGCACGCGAGGAGATTGAATCCGTCGTACCGATCGCCATCGAGCTCGCCGACGTGAGCCTCGGGCGACGTGGGTACCGTCAGGAAGTCCGTAGGCAACAGTCCACGCGAACGCGGTGCGGCGACTCCGGTCGGCGGGCCTTCCCGCACGTTGGTCACCGCCGCGAACCGACCGTCGCCGACACCCAACCACGTTCCCCCGCTGGTGATGTCACGTCCGGCGACGATTCCGTTCTCCCACCTGTGGACGGGCTCGGTGGGGCGCCTGTAGAACTCGTCGCGGTTCGCTGCCACTATCAACGGGTATTCGGGGTGAACCTTCCACGCCACGAGAAGTAGGCACATACCCGGATCCTACGAGAGCGATTGCCGCATCCACGATCTGCTCTTCGGAGACGAGCACCTGCAACGCCGCGTCTCCGAGCGGGACGAAACTGTCGGCGCTGGTCACCCGGCTCATTGCTCCGCCGAATTCTGCATCGATCAGGGCGGCGAACACCCCTTCCGACACCCCACCGGAGCGCCGGGTCTCGTCGACTACGAGAACGCGGCCCGTGGCCGTTGCCTCACGGAGCAGGGCTTCCGTCGGCAACGGCACCAGCCAGCGCAGATCCGTGATCCTGGCCTCGATTCCTCGCTCACCGAGAGTTCGTGCTGCCCGAAGTGCGAGTGGTATCCCGTTTCCGAACGTCACGATCGTCAGATCCAACCCCGTGCCATACGTACGTATTGTCCCTATCGGGGTCCGATCCGAACTCGACGGATACGGGGCCAGCCACCCGTCGTCTCCCGTCTCGTACAGATCACGCTGGTGGTACAGGGCGATGGGTTCGAGAAACACGCACGGAACTCCGGAGACCTGAGTAGCGGCGACGCACGTATGCAGCATCGAAGCGGCGTCCGCCGGGTGCGAAGGCGACGCCACGACGATCCCGGGGATGTCTCGAAGCACGGCGATCGCGTTGTCGTTGTGGAAGTGGCCACCGAACCCCTTCTGGTAGCCATACGCAGCGACTCGAAGAACCATGGGGTTCCGGAACCTGCCTTCGGAGAAGAACCGCAGCGTGGCCGCCTCGCCCCGCAATTGATCCTCGGCATTGTGGAGGTACGCGAGATACTGGATCTCCGGGATCGGGAGAAAACCCGACAGTCCGGCGCCCAGCGCAAGACCGAGAATCGTCTGTTCGTCCAGCAGTGTGTCGAACACCCGGCCGGGCCCAGCTCGCGCCGCGAGACCCCGCGTAACCCCGTACACCCCGCCCTTACGGGCAACGTCCTCCCCGAAGACCAGCGCGCCTGGACAGGAATCCAGAATGTCGGCGAGAGCACGATTGACGGACTGGGCGAAAGTGAGCTGTTCGTCGCTACCCTCCACCGGCGCAATCGCCGCAAGAACTTCGGCTTCGGACGGCACCACCAGCGGTGCCATGATCTGCGCGACCGACGTGAGCGGGAAACACGCCGCCGCGGTCTCCGCACGAACGCGTACTTCCTCCCGCGCCGAATCGTACCTACCGAGCACTTCGGACACTGTGAGGCAACCTTTTTCGACCAGAGCGCGGGCCGTCGCGAGCACAGGATCGCGAGCCATGTCTGCTGCGACATCCTGGGTGTGGCGATACGCAGACTCCACGTCGGAACCGGCATGACCCATCAAGCGGACCGTACGCAGGTGCAGAAGTGCGGGTTTGCGATACGCGCGTACCCAATCCGCCGCACGCGTCGCCTCGTCGAAAGTGCCCACCACATCCGCACCGTCGGCCGTGAAGTACTTCAGTCCGGCTACACCGGAATACAACTCGGCTATCCAGCCCTCCGGGGTCGGGACACTGATACCGAGCCCGTTGTCTTCGCACACCAAGAGCAGAGGAAGTGCAATCCCTCGGTAGGCGATGTTGACGGCCGCGTTGATCGCGCCGGTGGCCGTCGAGTGATTGGCCGAGGCATCCCCGAAACTGCACACCGCCAACGCATCACGCGGCCACGGTGACGGTATCCCCAATTTCGCTGCCCGCGCAATCGCGAACGCAACACCCACCGAACGTGGAAGATGCGAGGCGATTGTCGAGGTCTGTGGAATCACCGCAATGTCCTTGCGGCCGAACACCTTGTGGCGGCCACCCGAGATCGGATCGTCCGACGCGGCGACGATTCCGAGCAGCACATCGAGCAGCGGATCGCCTTCGTCCACCTGCCTGGCCCGGGTCAGATAGAACCCGCCGGATCGATAGTGCAGCAACGCGGGATCGGTCGGACGCAGCGCAGCCGCCACCGCGACGTTGCCCTCGTGCCCGGACGAACCGATCGTGTAGTACCCCGAGCCCTGCGCACGCAACCGACGTGCCGCCAGGTCGAGATGACGACTGTCCACCTGGTCGTCGAACAGCTCGAGGCACCGACCCACGGTCAGGGACGAACCGGCACGCACCGGCTGGGAGAGCGGCGGGCGGGGCAGGACCTCGGACGGTAAGCCTCGGACACGTTCGAGGAAGTGCTCGTCGACCGGTTCCGCCATGGGAACCACTTCCTTCCGGACGCGCTCCACGTTTCCTGCTCGCCATTGTCGCCCGAACGCCCGCGGTGCGCTGGTATACGCTCGATGCTGCTATGAGCACCGACCAGAGCGAGCCCACCGCCGACACCCTGTTCACCTCGGTGGACGAGGTGAACGACCGGCTGTCCGCTGTCGGATACCTGCCGTCACTCGACATCGCAACGGCCGTGTTCCTCGCCGACTACCTGCACAAACCACTTCTCATCGAGGGGCCGGCAGGTGTCGGCAAGACCGAACTGGCCAAGGCGATCGCGGCGGCCACGAAGTCCGAGTTGGTGCGTCTGCAGTGTTACGAGGGCATCGACGAATCGCGGGCGCTGTACGAGTGGAACCACGCCAAGCAGCTGCTGCGCATCACCGCAGAACAGGGAACGGAGTGGGAAGCCACACGTGACCACGTGTTCACCGAAGAGTTTCTCCTCTCCCGTCCGCTGCTGACCGCGATACGCAACAACGAACCCACCGTGCTACTGATCGACGAGCTGGACAAAGCCGATATGGAGATCGAAGGACTCCTCCTCGAGGTGCTCGGCGACTTTCAGCTGACCATTCCGGAGATCGGCACCATCGAGGCGGTACGCACCCCCTTCGTGGTGGTCACGTCCAACGCGAACCGCGAGGTGTCCGAGGCCCTCAAGAGGCGGTGCCTGTTCCTCCATATCGACTTTCCGACACCGGAACTCGAGCTGGCGATCGTACGATCCAAAGTTCCGGAGCTGGACGAGACCGTGGCGTCCTCCGCTGTCGAAGTGGTGTCCGCATTGCGAAAGCTCGAGCTCCGGAAACCACCGTCCATCGCTGAAACGGTCGACTGGGCACGGACCCTCCGTGGACTCGGAGTCAGAGAGGTCGGCGACGCCGTCGTCAGATCGACAATGGGCGTACTGCTCAAGTACAAGTCCGATCACGAAACTGCAACCGAGAAACTGCATCTCGGCAACAAGCGGGGCAGCAAGTAGCGTGTCCACCAACGTGAACTCGGAGAAGCTCGTCGAGTTCGTCGGCGTCCTGCGTGAGCACGGCGTGGAGATCGGCACGAGCGACACGGTCGACGCTGCGGCAGCAACGGTGGTCCTCGGCCAATCCGATCGAGACCGCCTCCGGTCCGGCCTGGCCGCCACCCTCCTTCGCAGACCCGGTCAGCGCGAAGTCTTCGACCGAATATTCGCGCTGTTCTACGACGGGGGTGAGGCTGTGCCGCTTCCCCCGTCCACAGACGTCACCGAACTCCGAGAGATGGTTGTCGACGCAATTTCCGATGGGGACACGGATGGTGTTGCGACACTCGCAGAACAAGTCCTCGACTCGCTGGGCGCGATCGGCGGCGAAGGCTCGTCCGGATCGGGCAGAGGCGAGGGCCGAGCGCAGTTCTCTGCCTATCAAACATTTCAGAAACTCGGGTCCCCGGACGAACTCGCGAAAGAAGCACAGTCGCAGCGCGGTTCGACAGGGGACGACACCAGAGACGCAGTGTTCGCACTCGAAGCAGAGCGTCGGGCCGGCGAATTCAGAGCCCTCGTGGAAGCCGAGGCACTTCGTCGAGTGGCCCGCATACGGGGTGCGAAGAAGGTCGCCAAGAGCGCGGTGCGCGAGAGCACGGAGGATCGGGCTTTTCTATCGGCGAACCAGCGGGATCTGGCCGAGATGCGGAGGCTCGTCTACCCACTCGCACGGACACTTGCCACGCGAGTTTCGGCACGCCGACGCAAAGCCACTCGCGGCCGAATCGACATGCGCCGTACCGTTCGCAAGTCGATGGGCACCGGCGGCATTCCGATGCGACCGGTCCTCCAGGCACGCCGCCATGGGCGTCCCGACCTGATCATCCTCGCGGACATGTCCGGCTCCGTTGCCGGGTTCGCGGAGTTCACACTGATGCTCGTGCAAGCGATGCAGGACCAGTTCACGAAGGTGCGCAGTTTCGGCTTCGTGGACTCGTGCGACGAGATCACGCATATTTTTCGCCCCGGGGAGCCGCCGACAGCGGGCTTCGCCGACAGGGTCGTGGCCGAGACCGACGTCGCGCGCTTCGGTGGCAGCAATTACGGAACTGCGTTCGCCGCGTTCGGAGCGCAGTATCTCGACGCCATCGGTCCCAGAAGTTCGGTGTTGATACTCGGTGACGCCCGAACGAACTACGCAGATCCCAATGTCGCAGTACTGCAAGCCATGCGGGCGCGCGCCAAGAACATCTTCTGGCTCAATCCCGAGCCGGCGCGGTCGTGGTCGTCGGGCGACTCCGCAGCACACACCTACGCCGAGGTCGTGTCCATGTACGAGACGGGGACCGTCCGCCAACTTGCCGATGTCGTCGGCCGGTTGCTACCCACCTGATCCGCGCTACCGTCGATTACATGTACAGCACCGAGATAGAGGTTCGCACGGGCAACGTGGCGGTGGTGCACGATCTCACCACCGACATCGAGAAGTTCCTCGGGGATGCCGGTGCGGGGAACGGGCTGCTCCATGTATGGGTGCCGCATGCCACTGCCGGTCTCGCAGTCATCGAGACGGGGGCGGGCAGCGACGAGGACCTTCTCGCTGCGGTCGACGATCTACTACCGCGCGACGGCAGATGGCGACACCAACACGGTACCCCTGGACACGGGCGCGACCACGTTGTCCCGGCTTTCGCTCCGCCTTACGCCACGATTCCCGTCCTGGACGGCACAGCTGCCACGGGAGTCTGGCAGTCCGTCTGTCTCGTGGACACGAACGTGGACAACCCTGTCCGCAACGTCAGGTTCAGCTTCCTCCCTGGCTGAACGTGGCCTTCCCGGTCGCGAGGAAGCCGGTCAGTCGTCACCGTGTTCGTCGTAATGATCGCCGTGCGCTGCGTGTCGATGACCGTCGTGAATGTAGTCCACGTGATCCCCGTGCTGAACCGCCTCATGGCCACAGTCCGAGCCGTGGACGTGCGTGTGATCTTCGTGCGTGCGATGTTCGGCAGTGGTCATGATTCGTCCCTCCGACGAGCAGTCGACCGACTGGAGCCGGCCGGAAGGGCCCCGCTCATCTCCTGGTTCGAGGGTAGATCCCGAGATCATTCCGAGGCTAGTACTCGGAGCATTCGAAACCTCGACTCGAACCATTGACTCGAACTGGTGTTCGACCTAAAGTGGGTGCATGGGGTCGGGGGACGTTTTCTCGGGGGTGGAGTCATCGTCGGATGATGCGTGGCGGTTGGCGGATCGGGTGTTGTGTGATGCGGTGCTCGAGGTGTCGTCGCAGATCGCGGTGTTGGAGGCGCGGCGGGTGCGGTTGGTGGCCGAGGTCGATGCCCGCTGCCGGATGGACGTGCTGGGGTATCGGAATACGAAGATGTGGTTGGGGCACACCACATTGCTCGAGGTCGGTGCCGCAGGCAGGTTGATCGCGTTGGGTGCGGTGTTGGGGAAGTACCCGTCGGTGGGTGCCGCGTTGGATGCGGGTGAGGTGTCGATCGCGGTGGCGGGGCTGATCGTCGGGTTCTGCGAGAACCCGCCGGCAGGAATGCCCGCCGATGCCTTACCGGCGTGTGTGGACGCACTGTTGGTGGCGGGACGGGGACCGTTGGCGACCGCACCTGGGGTGCGGGCGGTGATCGCGAAACTGGAACGCATCTTCGAATCCGACACCCCACCACCGGCCGAGGACACCGACCGTAACGAATTTCATGCCTGCCGGACGTTGAACGGTCGGGTGGCGGTGAAGGCCGATTTGGATGCGGTATCCGGGGAAATGCTGTTGTCCGCGTTGTCCGGGCTCTGCGCGCCGCGCCCCGCCACCGACGGCACCAAGGATTCGCGTTCTCCGGCCAAGCGGCGGGCGGATGGGTTCACCGAACTGCTCCGCCGCTATTTGGCTGCCGGGGCCGGCCCGTCCGAGGGTGGTGTGAAGCCGCACCTGTCGGTGATGGTGAAGGCGGCCGATCTTGCCTCGCATCCGAAACCCGCTCCTGATTCCTCGGCCGCCGACTCGCATCGGGATCTGCTGTCCGATCCGGAACATGATCATGTGGGGTGGGCGTCGTGGATGGGTCCGTTGACGATCTCCACCACCCGCATGCTCGCCTGTGATTGTCTGCTCTCGGCGGTGGTCGTCGACCCGGACGGTGCCCCATTGGATGTGGGGGCCACGGTCCGCACGGTGACCGCGAAACAACGCCGCGCACTCGCGGTGCGTGATGGTGGGTGTGCGTTCCCGAACTGTGGGGCACCGGTGTCGTGGTGCGAAGGTCATCACATCGTGCACTGGGCCGATCACGGACCCACCAACCTGAACAATCTGGTGTTGCTGTGCAGGTTTCATCACCGCCTGATCCATCACTCCCAGTGGGAAGTGATCATGGGCGACGATCGGTATCCGTGGTTCCTGCCCCCACCACTTCCGGGTGAGCGACCGGTGTTGCCGTCGAACCGCCGCACCGGACACGAGCACACCAGGGCCGGACCCGACGCCGCCTGACCCACACCACCGACCAGCGCCGCCCACCAACCACCACCAGGCGGCGCCAAACGGCATGGGAATCAGGAGTATTCCCCGATCTCCTCGGCGAAGGCTAGACCGACGCGCGGGGCCGAACCCAGACCCGGTGTGCCACGGCGAGCAGCACCAGCCACGCGACACCGACGACGAGTGCTACCCGGGTGTCGGACACGAAGGCGAGCACTCCGATCACGAAGCCCAGGAAGACGATCGCCGCGATCTGTGCATACGGCCAGAACGGGACGGGGAAGGCGAGCTCGGTCGATTCCTGTTCACTCATGCGCCGCCGCGCCTGGAACTGGGACAGGAGGATCATGATCCATACGAAGATCGTCGCGAAGGTAGCGATCGACGCGATCACCAGAAAGACCTTGTCGGGGATCAGGTAGTTGAGCAGCACACCGACGAGCAGGGCTCCCGCCATGATCACCACGGTCATCCACGGAACTCCGTTGCGGGAGACCCGCTGCATCACTGCGGGAGCCTGACCGGCGCAAGACATTCCGTACATCATTCGGCCGGCACCGAATATGTCGCTGTTGATTGCGGACAGGGCGGCGGTAATGACCACGATATTGAGGACCGTCGCGGCAGAACCGATTCCGAGACCGTCGAAGATCTGGACGAACGGACTTTCGTCCGAGCCGATCTCCTGCCACGGATTTATCGCCATGATGACGGCGAGGGTGAGCACGTAGAACAAAATGATTCGCACCGGAACGGTATTCACGGCCCGAGGAATTGTCCGAGCAGGGTCTTCTGCTTCGCCCGCGGTGATTCCGATGATCTCGGTTCCACCGAAGGAAAACATGACAATGGCGAAACATGCTATGAATCCGCCGATTCCGGTCGCAAAGAACCCGCCGTCCGTCCACAGATTGGACACACCGACTTCCGTGTCGTGAATCCCGAATCCGAAGACGATAATTGCGGCACCGCCCACGATCATCGCGATGATCGCTGTGATTTTCACCAGCGTGAACCAGAATTCGAGTTCGCCGAAGGTCTTCACGCCGAGGAGGTTCACCGCACCGATGAAGAAGACGATCGCGAGCACCCAGATCCAGCGCGGCACGTCGGGGAACCAGAAGCCCATGTACACGCCGAACGCGGTGACGTCGGCGAGGCACACGATCACCATCTCGAACGTGTACGTCCACCCTGTGGTGAACCCCGCCAAAGAGCCGAGATGTCTTGTCGCATACTCACCGAACGATCCGGAGACCGGGCTCGCGACCGCCATTTCTCCCAGCGCACGAAGCACGATGTACACGGCCGCGCCGCCGATCAGATATGCGAGAAGTACCGAGGGCCCGGCACGGTCGATCGCTTCTGCCGAACCGTAGAAAAGCCCTGTGCCGATGGCGGACCCGAGTGCAATGAATCGAATGTGCCGAGCCGTCAGGCCACGCCGAAGTCCAGCCGATTCACCCTCGACCGAGGGGCCGGCGTCAATGTTGTCCATGTATCTGTGACCGAGTCAGTGAGCTGCTTTGAATGCCTCTTCGATCTCGGCGGGAATGCGGCCACGCGAGGACACCTCATAGCCGTTTGCGGCAGCCCAGTGACGGATCGCCTTGGTCTGTTCGCTGCTGCGGCGCGGGGATGAGGTCGACGAACCGGCCGTCCGCTTCTTGCCGCTTGCAACCTTCGCCGCATGCTCGATGTAGTAGCCCAGCTTGCGGTGGAATTCCTGCGCGTTCTTGTCGTTCAGATCGATTTCATATTCGGTTCCATTGACGGCGAAAACAATGTGTTCGCCTTCTCCGGACTCGATGGGCGTGTCGTCGAGATCATCCACCAGTTCAACAATTACTTTTCTTGCCACGAATCAATCCAATCGTCGGTGAAAACTCGATGACAAGATTACGTCGAGTTGTAGCAATTCCGCAAAGTCGGCGATGCCATTCACCGCACCCGACCTACAAAAACCGGACCGTCCGGTTTGTCACGATTCGGCGCGAAACACTCATGCGCGTACGTCGACCTTGGCATAGTGAGCGGTGTCCATCAGGCAAAACAGTGGGGTAGGCCATGGTCTCACGCGTTCTTCGTCCGTTACTCGTGCTTGCTGTGAGCGTCACGCTCGGTGCGGCTTTTGCCGGCGCCGGGACGGCGGCCGCCCAAGATCCACACACGGCGCCCGCATCGGTGCTCGGATTGCCGACGCCGGACCCGGACCCGTTCTACGCGCCGCCACCCGACCTCGCGGAGCGAGCGCCGGGGGATGTGCTGAACATTCGACAGATGCCCCCGAACCTGTACTTCCCGGGCAGCGCGGTATGGGAAGTCCTGTTCCGGTCGACGGATTCGCGTGGGCTGCCGATCGCTGCCAACACCACGTACTTGTTGCCACCGAACCATCAGCCGGACGGCCCTTTGGCGTCCTATCAGCACATCATCAATTCACTCGGACACAAGTGCAAGATCGCGACCGAGCTCTACACCAGCGACCCCTTCACGCAGATTCGTGAGGCCCCCGGTCTCAACATCGCGCTTGCCCGAGGATGGGCGGTTGCACTCCCGGATCATCTCGGTCCACGAATGGCGTACGGGGCGGCGAAGCTCGGCGGTCAGATCACCCTGGACGGAATTCGTGCCGTGAAGAAGGTTCCCGAGCTGGGTGTCACGAACAGCCAGGTGGCCTTGGGTGGCTACTCCGGCGGCGGCATGGCCACCGCCTGGGCGGCCGCTCTGGCCCCGAAATATGCACCGGAACTCGACATCGTGGGTGCTGCCCACGGCGGCACTCCGATGAACCTGACCACGATGGCCGAGGCCCTCGGCGTCAATCCGCACCCGGCATTCGGCCTCGCGATGGCTGCCGCGATCGGCCTCGAACGCGAATATCCCGATCGCATCCACCTGAGCAGCCAGTTGAACAATCAGGGCCGATGGCTACGCGGATTGATCAACAACGGGTGCACGAACGAGATCATGTTCTGGGGAGTCGGCAAGAATGCAGCCGAACTCACCGACAACCCGAACTTCATGGACGACCCCGACGCCTGGAAGGTGCTCGAGGAGAACAGCCTCGAGCTGTATCCGGGTGTCCCCGAGACACCGATATTCGAATGGCACAGCCCCACCGACGTCTTGATCCCGGTCGACGCGATCGACAGAACCACCGCACGCTATTGCGAGGCCGGCACGTACGTGAAGACGACGCTCACCCCGAGTCCGGACCACCTCTCGGCGGCCGCCCTGGGGCTGGTGCCCGCTTTGGACTGGATGGACGCTCGATTCCGGGGCGAGCCGCTACCTGCCACCTGCTGATATCGTCAGTTTCGACCGAGCAAGGGAATCCGGTGCGAACCCGGAACTGACGCGCAACGGTGATGGGCCCAAGCCCGAGTCCGAATACTTGCCGGGTCGTGCCTACACGCGGCCCGAACCACCTCGAGCTCCGCGAACGAGCCCAGAGCAGAAGGGCGCCCTTCTCGTGCGCACATCACATCTCCGGCGGGGCGCCGCACACGCGACGGCACTCCTGTTCGGAGCATCGCTTCTGGCGGGTTGCGGAACGTCACCCGAACCTGAATCCGGCTCGTCCAGCCTTTCCGAACAGCCGGGCGACACGGTATATCCACTGACCATCGACAACTGCGGCGAATCCGTCACGTTCGACGGGCCACCGCAGCGCGCGGCCTCGCTCTACCAGAGTTCCACCGAGATTCTTCTGTCCCTCGGACTTGCCGACCGCATGGTGGGCACGTCCACCTGGTTCGATCCGGTTCTGCCCGAGCTCGCAGCCGCCAACGAGCGTGTACCGCGACTTGCCGACAACGACCCTTCTCTCGAAACGGTCCTGGATACCGAACCCGACCTGGTCACCTCTGCAAGCGCACATACGTTCACGAGTGGCGTGGTGGCCGAACGCTCCCGGTTCGAACAACTCGGCGTCCATACGTACCAATCGCCGTCGGTGTGCACCGGCGCGACTGTCGAGGGCGACACGGTCACACGAAGCGAGAAACTCACCATCGAGACTCTCTATCGGGAGATCCGCGAGCTGGCCGCGATCTTCGATGTCCAGGAACGCGGCGCAGAACTGGTGGAACAACTTCGGGCACGAGTGGACGCGGCGAAGAATGCGTTGGCGGGCGACACCCCGTCCCCGAGCGTCGCCTTCTGGTTCTCCGGGATCGACCAGCCGTTCATGGCAGGCTGCTGTTCCGCGCCCGGACTGCTTGCATCCGAAGTGGGTGCCACCAACGTTTTCGAGGATTCGAGCGAGGATTGGCCCGAGATCGGTTGGGAGACGGTGGCGGACCGCGACCCCGAAGTACTGGTTCTCGGCGACCTCAGCCGCACTCGAGTGGAGGGTGACTCGCTCGACACCAAAATCGCCTTCCTCGAGTCCAATCCGGTGACCCGGGAGATGTCCGCAGTACCGGACCGGCGTTACGTGATTCTGACCGGTTCCGAACTCGATCCCGGGATACGCGAGGTAGCTGCCATCGAGAAGCTGTCGGCCGGGCTGCAGGGATCACCCTCCTGATCCCTGCAGAACCCGTCTCAGCCCACCGAGCCGGCAATCTGCCGCGTGCTCGCGTTGAGCCGGTTCCACGCGTTGATCGCGGCGATCTGAACGAGTAGCGCGGACAGTTGTTGTTCGTCGTAGACGTCGGCGGCGTCGCTCCACACGTCGTCGGGGACCGGTTCGGCGCGATCGCTCAGCCGGGTCACACACTCGGTGAGTGCGAGCGCAGCGCGCTCGGCGTCGTCGAAGTAGGGCGCCTCGCGCCAGGCCGATACCGCGAAGAGTCGCTCGTTGGTCTCGCCGGCCTGCTGCGCTTCCTTTGCGTGCATGTCGACACACACTCCGCATCCGTTGATCTGGCTCGCGCGCAGGTGGATCAGATGCACCGTCCGTTCCGGTAGATCGACGTCGCCGGTGGACGTGCTCAACGCGTAGAGCGCCTTCATCGCTTTGGGGAGAACCATCACCGGGTTCTTCATTCGTGCCTGCATCGCCGTCTCCTTCGTGTGTGGTTTTCGTTCGCCACACCTATGACGGAGCGGCCCACAACTTCGTGACAGCCGAAAGACCCGCAAGAAAGCCCTTGACATTGGATACTGCTACTATCCATACTTTGGATAGTAGCAGTATCCAACTCCGAAGGAGGGTAGATGCAACGACATACGCATTCACACGACGGCCAACTCGTCGTCTTTCTCATCGGGATGACGGTGAACCGCTGGTGGAGGCCTGATCTCTGGCTCCCCGCGCTGGTGGCGATGCCTCGCATGCTCCGTGAGCTGTCCCGGGAACCGGAGTACGGATTCCTCGGATACCGGATGACTTTCACGGGACTTCATCCCACCGTCATCCAGTACTGGAATTCGCTCGACAAGCTCTACGCCTACGCGAGCGACCGCACCGCCGAGCATCGCCCGGCGTGGGCGGCATTCAATCGACGCGCCGCTAAAACACCTGGTGCGGTGGGTGTCTGGCACGAAACCTACGTCGTCGACCGCGCGGAATCGGTGTATGTGGACACCCCCGAGATCGGGCTGGCCCGGTTCACGACCCGGGTACCTGTGTCCAAGGGAACGAACCACGCCAGGGCGCGTATCGAGCGCTCCGAACTACGAACGGAGAACTGACATGGAACCGCTGATCGCCCTGATTCTGGTCACGCTGGCGGTGGCCGCACTCGGCACGCTCGGTATCGATCGCTTCAAATCGTGGCCTGTCGCCCTTCGCGGCGGATTGGCCGCGATGTTCACCCTGACCGGCGTGGTGCACTTCGTCGGAATGCGTGAGGAGCTGATTGCGATGGTGCCACCCGCGCTTCCCAACCCAGGCCTTCTGGTCACGATCACAGGAATCCTGGAACTCGCGGGGGCGGTGGGCCTGCTGATCCACCGCACGGCACCGTTGGCCGCAGGCTGCCTGTGCGTCATGTTGTTGGTCATGTTTCCGGCGAACGTGTTCAAGGCACTCGACGGCCCCGTCGGGTTCTTCGACTCGCTGGTTCCGCGCACGATCATGCAGGTGATATTCGTGGGCGCGACCGTCGCCGTCGCACTCAGCCGAAGGGGAAGACCCAGCGGCGCAGAGCAAGAAAGCGCACTCCGCCCACAGCTCCACTGACCGCGATGACCAGAGCAGCCTGCACGATACCCGCGACCGCAGGAAAAGCCATCCCGACCAGCGCGAGGGTGGCGGTACTCGAAGCCATTCCGAGCAACGCGATACCGCCGCCCTCGCCTTGAGCCGTCAACCAGTGCACACGGCCGGCCGCATGGAAGGTCGTTCGTCTGTGCAACTCGTTCGCCAAGACGGTGCTGAGGAGTGCTCCGATCACGTTCGCCACCAACACGCCCTCGGAGCGAAGCAGCAGGAACACCACGCCGTACAGCACGTTGCTCGCCCCACCCACGAGCACGAAACGGACGAACTGATCGATCGCACGCTCGCCGTGCAGGTCCACTGCCCAGGCACGACGAGGGAGAGTGGTGTTGCCGAGAGTGGCCGTCACCTGCGTCTCCTTGCTTCGATTCCGCTCACCCCTCAGGAGCGGAACTGCGGATTCCGGTAATCTAACACGATCGGAATCAACAGTTCCGGTTACCGGCTACGATGTGACGATGCCGACACCACCCCTGCGCCGCGACGCCCAGGAGAACCTCCAACGCATCCTCGCGTCGGCGCGGATCGTCTTCGCCGAACGCGGTGTCGAGGCAAAACTCGCGGACGTCGCCAAACATGCAGGTGTGGGCGTCGGCACGGTCTACCGAAGGTTCGCGAGCAAAGACGAACTGATCCAAGCGCTCTTTCAAACCCGCGTGGACGAACTCGGTGCAGTCGCGACACGGGCAGAAGAGTTCGACGAACCCTGGGACGGCCTCGAGTACTTTCTCGAACAGAGCTGCCGAATGATGAACGCCGACCAGGGCCTCCGCGACCTCGTGATGAACGGCCGAATCAGCCGGGAGGCCATGCGGCAATCCCGCGAACACTACGTACGACGGCTCGAGGCGTTGATAGAACGAGCACAGAAGAACGGTTCCCTTCGAGCCGATTTCGAACCAGGCGATGTTCCGGCCATCATGTTCATGCTGCAGTCCACCAACGACTTCGCCGGCTCCCAGTCCCCAGGGCTGTGGCGCCGGATGCTGAGGATCATCCTCGACGGATTGCGATCGGAGCGCACCGAACCCAGCGCCCTTCCCGTCGCCGCACTCACCGCGACAGAACTCGGCAGCGCACTGCGCGCCCGACACTGCACACCGACGGAACCAGGCTGACTCCCGGATCCGTTGCCGGAACGTGATGTTCGAACGGCTAACGCCGACAGTGACGGGCACGACAAATGGGCATGAGTAAACCGAGCAGGTCGATTGCCAAACTGACAGCGGTCATGGCCATTGCACTCATTTCCGCCGCGTGCGCCGGCAACGAGGTTACCGGCGCGACCGAGTCGAGTCCGCCCGCCACATCGGCGCCCGCAGCCGAGAACCGGACTGCCCCTGCGATGCCGACCGCAGACACCCCAGCCACCGAAACCTCGGCCGGCAATCCCCCGGTCGGCAGCACTCCGGTCCTGGTGCCCCCATCCGCGGAGAACCCGGCCGCCCAGCCGGCAGACCCACCCAACCGTGACGACGCCACGGTCGACGCCCGCCACTATCAGCAAGGCTCGAACTACTACTTCCAGTCGCCCAGCGGCTCGATCATGTGCGGCATCACGGAGGGCCCGGAAGCCACCGGCTGCCAGATGATCGACGTCGACCCGACGCCGCCGGCGGAAATGCAGGAGTGCTGGAACCGGGAGAACACCAGCGGCGGTGCAAAGGTCAGCGGAACCGGCTCGGAGTACGTCTGCACGAACCAGGGCGTCTACGTCGGCGCACCCACGGACGGCGGAGACAGGGGTGGCGGACGCGTACTCGAGTACGGGGACGTGCTGATCGTCAGAGGCGTGGCGTGCACATCGGAAACCACCGGAGTCACCTGCTACATGGGACAGAACGGCTTCCACGTCTCGAAGGAAGCGACGAACCTCTTCTAGCGGAGCTACTACCCCTTACCGAAGCGGAGCTTCCAGGGCACCCGCGCGGACTCCAACTGCACGGCAAGGCTCATCTTCGACACGCCTTCGGTGCGCTCCTCGAAACGAATCGGCACCTCCGCGATCCGTAGCCCCTTCTTGACGACGCGGTAGTTCATCTCGACCTGGAAGGCGTAACCGTTGCTTTTCACCGAGGCCACGTCGATAGCCCGCAGGGTGTCGGCCTTCCATGCCTTGAAGCCAGCGGTCGCGTCCTTCACCTTCAGCTGCAGGATCGCGTTGACGTAGAAATTGGCCCATGCCGACAGCGCCTTGCGGTGCCAAGGCCACTCGCTGGCCGTGGCACCACCCTCGACGTAGCGCGAACCCAGGACGACGGCCGCATCCGTGGTGGTCAACACCTCGATCATGGCGGGAATGGCGGTGGTCGGGTGGGACAGGTCGGCATCCATCTGGATGACGATGTCGGCGTCCTCGCTCAGTGCGCGGGTCATGCCTTCCACGTATGCGCGCCCCAGGCCGTCCTTGACAGTGCGGTGCAGGACGCCGACGGGGATCGGGCCGTCGACGGCAAGCTTGTCGGCGACGTCCCCGGTTCCGTCGGGTGAGTTGTCGTCCACCACCAGGACGTGGAGGTTCGAGATCTTCAACGCCGCGAGAAGCTCGACGATCTTGGGCAGATTGTCGCGTTCGTTGTAGGTCGGGACCACGACAGTGACCTTGGGCGAGACGTTCTCCATATCAACCTTCGTACGATCTGTGCTCCCGACAGGGGCCGACTATCGGCCGTCAGCGAGGATGCCTTATGTCTTGACAATCTAGCGGCAATACCCCGGAACCCACGTATCCAGGTTTGCCAACTCGACGGTCGGCCCACGCCATGTGCGGACATATCGGACATACGGCGTTCACGTCAGATCGTAGAGCGTTACGCCGTCCACGGTGATCGGAGTGAAACTCTCCTGCACCCACGTGGCGATTTCGGAGGAGACACCATCGGATCCGCCAGGACCCATCCCGCCACAACGCACCGTTCGAGCCCGCCTACTTCGTTGTACACGGGTACGACCACGTCCAGAACGGTCGCGACATGCTCATGCCCATGGGCCGCGCTCAGCGGCCTGGGGAGGGAGCTCGTCGTCATGCATGCCAGGCTCGAGGCCCCAGCCTGCGACCCTCCTGGAAGGAGTCTGCCAGTTTCCTGCCGGTGAAGCCGTCAGCTGAAGAAGACTGCTGCGTTGTCGGCAAGATTCAGGAGCGGCTGCGGCCACACCCCGAGCGCCACCGTCAGGGCCGCGGCGAATCCGATCGCTCCGATCGTGCCCGCACCCGGTGTGACGACGTCCGGTTCGTCACCGTTCGGTTCGGTGAAGAACATCAGGACGATCACCCGAACGTAGAAGAACGCGGCAATCGCGCTGCTCAACACGCCGACGATCACCAGCGGCACGGCTCCACCCTCGACCGCCGCCTGGAACACGGCGAACTTGGCAACGAAACCACTGGTCAACGGGATTCCGGCCATGGCAAGGAGGAAGACCGCGAAAACCGTGCCCAACACGGGAGACGTCCGGCCGATGCCGGCCCAGCGGTCGATGCCGGCGACCTCACCGTCGCCGTCACGGACGAGTCCCACTATTGCGAAGGCGCCGAGGGCGGTGAACCCGTAAGCCACGAGGTAGAAGAGCGTCGCCGCGATCCCTTCTCGATCGGCGGCGATCACCCCGGTCAGCACGAAACCGACGTGAGCAACCGACGAATACGCCAGCATCCGCTTCACATCGGACTGTGTAACCGCGAGTATCGCGCCCACGGCCATGGTGAGAATTGCGACGGCCCACAGCATCGGGCGCCAGTCGTCCTTCAACTCGGGTAGGGCGACGGAGAAGATTCGCAGCATGGCTCCGAAGGCGGCAACCTTGGTCGCGGCCGACATGAAGGCCGTGATCGGTGTGGGCGCACCCTGGTACACGTCCGGAATCCACGAATGGAACGGCACCGCACCGACTTTGAAGAGCAGGCCCACCGAGAGAAGGGCCGTGCCGGTCAGGACGAGCACCGGCCCCTGCGCTTCGGTCGCGATGGCCGCACCGATACCGCTGAGGTCGGTGGTTCCGGAGTATCCGTACAGCAGGGCCGTCCCGTACAGGAAGAAGGCCGACGAGAATGCGCCGAGAAGGAAGTACTTGAGGGCTGCCTCCTGCGACAGCAGTCTGCGACGACGAGCAAGACCACACAGCAGGTACAGGGGAAGCGAAAAGACCTCGAGAGCAACGAACATCGTCAGGAGGTCACCCGACGCCGGAAAGAGGAGCATGCCGGCGACGGCGAGCAGTGCCAGCGGAAAGACCTCGGTCTGACGAATTCCGAGTGTCGTCGCCTCACGTTCGGCGACACTTCCGGGCACCGCCGATGCCTGCGGCGTGAAACCGTCCAACCCCGGTATGTCGCCTCGCGAAGCGATGCCACCACGCTCGGCGATCAAGAGCAGGGCGGCGATCGAGATCAGCAGGATGGTGCCTTGCAGGAAGAGGGCCGGTCCGTCGATCACCACGGAGCCGAGGGCGGCGAACTGCCCGCCGTCATCGCCGAGACTGCCCGCGAGAACGACCACTGCCACGAATGCCGCAACAAGACCCGCGACTGCGACGCCCAATTGGGACACGAATCGAACGGACTCCGACAGGAAGGCCTCGACGAGCACACTCACGACTGCGGCACCGAAGACGATCAGCATCGGAGCGAGAACACCGTATTCGATACTCGGCGCGTTCATGGTTGCGCAACTCCTTCCGCCGGCTGATCGACGTCGATGATCGAGTCGACTGCAGGGGTGATCACTTCGAGCGCGGGTTCGGGGTACATCCCCAGGAAGACCAACAGGACGAGTAGCGGCGCAACCACCGCTACCTCACGCCGAACCAGGTCGGGTACCCGCTTCGTCCGCTCCGGGCCGCCCATGACTCGTTGGTAGAGCCACAGAATGTAGACCGCTGAGAGAACCAGTGCACTGGTGGCGATCACGGCGGCCACCGGATACTGCGTGTAGGTACCGATCAGCACCAGGAACTCGCTGATGAACGGCGCGAGGCCGGGTAGGGACAGGGTGGCGAGACCTGCCACGAGGAACGTTCCGGCAAGGACGGGAGCGATCTTCTGCACCCCGCCGTGGTCGGCGATGATGCGAGTTCCGGTGCGGGACACCAGGAATCCTGCGATCAGGAAAAGCGCGGCGGTCGACAGGCCGTGGTTGACCATGTAGAGCGCGGAACCCACCTGGCCCTGCGAGGTCATCACGAAGATCCCGAGGATGATGAAGCCGAAATGAGAGATCGAGGTGAAGGCGATGAGACGCATCATGTCGGTCTGTGCGATGGCACACATTGCGCCGTAGACGATTCCGATCACCGCCAGGGTGATCACCACAGGCGCGAAGTAGTGAGCCGCATCGGGAAACAACTGCAAGCAGTACCGCAGCATGGCGAACGTGCCGACCTTGTCCACGACGGCCATCATGAGGACAGCGCTCGCGGGTGTCGCTTCGACGGCCGCGCCGGGAAGCCAGGTGTGGAAGGGCCAGAGGGGAGCCTTCACCGCGAAGGCGAACATGAAGCCGAGGAACAGGGCCTTCGCGATGGGTGAGTCGATCGTCAGCTCGCCGGAGGACACTGCGGCGACGATCTCTCGGAAGTCGAACGTGCCACCGTCGAACGGACTGTCCGAGCCCGCGGTGACGACATACAGCCCGATCACCGCGACGAGCATCACGAGTCCGCCGAAGAGGTTGTACAGCAGGAACTTCAGCGCCGCCGCTGATCGCTTGGCGCTCTTGGTCGGACCGAAGCCACCGATGAGGAAGTACATCGGGATCAACATGGCCTCGAAGAAGATGTAGAAAAGGAATACGTCGAGGGCCACGAAGGACATCAGGACCATCGACTCGACGACGAGAATCAGCGCGACATACGTATGTACGGACTTCGGGCGTGAATCCTCTGCAACGTCGTTCCATCCTGCTGCCAGGAGCAACGGTGCCAGGAGAGATGTGAGAAGCACCAGGCTCAGTGCGATTCCGTCGAGTCCGAGGATGTATCGGGTCCCGAAAGCCGGTATCCAGGCGTGCGACTCGACGAACTGGTACTGCTCGCCGGCAGAGTCGAACCCGATGGCAAGTCCCAGTGCGCATCCGAGGACCACGACGGACACCGCCGTGGCGGACCATTTGGCTGCCCACCCGCTACCCGCGGGGAGCAGCATGACACCGACGGCACCCACCAACGGCAGCAGCCACAGTACGGTCAGCCAGGGGAAGGTACTCACAGCAACCTCACCGCCATCATCGCGCCGACAAGGAGCGCAGCGCCCGCCAGCATGAACAGGGCGTAGGACCTGACGAACCCGGTCTGTATTCGACGGAACCTGCTCGAGAGCGACCCGACCGAAACTCCGAGACCGTCGACGGCGCCGTCGATCACGCGGTCGTCGGCAACGGCCAGGGATTGCGCCAGCACGCGGCCCGGTCGCATGAACACCTCCTCGTTGATCTTGTCTCCGTAGAGGTCTCGCCGTGCGGCAGCGGTCAGCGCCGAAACATCCTGGGGGGCTTCGACAGGAATGTCGTCGGGTGCCCGCGCATACGTTCGGTACGCGACGGCCACACCGGCGAGCACCACCGCGAAGGTGGTCGCCGTGATCACCCAGACCGGCACGCCGAGTTCCTCGTGATGTTCACCGACCACCGGCTCGAGCCAATGTTGCAGCGCACCACCGAAAGCGAGGGCGCCACCGGCCGCCACGGAGCCGATCGCGAGCAGAATCATCGGCCAGGTCATGACACCGGGAGACTCGTGCGGGTGTGCGTCCTGTCGCCAACGGCGTTCACCGAAGAAAGTCATCAGCATCACGCGCGTCATGTAGAACGCCGTGAGACCCGCACCGAACAGCGCTGCGCATCCGAGCACGATCCCGGAAGCGCCACCGGATGCGAACGCCGCCTCGATGATCTTGTCCTTCGAGAAGAACCCGGCGAAGGGTGGTATCCCGATGATCGCGAGATAGCCGAGCCCGAATGTCACGAACGTGATGGGCATGAACGTGCGCAACCCACCGAAACGTCGCATGTCGGTCTCGTCGTTCATGCCGTGCATCACCGACCCGGCACCGAGAAAGAGACCGGCTTTGAAGAAGCCGTGCGTCAGAAGATGCATGATCGCGAAGGCATACCCGGCGGGCCCCAGGCCGGCTGCCAGGACCATGTAACCGATCTGGCTCATCGTGGAAGCGGCGAGTGCCTTCTTGATGTCGTCCTTGGCGCAGCCGATGATCGCACCGAACAGCAAGGTCAAGGTACCGACGATCACCACCGCCACCTGAGCGGTGGGCGCAGCGTCGAAGACCGCACCCGACCGCACGATCAGGTACACACCGGCGGTCACCATCGTCGCGGCGTGGATGAGTGCCGACACGGGGGTGGGGCCCTCCATCGCATCGCCGAGCCAGGACTGCAGCGGCACCTGCGCCGACTTCGCACACGCGGCGAGCAGCAGCATCAACCCGATCGCGGTCACCGTTCCTTCACCGGTCGCCGCGACCCCACCGAACACCGTGTCGAAGTCGAAGGATCCGAACGTCGCGAACATGATCATCAGTGCGATCACCAGACCGATGTCACCGACCCGGTTGACCACGAACGCCTTCTTCGCTGCCGTCGCCGCATTCGGCTTGTGTTGCCAGAATCCGATCAACAGGTACGACGCCAGGCCGACTCCTTCCCAGCCCAGGTACAGGCCGAGGAAGTTGTCCGCCAGGACGAGGAGCACCATCGCGGCGAGGAACAGGTTGAGGTAGGCGAAGAACCTCCTTCGCCCCGGGTCATCCTTCATGTACCCGACCGAATAGATGTGGATCAGCGAGCCGACACCGGTGATCAGCAGCACGAAGCAGACGGACAGCTGGTCCAGCTGTAGACCGAAGTCGACCTGTAGATCCGCGACCGGAACCCAGGTGAACAGCGTCTGTTTCAGCGTTCGGACTTCGGTATTCGCTCCCAGCATGTGCACGAACTGCGTGGCCGCGACGACGAAGGACGCAATCGCAAGGGTGCAGCCGAGCAGATGCCCCCAGTGGTCGCTGCGTCGGCCGGCCAGGAGCAGCACGACGGCACCGGCCAGCGGCAGTCCAGGAAGCAGCCAGAGCGCATCCACGAGCACGGTCATCTCCCGTCCACGTCAGTACTTCAACAGGTTGGTGTCGTCGACCGAAGCCGACTTGCGGGCACGGAATATCGTCATGATGATCGCGAGACCTACGACCACTTCCGCCGCCGCCACGACCATCGTGAAGAAGGCGAAGATCTGACCGTCGAGATCGGCATGCATCCGCGCGAACGTCACGAATGCCAGGTTTGCGGCGTTGAGCATCAGTTCGATGCACATGAACACGACGATGGCGTTGCGGCGGAGCAGGACTCCCACCCCGCCGATGGTGAACAGTAGAGCGGAGAGGTAAAGGTAGTTCTCGGGATTCACGAGTTCTTCCTCTCCTGGTCTGCCGGGTCGTCGGGTTCCACGGGGGAGAGCAGCCGGTTGACGGACAGTGCCGAGAACGACCCATCGGCAAGCCGTGCCGGCACGTCCACCGCGTTGTGCCTCGCGTACACACCGGGACTCGGTAGCGAGGTGACCGGCGGCCCGGACTCGGAGTCCGCCCAACCCCGAAAGCGCTCCTCCGACAACTCGCGCTGAGTCTTGGGGCGTTGGAATCGTTCTCGGTGCGCAAGGACCATCGCGCCGAGGGTTGCGGTGATGAGCAGGGCTCCGGTCAGCTCGAAGGCCCAGACGTAGCGGACGAAGATCAGCTCGGACAGTGCTTCCACCCCGGATTCGCCGGGGGTACCGAGTTCGGCACCCGGTGCGCGGTCCCACAACATCGCCACGTTCCCGAGCCCCGCGATGAGGAGAACACCGAACCCGAGACCGGCAACAATGGCGGCTACGCGCTGCCCCTTGAGGGTTTCGACAAGGGACTCCGACGAATCCACGCCGATCAGCATCAGCACGAAGAGGAAGAGCATCATGACCGCGCCGGTGTAGACCACGATCTGGACCACGCCGAGGAACAGGGCGCCCTGCGCGATGTAGAAGACGGCGAGAACGATCATCGTCGTCGCGAGAAACAGCGCCGAGTACACGGCTTTCGTCGCACACACGACGCCGAGTGCACCGAGCACGGCCACGATCCCGAGGACCCAGAACTGAACGGCTTCACCTGTGGACGTCTGCGCGGCCGCAAGCACCGCATCCGAACCCGATACCAGCACGCTCGGCGTCAACGTCCCTCACCACCCGATTCGGGATCGTCGGCGTCTTCTCGTGGCACCAGCAGGCGGTCCTTGTCGTAGATGAGACCGGCCCGATTGTCGTCCACCATCTCGTAGTCGTTGGTCATCGTCAGTGCCCGCGTCGGGCAGGCCTCGATGCACAAACCGCAACCGATGCACCGCAGGTAGTTGATCTGATAGACCCGACCGTATCGCTCACCCGGGGAATAACGTTCGGTCTCGGTGTTGTCCGCGCCCTCGACGTAGATGGCGTCCGCCGGGCAAGCCCACGCGCACAGCTCGCAACCGATGCACTTCTCGAGACCGTTCTCGTGTCTGTTCAGTTGGTGGCGACCGTGAAACCGTTGGGCGGTGGCGACCTTCTCTTCCGGGTACTGCTCGGTGTTCGGCTTCTTGAACATCGTCTTGAACGTGACACCGAAACCTGCCACGGGACCGATGAATTCAGGCATCGTTACCCTCCTTCGATGAGACGAGCTGTCCGGGTAGCGGTGGAACGGGGAAGCCACCCGAGAACGCGTCGAACGGCTGCGGATCGACAGGGGTATCGGGATCGTCTGTGGGAACGTTCGCCTTGGCAGGGCCGATCACGCTTCGCACCATGACGGCCACGAAGGGCGTCACGACGATCCCGGCCACCGCGAGGGCGAGGTGATGATGTTCGAACCCTTCGTTGTGGAATGCTCGAACTACAGCCACCACCATCACCCACACCAGCGCGGCCGGAATCAGAACCTTCCACCCGAGGTTCATGAACTGGTCGTAGCGCAGTCGCGGCAGCGTGGCACGCAACCACACGAAGAAGAACAGGAAACCCCACACCTTCAGCACGAACCACAGAAGCGGCCACCAGCCGGAATTGGCACCGTCCCACATGCTCACCGGCCACGGCGCGCCCCATCCACCGAGAAACATCGTGGTGGCGAGTGCGGACACCGTCACCATGTTGATGTACTCGGCGAGCATGAACATGGCAAAACGCAGCGAGGAGTACTCGGTGTGGAACCCGCCGACGAGCTCGCCTTCGGCTTCCGGCAGGTCGAACGGTGCACGGTTGGTCTCTCCGACCATGGACGTCACGTAGATGACGAACGAGGGCAGAAGGAGGAATACGTACCAGATGCCGTTCTGCGCAGCGACGATCCCGGAGGTCGACATCGTGCTCGCGTACAGGAACACCGCGGCAAAGGTGAGTCCCATCGCCACTTCGTAAGAGATGACCTGCGCCGTCGAGCGCAGACCACCGAGCAGCGGATAGGTGGATCCGGACGACCACCCTGCGAGGACGATTCCGTACACACCCACCGACGTGACGGCCAGAATGTAGAGCACCGCAACGGGGAGGTCCGTGAGCTGCAACGGCGTTCGAGTCCCGAATATCGACACTCCGGGACCGAATGGAATCACCGCGAACGCCATGATCGCCGGAACCACCGCGATCACCGGGGCGAGCAGGTAGATCGGCTTGTCGATGCCGGCCGGAGTGATCCCCTCTTTGAGCGCCAACTTGATGCCGTCGGCGAGACTTTGCAGGATGCCGGCCGGACCCAACCGGTTCGGTCCCACCCGCATCTGCATCCAGGCCAGTACCTTCCGCTCGGCATAGATCGCGACGAGAACGGTGAGGACGAGGAAGGCGAAGATGCCGACCGCCTTCAGCAACACCAGCCACCACGGGTCGTGCCCGAAGGCGGACAGGTCGTACCGGGCACCCAGATGAGATCGGGCGGCCAGATGAGATGGAGCAGCGATCACGAGACCACCCCCAGCGCTCCCGGCCGAATACCGACGACGGAACCTGCGAGGGCCCCGAGTGACGCGTAGACCGTGCTGCCCGGTGAGTTGGTCGGCAGCCACACGACGGAGTCGGGAATCTCGGTGATCTCGAGCGGAAGGGTGACGGCACCTCGTTCGGTGTGGACGGTCAGTGCCTCGCCCTGGCGAACCCCTACCTGCTCCGCCGTCGCGGCGGACAGGCGTGCCACGGGAATGCGTGCGGTACCTGCAAGGTTGGGCTCGCCTGCCTGCAAGCTTCCGGAGTCGAGAAGCATTCGCCACGTGGCGAGCACGGCCTCGCCGGGGCCCGGATCGTGGACGTCGGATGGTGGGCGCGGTGGCATGGGTTCGGGCTGCCTGGCGAAACTGCCCAGCTCACCCAATTCGGCGCGGGCAGCTTCCGTATCCGAAAGCCCCAGTGTCACACCCATTCTCCGGGCCAGTACGTCGAGGACCCGCAAGTCGGACATCGCACCGGTCTCCCGTAGCGCCGTGTCGAACTCGCGGGGTCGTCCTTCCCAATCGACGAAGGTGCCCGATTTCTCGGCCACGGGCGCTATCGGAAAGACCACATCTGCTTGTTCGGTGACCGCTGATCGACGAAGCTCCAAGCTGACTACGAACTCCGCCCGTTCCAGCGCCGCGTTCGCGAATCCCGGGTCCGGCAGGTCCGCCGGGTCCACTGCGCCTATCAACAATGCGTCGAGTTCGCCCGAGTGGGCAGCGGCGAGTACGGCTGTTCCGTCACGACCCGGCGTAGCGGGTATGCCGACACCCCAGTGCGACTCGATCTCTCGGCGTGCCATCTCGTCGCCTACCGGTCGACCACCGGGAAGCAGGTTCGGCAGCGCTCCCATCTCGACTGCCCCCCGATCACCCGCCCGCCGTGGCACCCAGGCCAATCGGGCACCGGTCTTCTCGGAGAGTGCAACAGCAGCGGACAAGGCTCCAGGGATGACGGCCAACCGCTCGCCGACCATGATCACGGCTCCCGGTTGCCGCAGTCGGTCATCGCCGCACAGTGCGTCGAGGGCCTTCGCCTCGGTGCCCGGTACCGTTTGCAGGAGAGTTCCGGACATCTTCTGCAAGCCACGGGAAGCGTACGGCGCCACGGACAGAACCTGCAGTCCCTTCTTGCGTGCGGCCTTACGCAGGCGGAGGAAGACGATCGGTGACTCTTCTTCCGGCTCGAACCCGGCAAGAAGTACCGTCGGCGCGTTCTCCAAGCCCGAATAGGTCACCTCGAGCAGACGGCCCGCAACATGCGCGGCCAGGAACCCAGCTTCTTCCTCGCTGTGGGGACGCGACCGGAAGTCGATATCGTTGGTCCTCAACACCATCCGGGCGAACTTGGCGTAGGCGTAGGCGTCTTCGACGGTCGACCGTCCGCCGACCAGCACGCCCACTTCACGACCCGCCAGCCCATCTGCGGCCACCGCGAGCGCTTCCGGCCACGCGGCCGGTTCGAGTTGCCCGTTCGGCCGACGCACCAGCGGAGCGGTGATGCGATCGGGCTCGGTGGCGTAGGTGAAAGCCCACCGCCCCTTGTCGCAGTTCCATTCCTCGTTCACCTGCGGATCGTCACCTGCGAGCCGGCGAAGGACCTTGCCGCGGCGATGGTCGGTCCGCTGAGCGCACCCGCTCGCACAGTGCTCGCAGGCACTGGGGCTGGACACGAGGTCGAACGGACGAGCACGGAAACGGTATGTTGCGCCCGTCAACGCCCCCACGGGGCAGGCCTGCACGGTGTTGCCGGAGAAGTAGGACTCGAACTCCTGCTCGTAGATTCCGACCTGTTGAAGCGCACCGCGATCGAGCAACTCGATGAACGGATCGCCGGCGATCTGTTCCGAGAACCGGGTGCACCGCGCACAGAGCACGCAGCGCTCACGGTCCAACAGGACCTGAGAAGACAGCGGAATCGGTTTGGGGAAGGTGCGCTTCACGCCTTCGAAGCGAGAGTCTGCCTGCCCGTTGGACATCGCCTGATTCTGCAGCGGGCACTCGCCGCCCTTGTCGCACACCGGGCAGTCGAGAGGGTGGTTGATGAGGAGAAGTTCCATCACACCCCGCTGCGCCTTCTCGGCGACCGGGGACGTGTGCTGGGTGTTGACCACCATTCCGTCCGTCACCACGGTGGTGCACGAGGCGAGCGGCTTGCGCTGTCCTTCCACCTCGACGAGACACTGGCGGCAGGCCCCGACCGGATCGAGCAGTGGATGATCGCAGAAGCGCGGGATCTGTACACCGACGGCTTCGGCTGCCCGGATCACCAAAGTTCCTGCGGGAACGTGTACGTCGATTCCGTCGATCGTCACCTGCAGAAGCTTCTCGCTCGAACGTCGGGCGTCGCGGTCGGTGCTCGTCATATCTGTTGCACCCCTGCCATCAGAGTGGATCGGTGCGGATCGAAGGGGCAGCCACCGCTGCGGAAGTGCTCGAGATACTCGTCCCGGAAGTACTGGATGGAAGAGACGATCGGGCTGACGGCCCCGTCACCGAGCGCGCAGAATGCCCGACCGAAGATGTTGTCGGAGATATCGAGGAGCTTGTCGAGGTCGGCGTCCGTGCCTCGACCCGATTCCAGACGGCGCAGGATCTGCACCAGCCAGTAGGTGCCCTCGCGGCACGGTGTGCACTTGCCGCAGGATTCGTGAGCGTAGAACTCGCTCCACCCCAGCACTGCCCGCACCACACACGTCGTCTCGTCGAAGATCTGAAGAGCCTTGGTCCCCAGCATGGAACCGGCCGCGCTCACTCCTTCGTAGTCGAGCGGAATGTCGAGGTGCTGATCGGTGAGGATCGGGGTCGACGAGCCGCCGGGGGTCCAGAACTTCAACTGGTGCCCGATGCGGACGCCACCCGCATAACCGAGCAGTTCCCGCAGCGTGATGCCCAAAGGCGCCTCGTACTGCCCAGGCTTTCGAACATGGCCCGACAGGGAGTAGAGCGTGAAACCGGGGGACTTCTCCGAACCCATCGACCGGAACCAGTCGATTCCGTTCAGCATGATCGACGGAACACTCGCGATCGATTCCACGTTGTTGACCACCGTCGGGCTCGCGTAGAGGCCCTCGACCGCGGGAAACGGCGGACGCAGTCGCGGCTGCCCCCTGCGGCCTTCGAGAGAGTCGAGGAGCGCTGTTTCCTCGCCGCAGATGTAGGCACCCGCACCTGCGTGTACGACCACGTCCAGGTCGAATCCGCTACCGAGGATGTCCTTGCCGAGGTAGCCGGCTTCGTAGGCCTCCTCGACGGCAGTCTGCAAACGCCGCAGCACCGGAACCACTTCACCGCGAACGTAGATGTAGGCGCGATGAGCGCGAATCGCATAGGACGCGATGATGATTCCCTCGACGAGCGCGTGCGGTGTCGCCATCATCAGCGGCATGTCCTTGCACGTGCCCGGTTCGGACTCGTCGGCGTTGACCACCAGGTAGTGGGGCTTGGTGTCGCCCTGACCGTCCTGCCCCTGCGGGATGAACGACCACTTGAGCCCGGTCGGAAACCCAGCGCCGCCGCGCCCACGGAGGCCCGCGTCCTTGACCGTTTGGATGACATCGTCCGGGGCGAGCGTCAACGCCGTACGTAAACCCTGGTAACCCTCGTGCCGCACATAGGTTTCCAGAGTCCACGAACGCGGCTCGTCCCAGTAGCGACTCAACACCGGGGTCAACTGCATGTCACTCACCTCCCGATTGCCCGGCACCACGGCCGTTTTCGGGGATCTTCGGTGCCGTCATCGCCCGTTCCTGTGCCACGCGGAGGCCGGCGATGGTCTGCGGTCTCACCTCGGCGTCCGAAGCTCCCGGCCGGCGATCGGGGAATCCGGCGAGGATGCGGGCCGTCTCCTTGAAGGTGCAGAGGGTTGCGCCGCGCGTGGGTGTGACCGGTTTGCCGCTGCGCAGTTCGTCCACCAGTGTGCGGGCCGACTCCGGCGTGCTGTTGTCGAAGAACTCCCAGTTCACCATCATCACGGGAGCGAAGTCGCACGCGGCGTTGCATTCGATGTGCTCGACCGTGATCTTCGCGTCCCCGGTGGTGTCACCACTCGCCACACCGAGGTGATCCTCGAGAGCTGCCAGGATCGCGTCGCCACCCATGATCGCGCACAGCGTGTTGGTGCATACCCCGACCAGGTACTCGCCGGTGGGCTCACGCCGATACATCGAGTAGAAGGTTGCGACCGCAGCCACCTCGGCAACACTGAGCTCCAGGCAATCTGCACAGAACGCCACTCCGGCGGGCGTGATGTAACCGTCCTCGGACTGCACCAGATGCAGCAACGGCAGAAGGGCCGAGCGCGTGTCGGGGTACCTGCCCATGATCTGCTCGGCGTCCTCGCGAAGCCGCGTGACCACGTCCTCTGCGTACTCACGAGGAGCGTCGTCTCGTGAGGGGAGCGGCAAGCCCTGCGATACGGGCCCGAACTCGATGAACACCGGTTCGCTGGTCACCTGTCCACACCTCCCATCACCGGATCGATACTTGCCACCGCGGCAATGACGTCCGCGACCATTCCGCCTTCGCACATCGCCGCCACCGCTTGCAGATTGGTGAACGACGGGTCCCGATAGTGGACCCGATACGGGCGGGTGCCTCCGTCGCTGACCATGTGGACTCCGAGTTCTCCTCGGGGCGACTCGACACCTGCGTACACCTGACCGGGCGGGACCCGGAAGCCCTCGGTGACCAGCTTGAAGTGATGAATCAGCGACTCCATGGAGGTGTTCATGATCTTGTCCACGTGCTCTTGTGAAGTGCCCATCCCGTCGGGTCCGACGCTGAGTTCGGCGGGCCAACCCAGCTTCTTGTCGTCGATCATCACCGGACCCGGGCGCAGCTTGTCCAGGCATTGTTCGACGATCTTCAGCGACTGCTTCATTTCGTCTACCCGAATCAGGTAGCGGCCGTATGCATCACACGTGGTGACCGTGGAAACGTCGAACTCGTAGTTCTCGTACCCACAGTAGGGGTTGGACCTGCGAAGGTCGTAGGGCAGTCCCGTGGAACGGAGAACCGGCCCCGTCACGCCCAGCGCCATGCAACCCGTGAGGTCGAGGTAGCCGATGCCCTGGGTTCGCGCCTTCCAGATGTAGTTGTCGTTGAGCAGATCCTCCATGTCCTGCAAGCGCTTCGGCAGCAGGTCCAGGAGCTCACGAACCTTGCGGACTGCACCGGACGGAAGATCCTGCACCAACCCGCCCGGACGGATGTACGCGTGGTTCATTCGCAAACCGGTGATCTCCTCGAACACGTCGAGCACCAGTTCACGTTCACGGAACCCGAAGAGCATCGCCGTGACCGCGCCGAGTTCCATGCCGCCCGTTGCGAGGGCCACGAGATGTGATGAGATGCGATTGAGCTCCATCAGCATCACCCGAACGACGTTGGCGCGCTCGGGAATCTCCTCGGTGATGTCCAGCAGTTTCTCGACGCCCAGGCAGTACGCAACCTCGTTGAAGAACGGCGACAGATAGTCCATGCGGGTCACGAAGGTGACGCCCTGCGTCCAGTTCCGGTACTCGAGGTTCTTCTCGATACCGGTGTGCAGATAGCCGATTCCGCAGCGGGCCTCGGTGACGGTCTCACCTTCGATCTCGAGAATCAGACGCAGCACCCCGTGCGTCGACGGGTGTTGCGGACCCATGTTGACGACGATCCGCTCGTCACCGGACTCTCTTGCAGCCTGGACGATCTCGTCCCAGTCCTGTCCTGCCACCGTGTGCATCATCAGTAGTACCCCCGCCTTTCGTCCGGTGGTGGCACCTGCGCGCCCTTGTACTCGACCGGCACACCACCCAGCGGATAGTCCTTGCGCTGCGGGTGCCCCTCCCAGTCGTCCGGCATCTGGATACGAGTGAGCGCGGGATGACCGTCGAAGACGATTCCGAAGAAGTCGAACGTCTCCCGCTCGTGCCAGTCGTTGGTGGGGTAGATGCGGCACAGCGAAGGGATGTGCGGGTCCGAGTCGGGGGCCGAGACCTCGAGCCGGACCCGGCGATCGTGCGTGATCGACACCAGGGGATACACGGCATGCAACTCGCTTCCGTCGTCGCCCGGGAAATGCACTCCGTTGACGCCGAGGCACAGTTCGAAGCGCAGTGCCGGCGAATCGCGCAGTGTGGCCGCAACCACCGGAAGGTGTTCTCGCCGAACGTCCAGTGTGAGTTCGCCGCGGAACACGACCACTCTCTCGATTGCGTCCTCGTAGCGAACACCACTGCGCTGCAATGCGGTTTCGAGAGAATCCACCATTTCGTCGAACCAGCCGCCGTAAGGCCGCGATGATCCACCGGGAAGAACGATCCGGCTGGTGAGACCTCCGTACCCCGAGGTGTCACCCGTTCCGCGAGCACCGAACAGGCCCTTACGAATTCCGATGGACTCACCGGCGCGTTCGGTCATTTCAACAACCCCCTCGTCTCCATGAGGGTGGGTGACGCGAGTGCGGCTTTCTCGGCGGCCTCGATCGCCTCCTCGCGGTTGGCCCCGAGTGGCATGTCCGCGATCTTCTCGTGGAGAGTGATGATGGCGTTGAGCAGCATCTCGGGGCGCGGCGGACACCCGGGAAGGTAGATGTCGACGGGAACGACGTGGTCGACGCCCTGCACGATCGCGTAGTTGTTGAACATGCCGCCCGAAGAGGCGCACACACCCATGGCCAGCACCCATTTGGGTTCGGCCATCTGGTCGTAGATCTGCCTCAGTACCGGAGCCATCTTCTGACTGACCCGACCGGCGACGATCATGAGGTCGGCCTGACGTGGCGAACCGCGAAAGGGCTCCATGCCGAATCGTGCGATGTCGTAGCGGCCGGACACCGTGGACATCATCTCGATAGCGCAGCATGCGAGTCCGAAGGATGCGGGCCACAGCGAGCCCTTACGCGCGTATCCCGCGACCTCCTCGACGGTGCTCAGCAAGAAGCCGCTCGGTAGCTTTTCCTCGAGACCCATACCCTTTCAGCTCCCTGCTCGGATCGGTTCCGGTCCCGAGCTCGGTTCTAGTCCCAACTCAGACCACCCCGTCGCCACTCGTATGCGTACGCCACCGACACGTTGAAGACGAAGACAGCCATCGCCGCGAAGCCGAAGACCCCGAGAGCGTCGAAGTGAACCGCCCACGGGTAAAGGAAGACGATCTCGATGTCGAAGATGATGAACAGCATCGCGGTGAGGTAGTACTTCACCGGAAAGCGTTGGCCCACCCCGGGCTGGGACATCGGTTCGATGCCGCACTCGTAGGCGTCGAGTTTCGCCCGGTTGTACCGCTTCGGTCCGACCAGCGACGCGACCAGCACCGAGAACACCGCGAACGCCGCGGCGATGCCACCGAGGATGAGAATCGGAACGTAGACGTTCATGGCATACGACCTCCCCTCGCCCGCGTGTCCGGACTCGGCTCATGTCCTGCTCCCTGATTCTTCAGGTCCGCAACTCACACCGTTGTGAGCTGCAACACACACAGTACCGCCGAAGTGTGCACAGGGTGAGCAGTCGACACACAAGGCGCGTTGGGAGGTGTCACGACACCGAAAGGTACGCGCTTCGACGCTGCTCGAAGGCCAGTTTCTTTGGGAGACCGAGTATCTGGCGAAGGAGACCCTAAGTCGAAGGTCGGGTCTCCGCAGGATCGGAAAGGAGGTCCACGAGCGTCTGCGCCAGCCGGATCGGATCGATCGGCCGCGGCATCACCGCATCGGCTCTCGACCAGGACCCGAGCCAGGAGTCGTCGCTGCGGCCGGTGATGACGACGAGCGGCGGGCAGGGGTCGATCTCGTCGCGCGCCTGTTTGGCCACGCCCAATCCACCTGCCGGAACGGCTTCACCGTCCAGGATCGCCAGATCGACGTCGCCGGCGTCGAGATGCCGGAACACCATGGGAGCGGTGGCGACTTCCACGTAGACCAGCTCCGGGAGGCGTGCATCGAGGCGAGTACCCAGGCCGGCGGTCAACTCCGAACGCACCGACCTGTCGTCACTGTAGACGAGAACACGCAGCACACCACGGTCCGCGACGGCGCTCGGTTCGCTCACGAGGCCGATGCTACCGCGATGCGCGGTGGGCGGAGCCTCAGTTCACGTCGAGAATGTCGGCCCACGCGTCGACCGTCGGATCGGAAATCAGATCGACGAGATCGACCTGCGCACCGCTCTCACGCCACCGCTCGAGCAACGTCATGACGCGGACCGAGTCCAGGCCCTCGTCGAGCAGATTCGCCGTGTCGTCCACGTCGGCCACGGGGATTTCCAGAACCTCCGCGATGTCGTTGCGGATACGTTCACGAGTCAGCGCGCCTGTCAGTGCGTTACTCAAGGGGACCTCCATGCCGGCATTCGAAGCTTGATAAGTTAGTGCAGCCTAAGCATAGGGGTCGTGGTGTGCAACGCACGATACGACCGTGCTGAACTCGAACGTGAATGGATGACGATGGCTGGACTGTCCCGATACGCAATCGATCTCTCCCCACTGCGGACCAGTCGCGAGTTCAGATACATCTTCATCGCCCGCACGATCTCCATCTTCGGCCTCGGCCTACTGCTCGTGGCGGTCCCACTGCAGGTATACGACATGACCGGGTCCACCCTGGCCGTCGGTGCCGCAAGCATCGTGGTCGGCGTCTCGGTGTTCGTCGGCACCCTGTTCGGCGGCGTGATCGCCGACAGATACGACCGTCGCCCGGTTATCTCGATCGCCCGCGCAACCGCCGGTATCGCTTTCGCCATTCTCGCGATCAATGCGTTCCTTCCGACGTCGCACCTGTGGGTGATCTACGTCGCGGGCGTGATCGAGGGCCTGGCCGGCGGCATCTCCGCCACCGCGCTGATGGCAGTGATCCCGTCGCTGCTCCCGAAGGACAAGATGGCGGCGGCCGGCGCACTTATGACGGTGATGTCCGACCTCGGCACCGTCGCATCACCTGCCATCGGCGGTGTCATCATCGCCGCGACCTCCGTGGGCACGAACTACGTCCTCGCAGCCTTGTCGTCCGCACTGACCGCCTACTGCATCTCCCGACTTCCCTCGCTCCCGCCGCCGGTCCGCAACACCGAGGGACCGCTGCAGTCGATCGCGAGCGGATTCCGTTACGCAGCCAAGGACTCCGTGGTGGGTGGAACTCTGCTCGTCGGCTTCTGCGCCATGATGCTGACGGGTTGGAACGTCCTGTTGCCTGCCTACGCAAGCGAGGTTCTGGATGCGGGCCCGGGCACCACCGGCCTGCTCTACAGCGCGCCCGCCGTCGGCGCACTCCTAGGATCACTCACGAGCGGCTGGACCGGGACGGTGCGCAGGGGCGGTCTCGTCGTCTTCGTCGCCGCCATCATTGCAGCGGCCGGACTCGTCGGCGTCGGCTCGGTACCGATGTTCGCCGTCACGTTCCTCGGCCTCGTTGCACACGGCTTCGGGCGGGTCGTCGGCGACATTCTGCGCTACGCCGTCATCCAGACCGAAACTCCCGAGGAGTACCGCGGACGCGTAGCCGGCGTGTGGGGCGCACAGATCTCCACCGGCACGGCGACCGGTGCACTCGTGGCAGGTGCGGTCGGTGCCGCCGTCGGCCCACAGGAAGCGTTTCTGCTGTACGGCGCAGGCGGTGTGATCGCCCTCGGCGTGCTCGCACTCTTCCTGAGGGGACTGCGCGGCTACCGTGCCCACCAGGAGGAGCCGGCGAGCACGGTAGCGGGCTAGTCGAAGTTCGCGAGCGCCTCGTTCACCACGGCACCGACCTCGCCGATCCACTTGGGTTGCGTCATGTCCTTGTGCTCGCAGTCGAGGTCGTGGTTGACGATCGCTCCGTTCAGGAAAGGCTTCCACAGGTCGGCCGTCGCCGAGGTCGGTGGGTTCCTCGTGGCGGTGAAGAACAGCAGATCCGATTCCACCACGATCTGCGACGGCTCCGATTCGAGGCGCACCGCGTTCGCGAAGTTGTCGATCATCGCGGACGGAGTGTGCTCGTTGATTCCGGCGAGCGCGCTTCCCTCACCACGCAGGATGTCGATCACCTGCTGACGGTCGAGACCGTCCGCGAGTAGCGGTTCGGGGTCGTAGCCCACCATGTACAGCAGCGCGGCGAGTGCATCCTGCTCTGTGGGCATCGACGCCCAGGCGTCGGACGGGAACGAGTCGAGCATGATCAGCATGCCCAGTTCCTCACCCCGCTCCTGCAGAGCGCCCGCGATCGCGTGCGCGACCACGCCGCCCAGCGACCACCCGAGCAGGTGGTACGGCCCCTCGGGCTGGACCGAACGCATGTGTTCGAGATACTCGGCCGCCATGTCGGCGAGCGTTTCCGGTGGCCGCTTGGACGAGGACAGGTTCGAGGCCTGCACCCCGTACAGCGGGTACTGCTCGTCGATGTGTCGAAGCAGACCGGAGTAGCCCCAGCTGATTCCGCCGGCCGGATGAAAACAGAACAGCGGTGGCTTCGATCCCTCCGTGCGGAACGGCAGGAGCACGGCAAGCGCATCAGCGTCGTGGTCGTCGTCGAGTCGGCCCGCCAGTTGCGCAACGGTCGGCGCCGCGAACAGTGAAGCCACCGTTGCGTTCACGCCGAGCCGCGTCGCGATCGCACTCATCAGGCCTGCCGCCATCAGGGAGTGCCCACCGAGATCGAAGAAGCTGTCGTCGATACCGACCCGGTCCAGGCCCAGCGCTTCTGCGAACAGCTGGCACAGCACTTCTTCTCGGGCGGTGCGCGGCCCACGCTCGGACACCTGCAAGGACAGGTGCGGCACCGGCAGCGACGACTGATCGAGCTTCCCGTTGGGGAGGGTGGGGAACTCGTCGACGGCGATGTACGCGGCCGGAATCATGTAGTCCGGCAAGCGACTGGCAGCACGGCGCTGCAGTTGATCCGGGTCGATGCGCCCGCCTGGAACCGAGGTCGCGTAGGCGACCAGACGCTGATCGCCGGGCCTGTCCTCGCGAACGATGACGACCATGTGCTCGACGTCCCGGTCCGCGGACAGCACCGCCTCGATCTCGTTGAGCTCGATTCGGAAACCTCGCACCTTCACCTGCGAATCGGCGCGGCCGGTGAAGTAGATCTGCCCGTCGTGGCCCCACCACACGACGTCGGAAGTCCGGTACATGCGCTCACCGGGGGCGCCGAACGGATTCGCGACGAACCGCTCGGCACTCTTCCCGCTCTGGTTCCGGTATCCGCGAGTGACGCTTCCACCGGCCAGATACAGCTCGCCGGAGACTCCGGGCGGCGTGGGCCGCAAAGCCTGATCCAATACGTACGCATGCTTTCCCGGGTCGATCACTCCGATCGGGACCGGTCCGACGTGAGTGGGCTCCACCACGGCCAGCGTCGCATTGACTGTGCACTCGGTCGGACCGTAAGCGTTGAACAGGCGACGGCCCGGCGCATAGCGCTCGATGAGCTGAGGAGTCAGCTTCTCCGCACCGAGCATCAGATCCACACCGTCGGGAATGGGGTGCTCGGGTGGGAATGCGGCCGCGAAAGACGGTGGTACGCCGACGAAGTTCACATCGTGATCCGCGATCACCCTCGCGAGAGGTTCACCGGGCACGCGGTCCTCGTCGGTGGCGACCACCAGTGTGCCCCCGGACAGCAGACCCCACATCATCTGCCAGAACGCGAGGTCGAAGCTGATGGAGGAGAAGTGCAGTGCCCGCGTCGTGTGGTCCATACCGATCACGTCGGACTGCAGGGACAGCAGATCCGCGATTCCGCGATGCGGTACGACAACGCCCTTCGGTACACCCGTCGAGCCGGACGTGTAGATCAGATAGGCGGCATCGTCGAGGTGCAGCGGACGGGGCCGGTCGGCGTCGGTGGGAGCAGTGGCGGACCGGCCTCGCAGCTGTTCCTGCACAACGGGATCGTCCACGTCCACGATCGGAACCGACGTACCCAATGGGCTTCGGTCCGGAACGCCCGCGGACGAGGCCAGCACCGCCACCGGTTCGCCGTCGGCGAGCATGTGTGCGATGCGGTCGGCGGGGTACGTCGGGTCGATGGGGAGGTAGGCCGAACCCGTCTTCAGGATCGCGAGCACACCCACGATCAGCTCGGCCGATCGATCGATCGCAACAGCGACGACCGTTCCCGGTCCAGCGCCCTGCGAGAGCAGTTGGTGAGCAAGGCGATTGGCCCGCTCGTCGACCTCGCGGTAGCTCAGCGACACCGCCGGCCGGACACCGGGTCCGACCGCCAACGCCTCTGCGTCCGGCGACGCAGCCACCTGCGCCGAGAAGTACTCGTCGAAGGTCCACCTGGGAATCTCGTGGGTGACATGGGACCACTCACCGAGAACGAGACCCCGCTCCTCTTCCGTGAGGATGTCGAGACGAGCGATGGACTTGTCGTGGTCTGCGACGAGACGCTCGATCACCACGATCAGACGGTCGGCAAGCGAATCGACGGTGGCGTCGTCGAACAGTTCCGTCGAGTACTCGAAGGTGACCTCGGCTCCCGCACTGTTCGGCAATTCCGAGAAGCGCAGCGCAAGATCGAATTTCGCCGTCGTCGCATCGAGCATGCGCACCGAGGAGGTGGTCCCGTCGAACTGCCGAGCATCCGCGTCCTGCTTCCAATGCGACAGCATCACCTGGAACAGCGGGTGCCTTGACGACGAGCGTGGTGGATTCACCAACTCGACAATGCGATTGAACGGCACGTCGGAGTTGTCCACCGCGCCTAGATCCACCGACCGCACGCGATCCAGCAGTTCGTCGAACGTCGGCGCACCCGAGACGTCGGTACGCAGAACGACGGTGTTGATGAAGCACCCCACCATGTCGTCGAGGTCTGGATGTGCGCGACCGGCAACAGGAACACCGAGGGCGATGTCCTCGCCGGCACCGAGTCGCTCGAGCAGCACGGCCACCGCCGCGTGCACGATCATGAAGAAGCTCGCCCGCCGCTCGGCGGCAAGAGAATCGATGGCCGCGTGCAGGTTCGAATCCAGCACGCGAGTTAGGCCGGCTCCGCGATTGGTCGGCAGGGCCGGGCGCGGCCTGTCGGTGCGCCAACCCAATTCGAGGGGCAGATCGGCCAGATGCGCATCCCAGTACTCGAGCTGCTGCTCCAACAGAGGCGTGTCGTCGCCCGGCCCGGTTCCGATCCGTTCGCGCTGCCACAGCGCCACGTCCGGGTATTGCACGGGAAGGGGCGAGAAGTCGGGCTGCAACCCGACTGTGCGCGCGTTGTAGGCGAATGCGAGATCGTCGAGAAGTCTCGACTGTGACCATTCGTCGCCGATGATGTGGTGCATCAGCAGCACCAGCGTGTGCTGGGGCTCGTAGAGCACGGCCCGCAAGGGCGGTTGTTCGGTGAGGCCCAGACCCACCCGCGCCATCGCGTCGATGTGCTCCTGGATGTTTCCGATGTTGGTCACCCGCTCGAGCCTGACCTTGGATGCGGCGGCGGGCAAGACCACCTGGTGTGGCGCACCGTCGACGACAGGAAAGACGGTGCGCAGCGACTCGTGACGGCCGACCACGTCGGCGAGTGCCGAACTCAACGCGTCACCGTCGACACCGTCGTGGAAGTCGACGGCGAGAGCGAGCAGATACGTACCACCGCCCGCTGCACTGTCGAGGAACCACAGCCTCTCCTGCGGCGGGGACAACGGGAGCGGCGTGCGTTCCGAAACACCTCGACGCGTGGGTCGGGTGGGCAGGGAGGACCGCGTGGGTACCTGATCGGCCGAGTCTTCGAGCCGGGCGGCGAGACCGGCCACCGTGGGCTGGTCGAAGATGTCGGCGACCCGCACGGCCACACCGAGATCGGCTGCCACGGCCGAGACGAGGGCCGCTGCTGACAGCGAGCTGCCGCCGAGGTCGAAGAAGCTGTCGTGCACGCCGATTCGTTCGGCATCGAGGACCGCAGAGAAGTGCGGAAGAAGCGCAGACTCCAGTGCGGTTCGGGGAACGTCCGCCGCCGACCCGCGCCACTGCGGCTCGGGGAGTGCTTTCTTGTCGACCTTTCCGTTGTTCGTCAGAGGGAGCCGATCGAGCACCACCAGCAGGGACGGCGCCATGTATCCGGGGAGCGTCCGCACGACGTGCGCTCGAACGACCTCGTCAAGTCCTTCGGATGCGACCCCCGGGGAGGGAACGACATATCCGACCAGACGCTGCTCTCCGGCGTGCTCCACCACGTCGACGACTGCCGCACCGACCTCGGGAACCTCGGACAGCGCAGCGGTGATCTCGCCCAGTTCCACACGGTAGCCACGCAACTGGACCTGGTCGTCCGCGCGTCCGCGGTACTCGAGGGAGCCGTCGACGTACCGCACACGGTCGCCGGTCCGGTACATCCGCTCACCCGGTGCGGCGAAGGGGTCTGCGACGAACCGGGCGGCACTCAGGCCCGGTCGATGTAGGTAGCCGGGAGACAGTCCGGGTCCCGAGACGTACAGTTCGCCGGTCACGCCCGGCGGCACCGGCCGCAGCCCGGAACCGAGGACGTATGCGCGAAGGTCACCGAGCGGCACCCCGATACCGACTGCACTCGGATCGGTCACCTCGGCGGCGGTCACATGCACGGTCGTCTCGGTGATCCCGTACAAGTTGACGAGCTGCGTACGTTCGGGGCGAGCGTTGTCGAACCAGGTACGCAGGGCCGCGGCATCGAGCGCTTCGCCTCCGAACACGATGTATCTCAGGGCGATTCGATCGAAGGCTTCGGCATCCTTCAGTGCAGATGTGAGGTGACCGAACGCCGATGGCGTCTGATTGAGGACGGTCACTCGTTCGTCCACCAGCAGGCGCACAAGGTCCGCAGGCGACCTCAGCGTGTCCTCGGAGACGGTGACCAGGCGCCCGCCGTGGAGCAGAGCACCCCACATCTCCCACACCGAGAAGTCGAAGGCGTACGAGTGGAGCAGGGGCCAGCAATCCGATTCGGTGAAATCGAACCAGTCGCGCGACTGCTCGAACAGGCGAATCACGTTGCTGTGCGGTATCGGAACACCCTTCGGCGCACCGGTGGAGCCCGACGTGTAGATGACGTAGGCGATGTCGTCCGGCCGGGCCGCGTCGAGTCCGCCGGGAGCGTGCTCCGAAATGCCCTCGGGCTCTTCGACTCGCGGCACGCCAGAAAGCAATTCGGTCTCGCCTATTGCGAGGGCGGGACGAGCGTCGTCGAGGATGTGCCGTACGCGTTCGGCCGGGGAGTGCGGATCGATGGGCAGATACGTAGCCCCGCTTCGCAAGACGGCGACGATCGCAACGATCAGTTCGGCACTGCGTTCGAGACCGATCGCCACCACCGTTCCGCGACCGGCGCCCTGTTCGCGCAACCGGGCGCCCAATGCGGCACTCCGCCGATCGAGCTCCGCATAGCTCATGTCGTCCACGGCGATGCGGTCGCGCGAAGCCTCGACCTGCTGCGCGAAAGCCGATGCGAGAGTGAGTGCACGAGTGGACGCAGGGCGTTCGACCCGGTTCAAACCGGAGAGGTTTTCCCATTCGGCGCCGTCACGTGGTGAACAGATGTCGAGGGCACGAAGCGGGGCCGATGGGTCGACGGTGGGCAGCAACTGCAGGTAATGCGCGAAACGCTGAGCATGCGACTCGATCTCGCGAGCGGTGTAGCCATCCGGATTGCCGGCCACCTCCAGGATCAGGTCGTCGCCGTTTCCGGTCAGCGAGATCGTCAGGTCCTCCACCGGGCCCGTTGCAATCTGATGGACCGCTCCGACGATCTCCCCGAACCTGGCGGTGCTGTTGAACGGCTTGACGTTCACCACGGGCTCGTGCGTGTCGCGTGCGGTGCGCACTCGCTGAGCCGACTTCATGTGGGTGAACGACTCCGTGACACGATCGATCAGATCGCCGATGCCCCCGGGAGCGACGTCCAAGGTGAGGGAGACCACATTCGTGGCAGTGACGGGCGAGCGGAGTTCGACGCCCTGCCTGGCGAGTACGGGCACTCGAATACGAACGGTGGTGTCATCGGCATGCGCGGCCAGGTAGGCCGCGGCAGCGGCATACACCGCCTCGGTCCAGGATCCGTCACGTTCCGAGGTCAGCTCGCGCAGGCGTTGAACGACGCCGCCGCCCAGCAGCAACGAGCACCGGTGGGCCTCCACCGCAGGGCGTGATCCGGGCCCGCTCCGAGCGATGTCCGCCTCGCTCTCCCGCACGTTCTCGTCCGTGGCCATCGCAGCCTCGACGTGCTCGGCCAACGACGGGAACTGCGCCGGCCGGGGCTCCTTCTCTGCCGCCAGCGCGGTGTACAGCGCCGCGACACGCCTGATGAGGAGCGAGTAGCCGTATGCGTCGAGCAGGATGTGGGGCGCTCGGAGATACCACAGCACCGCATCGCCGGTGCACAGGAGTGCGGTGCGGGCCAGCGCCTCGGTACCGGACAGGTCGATGGACCCGCCGAGATCCGCGGACATCCACTCCAGCGCATCCTCACGGCTGCCTGCGGTCACGCTCTCGAGGGCCGGGCGTCGGCCTGATTCGACGGACTGGGTGACGGAGTTCGGGTCCCCGTCGCCCGCTCCGGGCTCCTGGTCGAATGCGACCGAAAGTATCTCCGCCTCGTCCAGGACGGTGTCGATTGCGCGCTGCAGGATGGACACGTCGACGTCTGCAGGAAGCTCGACATACTCCGCGGTGGTATACACGGAACCTGTGGCATCGAGCTGGTGGGCCGCCCACAATTCTCTCTGGGCCGCGGTGAGCGGAACAGCACGGGTCGACCGGGTGGCGAGCGAGGGTGACATCGGGCGGACGCTCCTGTTGCTTTCTTCGACGGCGTTCAACTCTTCAACTTCCAACTTCTCGATTGATCAGGCTAGCCTAACCATATGAGCACTCCGGCTGTCAGCTCCGCCCTCCCTCGCTTCGTACTTACTCGCCCCGAGTTGGTCGTCGAATCATTCGGTGCCAGAAACACTTTCAAAGATCCTCGCGTTGCCGCAGCCGCGCTCAGGCGAGGTGAGGCGTCGTCTCTGGTCGGAGCCCTCCCGTTCGACACTGCAGAACCGTGCTCACTCACCGAACCGGACGAACTGCGTAAATCGACCCCACCCTGGCAGCTTCCCGAATCGGGCGTGAACACCAAATCACCCGGACTCGGGAGTGTTTCGCCCGCAGTCTTCGAACCCGACGACGACACCCACGCCAAGCGGGTCGCAGAGGCGCTCGGCGTGATCGACAGCGGCAAGCTCGAGAAGATCGTGTTGTCCAGAAAGGCGCAGGTCACCGCGACCGCACCGTTCGACCCCCACGCAGTCCTCGGTCGCCTCGTCCGTGCGGATGCGAACGGGAACGGATACCTGACCCAACTCGACGACGGCGCAACACTCGTGGGATCGAGCCCGGAGGTTCTCATCCGCCGCCGAGGTACCACGGTCACATGCCACCCGCTGGCCGGTTCGGCACGCCGGGAACCCGATCCCGTTCGAGACGACGCGGTGGGCAGAGAGCTCCTCGCATCCACGAAAGACCTGCACGAGCACGCATTCGTGATCGACTCGCTCCGCCACGCACTCGCGCCGCTGTGCTCCGAACTCGACGTTCCCGCCGGCCCCGAGCTGACCGGCACCCCTCAGTTGTGGCACCTGGGCACACCGATCACCGGCACTCTGAACGACCCGAGCATCACCGCACTCGATCTGGCGTTGGCAGTACATCCGACGCCCGCCGTGAACGGAACACCTGCCGACGCCGCAATGGATTTCCTCCGCGGCATCGAACCGGACAGGGGCTTCTATGCCGGGACGGTCGGCTGGTGCGACGGCGACGGTGACGGCGAATGGATGGTCGCGATCCGTTGTGCGCGAATCAGTCCCGACCGGCATGCGGCAACGGCATACGCCGGCGGCGGAATCGTGGCCGGATCGGATCCGAGCCGCGAGGTGTCGGAGACTCTCACCAAGTTCCGGACGGTCCTCGCGGCCTTGGGATCCGATTCAGCCGACCTCGAGTGGTGACAACGCCGTCACGAGAGCGTCCGTGGTGGTGACCACGCCGCAGCGTTTGGCGGTGTAGGTCAACGCCATCAGGTGCTCGTCACGACTGAAGTCGGCAGTGGCGTCGGCGACCATGAACGGCTGCACGTCTTCCATGAAGGCGTCGGCAGCGCTGAGCATGCACCCCATGTGGGCGTACACACCGCTCACGATCAGCTGGTCACGTCCGTGGTGAGCGAGTAGCTGCCGAAGGTCCGTGCGCTGGAACGCCGAGTAGCGCCACTTGGTGACCTGGATGTCACCCGCTCCGGGCGTCAGCGCATCCACGACTTCGGTGTCGCGGCCCCACGTCAGTCCCGGCCCCCAGAAGTCGCCGAGAATCCCGCGACGTGACGGATGCTGGTCTCCGGGCTGCATCGTGTAGATCACCGGAATTCCGGCCGCCTCACAGGTTTCGCGCAGCCGAACGATATTGGCGAGCGCGGAGCAGATCGGTTCGGCGCCCATGTCGTACGCATCGATGAAGTAGTTCTGCATGTCGTGGATCAGCAACGCCGCCCGGTCATGGTCGAGTCGCCACGGCACTTTCGCTTCCGGGACTTCCTCGATGGTCGGCGGCTGGTAGGGGGAGATGGGCGGGATGGCCATGAGAATCCTTTGTTTCAAGTCGTTTACAAGTGTGCGGTGTCGTGACCGGTCACGCGTCGAGCGTGGCGCCGCCATCGACCCGCAGGTCGTGAAGTGTGATATGCCGTGCTGCATCGGAAGCGAGAAAGAGTGCACTGGCAGCGATGTCGTCTGCCTTCGCGATCCTTCTCAGTGGAATACCCAACCGATACCGGGAGGGGTCACCGGCGATGACCTTTTCCGATTCGTCCTCGCTGGACCACATTCCACGCAGCATGTCCGTATCGGTCGATCCCGGGGAGATGATGTTGCAACGGATTCCCCTGTGTGCCAGCTCGAGTCCGAGAGAGCGGACGAAGGACGTTGCGGCAGCCTTGGAGGCTCCGTACGCCGCCATGCCGGCTCGTGGCGTTGCACCCGCATTCGAACCGATGACCGTGATGGATGCGGGCCCTGCCATCACTCGCGCAGCTGCGCGAGTGACGTTCATGGTTCCGGTTGCGTTGACCTGCATCGTCTCGAACCAGTCTGCATCGGTCAGGCTGTCGACAGGCCCGCTGGACAACACTCCGGCGGCGTGGATCAGCGAAGACGGAGCGCCCAATTGCCCGACCAGAGACCCGAACGCAGAGTCGACGTCGCCCGAGTCCCGCACGTCCACCTGTGACGCTGGAACTCCCAGTGTTGCACCGAGTTTCAGTACTGCTTCGTCACGATCGAGCAACCACACGCTGGCGCCGGCATCGATGAATGCATGCGCAGTTGCCGATCCGATTCCTCCACTTGCACCGGTGACGACCACTACCTTGCCGGTCACCCCGGGCACGTTCGATCCACTCCCAACCATTCGGTTAGGCTAACCTTCGGCCTTGGTCCTTGCAATCGGTAACTACATGCTCCCCGAACGGAGGCAACGCAACGGTGAACAACGGAACCGACTTCACACCGTGGCCGGACGAACTGGCACAAAGCTACACCGAACAGGGCATTTGGGCAGGCAAGACGTTCGGAACGGTCCTTCACGACGTCGCCGCGTCCACACCGGATGCAGTCGCGGTGATCGACGCCGAGCAAACATGGACATTTCGGGAACTGGACTCACGTGTCGACGCGCTGGCCTCGGGTTTTCACGATCGAGGAATCGGCACGGGAGACCGCGTCCTGCTTCAACTTCCGAATATCGCCGAGTTCGTCGAGATCACCTTCGCGCTGTTTCGCTCGGGCGCGGTGCCGGTGTTCGCCCTCCCCGCCCATCGCAGCACGGAGTTGACCGCCATAGCTGCGGCGAGTGGTGCCATCGCGATGATCGTCACGGACCAACACCTGGATCTGGCCCTCGAGACCCGTGAGGTCACCGATGGACTGGACGCGGTGATTCTCGTCGGGCCGTCGGAGAAGGACACCGCCAAGGTGAACACTCTCGACGCTTTCCGCACCCCGGACGGGCAACTGCCGGACGGCCCGAAGGCTTCGGACGTTGCCTTCCTTCAGCTTTCCGGCGGTAGCACCGGGATTCCCAAACTCATTCCCCGCACGCACGACGACTATCTGTACAGCGTGGTTCGCAGCGCGGAGATCTGTGAACTGAACTCGAACTCGGTGTACATGGCCACGCTGCCCGTTGCACACAACTTTCCGATGAGTTCTCCCGGCATTCTCGGTGCGATCACGGTCGGCGGAACAGTGGCGTTGGCCGCCGCCCCGTCTCCCGACGTGGCCTTCCCCATGATCGAACGGGCAGGCGTCACCATCACCGGTTTGGTTCCGCCGCTCGCCCGACTCTGGACCGAAACCCGCGAACGTGGCAACGCAGCAGATCTGAGCAGCCTGAAGACGCTACAGGTGGGGGGAGCACGGTGCCCCGACGAATTGGCGCAACGCATCGATGCCGCCTTCGACGGTGCCCTCCAGCAGGTCTTCGGCATGGCAGAGGGCCTGGTCTGTTACACGCGGCTCGACGACCCGCGTGAGCAGGTGACGACGACGCAGGGTCGACCGATGTCACCGCACGACCAGATCCGGCTCGTCGACGAGAACGATGACGACGTCCCGGCAGGTGAAGCGGGCGCCCTCATCACGCAGGGGCCGTACACGATCCGTGGCTACTTCCGAAACGAGGAGGCGAATGCCCGTTCGTTCACCGCGGACGGATGGTACCGGACGGGCGACATGGCCCGGCTCGATTCGGCCGGGAACGTGATCGTCACGGGTCGTGCGGCCGACCATGTGAACCGCGGAGGCGAGAAGGTGTCCGCAGAAGAACTGGAAGAGCACCTTCTCGCGCACCCGCAGGTTCGTGATGCCGTGGTCGCAGCGGTTCCGGACAAATACCTCGGTCAGCGCACGTGTGCGTTCGTGATCGCGGTGAACCCGGACGAACCGCCGAAACAGGGCGCGGTCCGAAAGTTCGTGCGGGAACGCGGACTTGCCGAATGGAAGATCCCGGACCTCGTGCGTGTCATCGACTCGTTCCCCGAGACCGGCGTGGGTAAGACCAGCCGGAAAGACCTTCGGGTCGCCCTCACCGCACAGGGCGAGGGAACGAACTAGGCGGCGATGACGCCCGCTACCGGGATTCGTCCCGCCACGGCAACCCGGAAATCGTTCATCGCGCGCTCAACGTGGTTGGAACTCGAGACCACGACCGCGCCGGTGGCGCCACGCGATGCCAAGATGCCGTTGGTGTTTCGGGCATTTTCGATGGTCGACCGAGAAGTGCCCTCTTCGGTGATCCTGCCTGCCCACACGCCGTTTGCGACGAGCCAGTCGCGCATGGCGCGGGCTTCGGTGATTCCGGACTGCGGGACGCCCCCACTGGTGATGATGGGCGTGAACGGGTACTGACGAGCAAGCTTCAGCGCGACCTGCAGACGCTCGTGCAGAACAGGCGGCATGGAGCCGTCACGGTTGAGACCCGCACCGAGTACGACGATGTTGGTACCCAACGGATTCAGATCCAACATGATGGGCGATTGCGGGGTGAGAGTCTCGGCTGCGGTGCAGCGGACGATGATGTCGCGAATATTGGTCTGGCAGCCGCCGACCGTCGACAGAACTCCATTGATGATGGTGGTGGGTGTGATGTCCGCCTGCGCGGCCGGCGCACTCGTCACTGCAACGCCTGCAGTGACGAACGACGCTGTCAGCACTCCCCATCCGGACAGACGCTTCTTGGTTGGCACCATTGCGGGTTCCCCCCTCGTGTGTCGGTTACGTCACAAGGTAGACCACGTTGTCGACCTGATCGTCACGATTCGGGTAATTTCATCCGATTCACATCTCGGATTCATCAGCCGAATCCGGACCGACCATACCCATGAATTCGTCATCGGGCCCTGGTCTGCACTCGAAGGATGTTCCCCGACTCGGTCCCGACCATCAGGTCTCCGTCCGCGCGAAGCGCAACGGACGTCATCGGCTCACCGCTCAGAATCTCGCAGGTCGTGTGAGCTTCCGGGTCGATTCGAACGAGCTTACCGAGGGTCGTTGCCAAGTAGAGGTTGCCGTCCTCGGCGGCGACGAGATCGTCCGGCAACGCCGGCAAGGAAACCGGGCCGGGCATCAGTCGAGCCACGGAGCTACGCCTCGCCGGGTCGTCGATCGACATGCGGACGATCTGGGCGTCCAGACTCGCCATCGTGGTCACGTAGAGGGTGTCGCCGTCGACCGTGATCCCGTTCGCTCCCAGGAGTGTGGCGCGGCGGGTCCAGTCCACATCGGTCGTCCCGTCCGGCCGGATGCGCACGACGCCGGAACCCGTGTCGCCCACGTACAGATTGCCCTCGCGGTCGAAGTCGGCGCCGTTGGCCATCGTCAGGTCGGTCACGAACTGCTGCGGTACCGGTGCGGGATCGGACGGGTCGAACCGCACGACGCCACTGTCGGGCGGTCCCGGAATGGCGCTGGCCGGAAGGTTGCCGAAGGTGACGTAGAGCAGCCGGTCGGGTCCGAGGGCGATGGCGCCCGGAGCGGGAACCGGAACCCGAGCGGTCACGTTGCCGGCCGAGTCGTAACGCCACACCTCGCTGCGCGCAACGCGCGAGACCCACAGGTTTCCGTCAGCGTCGTAGCCGATGTTCTCGGCGAAATCGAGGAGCGGAACGCGTGCGGCGATCTCGGTGTGCGCTTCCGACGCGCACGCTCCGGGCGCGGCCGCCACCGGATGCGCGCCGAGGCCCACCGTTGCCACCGCGGCGACGACGACACCGGATGCCCACCTCAGGGCGTTTCCACGTCGAAGCTTCGGGTGTGGTCCGCCGTGCGGCATCTCGATCCCCCGTCGACGAGGCAGGCAGTCGGATGTGCTGCCGGTTCGAAAGCCTAGTGGTGGACTGCGACCGACGTGGGCGTTCGGCGACTCGTCGACTGATCGGACGCAGCGGTCTACCCTGTCCTGGGTGTCGGGCAGTCTGGTGAAGCCGAATCGAAGGGGCCTCGCATCTCGCGAGGTGGTTCTCGACGCAGCCGAACGGGTGATGGCCGAGCACGGTTTCGAGGGTGCAACGATCGCCCGAATCGTGGCCGAAGCGCAGGTGCCGCTCAGTTCCGTCTATCACTACTTCGGGTCCAAGGACGGCGTGCTCCTGAACGTCGTCGAGCGTGGTGCGCACCGCTTGCTCACCGCGCTCTCCTCATATCCCGTCCCCCGGGGCAGTCGACTGGAGAAGCTCACAGTGTTCGCGAAGGCGCTCGAATCCGAGCTGGAGAAGGCGCCTGCGTTCCTCGGTTTGATGATGTCGGTGGCCATCACCCCCGGCGCGTTCAACGGTTCCGGCACCCAGGAAGTGGTTCGCGAGGCGCGGACGGCTGGCTTCTCGGCGATTCGCGACGGACTGTCACGCATCTTCGAACTCGAGCCGGATTGCGAGACGAACCTTCATCTCACCCGCTATGTACTTGCGAACATCGACGGTGCGGTTTTCGCCAGAAAGTCGGACGACGTGCCGGTGCGGAGCATCCTCACGCACCTGCCTGCTGCCGTCATCGGGATCCACGACTCGCTCGACTCCGGCGACGTGGTTGAATCCTGAATGAGGTACGCCTCACTTCATTCGTCATACGCTGCTCCGACGGTGTCGTTCACCAGACAGACGCCGACAGACTGCGCGTATTCGAGGTTCCCTCCTTCACCGGCAGCATTGCCGAGGACATCGGTGTGGCGCGACGCGACACCGGGCCACGACGGCCCGCCTGGTCCTCGAGGAACTGGCAGCCAACCTCGGCCGAGTCTCCTGTTCAGAGCGCTGACAGGGCCGTCGGAGGTGATCACGGCAGTGCCCTGCAGAGGCCAGCAGGTAGCCTTCACGGGATGGATGCGGTGAAGATCGACGGGATCGAACGCTCCCGCGATGTGGACGACAGGGCGGTGACACTCGGTCCTCGTCTGCCCGCTCTTTGAACGTGATTGCCATTTCGAGAGGAGCAGACAGTTGACGGAATCGAAGTCCGAATCGAACCCCAAGAACCCCGAGAAGGGGTATGTAGCCCTTCTCGGTTGGAGCCTGAACGCCATCGAGGCAGTGGATCGGTTCGACCGTCGTTACCTGGTGGTCGCGCCCGACTGGGCCGAGGATTACTGCAAAGAACACGGCATTCCCTATGTGCCGTGGAATTTCGAGCGGCTCAACGACCGTTCGATGGAGATCGCGGAGACCCTGAAGGAAAAGGGTGTCGACGTCGCGATACCGCTTTTCGAGGAGACCGTCGAGTGGGCGGGTGCCATCAACTCCGTACTCCTCGACAACCCGCGCCTGTTCGGCCAGTCGCTGCTGCTGCGCGACAAGGCGCTGATGAAGCGCCGTGCACAGCTCGGTGGCATCCGAGTAGGCATCTTCGAGGAAGCTCACGAACGTGACGACGTCATTCGCTTCCTCAAGCGTGTGAACCAGACTCTCCTCAAACTGGACGGCGACCCGAACGACCCCATCCACCTCAAGGCATTCGACAAGGCCGGCTGCCTCGGGCACCGGGTCATTCGTACCCCCGACGAGGTGGACACGATTCCCGACGAGGAGTTTCCCGTCCTCATGGAGTCCCATCTCGACGGGTGGGAGTTCGCGGTCGAGGCCTGGATCCACAACGGCAAGATTCGCTTCCTCAACATCTCCGAGTACGTGACTCTCGGCTACTCCGTGTTCGTTCCTGCCACACCGGAGCTGGAGAAGTACCGCCCCGAAATCACCCGGCAGATCGAGAAATTGATCAAGACGTTCGACATCGACTTCGGGTTCGTGCATCCCGAGTACTTCGTGACGAGCGACGGCGAAATGTACTTCGGTGAGGTGGCTTACAGGCCGCCGGGCTTCAAGGTGTTCGAATTGCTCGAACGCGCTTACGGTTTCAACGCCTACCAGGGCCTCGTTCTCGCGTTCGACCCGAAGACCACCGAGGAAGAGATCGAGGCATTCTTCCCGGAGGAGGTCGTGGGTGCGAAGGGGCACGCCGGTTGCTTCGGCGTCTATCCCCGCCGTCGCGTGGTCAGCCAGCTGGCGATGCCGGAGGAGACCGAAGACCACGAGTACTTCGAATCCCACGAGCTCACAGCACCGTTGGAGGAAACCGTCACCAAGCGGACCGCCTTCGGTACCCACTGGGGTCTGCTCTATTTCTTCGGCGACGACCCCTATGTGATGCGTGACCTCTTGAAACAACAGGAAGAACTCGACTTCTACGTCTGAGGACGCAGGTCGGTTCATACGTGAGGATTCTCGGTTGACTTCGACCAGCAGTGATGCGAACAGCAGTAGCGCCGACCCGCAGGGCGATTCCCGGCGGCTGGACAAACGTCTGTCCGGGCTCGACGAGGCGACCCGGGGCCTGGCAGAGACCAGCGACTTCGGTAAGCAGGTCAAGCTGCGTCCTGTTCTCGACGCGCTGCGACTCGTGCTGCTACAGCCCGGCGGTGCGGCTGCGATCGCGGCTCGCGCCCAGGGTCTCGACGAGGCCGGTCTGTTCGACGGAACGGACTGGGCCTCGCCGCAGATTCTGATCCCGGCGCTGACCAAGGGCACACTGCGCAGCAGCAATTCCGACACCGTGGTGCTGGAGGCAGTCAACGAGCTGCGGCTCCTCGCGGTGGCCAAGGGGGAGTACGAGCATCCTCTGATTTCCGCGGAGGACGCCCGTCAGCATCTCTCCCAGGTACTGGCGATCAACCTGTCCCTGCTGTTCACGCCGCCCAGCGAGGCTGAGCGTGAGCAGCAGGGGCGCATGGCGCAGGTGACACGAAGCCTGTTTCGGTACCTCGGCGAGAACGTGGGGTACGAAAACATCCTCGACAATCTCGTGGAGGAGATCTGGCGCATCCTTCGCCAGCGGCCGATCCAGGTCGATCAGGTCAAGAAGATGATCACCCAGATCGCGATCTACCGAAACGACCCGGACGTCGATCTCGGTTCGAGCGGCGGTGGCGCGGACCGCCTCATCAGCAGCCTGTTCGGCACCACCGATGCCTGCCGGGAGGATCCCGGCGTCGACGTCTACCTCGGACGCCTGGAGGCGATGGACAGCAGCGGGTTGCAGTACGAGGCTGCAGGTTTCGCCCGCGCCATGCACGACACCGGTTTGGTGTCGCCCTACCACGCGGTTCTGCTGCGGTACCTCCTGGAGAAGGGCGAGTATCTCGTCGGCGAAGCGCTCGGCCTTTCCAGCACCGGACGCGACTGCCTGCTGTGTTACCACGATCTGGTCCGCAGCATCATCGACGAGGCAGTCCACGTCGAAACCGCGCAGTGCATCTACGGTCTCGCGCTCATGCTCGAGCGCGGGATCCTCTACCAACCGCCGGTGGCGCCGTCCATGTGGCGTCAACTCGCACAACCGCTCTCGCAATACTCCCGCGATCGATTGACCGAGACTTTCGGGCCGACACCCGGACCGCGCGCGCGGCTGCTGTCCGGTCTGCTGTCGGTACTCGGCCAACCGCTCGGAATCGGACAGGGTGACAACCCCACATGCCAGTCGGCGAGGGCACTGTCGATGTGGTCGTACAACGATCCCGACTACCTCATGCAGATCGTGGTGTGGGCGGCCCGAGACGACGAGATCGTCATGCACTTCGAGGGCCGGCCCATCTCGTCCAACGAAAGCGAATCCGGTGTCGCGACAACCCTTCCCGTCGATCTCGATCCGGTGTCGCTCTTGGTGGTGCCGCACCTGGACCGAATCTACGCCGAGATGGGGCGCAGGTGCCTGGGCCGCGAGGGCGACCCACACCGTTGGGTCAACCCCGAGTTCCACGGTTGGTGGTCGGGGCGAGGTTTCCGGATCGACGTCGATGTCGCTACCGGCAACCTCACCGATCTCGACGGGTTCCTGCGGCACTTCTACGCGAGCTACCACCCGTACTACAACGGCAATCAGCCGCTGATTCACCCACAACCCGCGGGAATCGCCGTGACCGACAGTGCGGCCCGATTCATCGGGTGGCACGCGATCACCATTCTGCGCGTCAGCCTCGACCCGCAAGAGGTGATGCGGGTGTACTTCTTCAATCCCAACAACGACAGCGGTCAGGACTGGGGTGACGGCGTCGTCGTCAGCACAGCTGGCTGCGGCGAGCGCTTCGGCGAGGCATCGCTGCCTTTCGAGCAGTTCGCGTCGCGCCTGTACATCTTCCACTTCGACCCGCTCGAGCCCGGCGAGCTGGCCAGCGTCACGCAGGACGAGCTCGACCGAGTCGAGGGGTACATCCACCGCAGTTGGGGTGCGGAAAGGATGGGCCAACCGGCAGACTGAGCGAATGCTGAAGCTTCGCATCCTGTCGCCCACGGCGATGACCGACGATCTGGTGGAGATCCTCGAGGCCGACTCCGCGGTGAGCGGTATCGCCCTCATGCGAGGAGCTTCGGTGAAACCGGTGGGCGACGTGATCCTCGCCGACCTGGCCCGTGAGGCCACGAACGACCTCCTCGACGAACTGCGGGAACTCGGTCTGCACCGCGCGGGAACGATCACGATCGAGCCCGTGCAGACGTGGCTCTCACACAACGGGTTCGATGCCGAGATGCATACTCCCGGCAGCAGCGCGGACGCCGTGGTCTGGGCCGAGGTCGCACAGCGCTCGTACGACGAGTCCGAACTCAATTGGACCTATCTGAGTTTCATGAGTCTCGCCACGCTCCTCGCCGCGGTCGCCATCGCCAACGACTCGCAGATTCTCATCATCGGCGCCATGGTTCTGGGCCCCGAGTTCGGCGCGATCGCCGCCCTCGGTGTGGCACTCGTGCTCCGGCGTTTCGTCCTGTTCGCGGTGGCTGTACGGACCCTGATTCTCGGATTCGTGGCCGCCATCGGGGTGACTACCCTGTTGTGTCTCCTCGCGCGCGTACTGGGCTGGATCACAATCGAAGATGTCACCGGCCCGCGTCCGGCCACCGCGTTCGTCTACACCCCCGACAAGTGGTCGTTCATCGTCGCGGTGATCGCGGCTGCCGCCGGTGTCCTGTCGGTCACCTCCGCCAGGTCCGGCGGGCTGATCGGCGTATTCATCTCCGTCACCACTGTTCCCGCCGCAGGCAACATCGCCCTGGGCATCGCCTTCGGCGCCGGCTCGACCACCTGGGGCAGCCTGACCCAGCTGTCGATGAACCTCGGCGGCATGGCGGTAGCCGGGTGGGCCACTCTCGCCCTGCAGCAAGCTCTTTGGTCCCGCGTAGTCGTGCGCCGACCCAGGTTCCTTCGCGGACACCGTCCAATACCGTGAGCCTCCGTCACAACGGTAGACATTTGCAACGCTAAACAACAGCGACAGGGGAACCACTCACGGAGGATGATCGAAGCTGTCGACCCTGCCCAATCCAGCGTACGTGGTCAGGGGATCAGAAGACGATTCAGTCACAATCCAAAGAGATGAGCGTCATGCCTGTCGTCGAACAATCCGTCACCATTGCCCTCCCTCCTTCGGAAGTATGGGACTTCCTTGTCGATGCCCAGAACTGGGCCACATGGGAATCGTCGGTGCTCGAATGCGAGCAGACCAGCGAAGGGCCGCCTGGTGTCGGTGCCCGGTGGCGCGGAGTGAATCGAGTTCTGGGGAAACGAATCCAATGGGAGTCCGAGTTCGTCGAGTTCGAACCAGGAAAGGGAAGCACCAGCAAGTCGGTGGAAGGGGGCGACCTGACCTTCACCGCCACAACGAGACTGGAAGACGTCGATGGCGGCGGTAGTACTTTGCTGACCTACCGACTCGACATCGACAGCGGCATCGGAGGGATCTTCGGCAAGTTGTCGGACCCGATCGTTGCAAAGGCTCACTCCCGCACGGTTCGGGCCAGCCTGGACAATCTTGCGGACCTCATGACCACCGACAACTGAATCCGTCCCCACCCTGTTCCTCTTCGGCAACCCGCACCACGAGCTTGCCGAAATTCCGTCCGGCCAAAAGTCCCATGAATGCCTTTGGCGCATTGTCAATTCCGTCGACGATGTCTTCCTTGTAGGCGATCTTTCCTTCGGCGATCCATTTCGCGACGTCGCGTCGAAAGTCTGCCTGCAGAGCGCGGACGAACTCGGTCTGGATGAACCCACGGATGGTGAGGCTCTTGGTCAGCACCGATCGAAAGAATCCCGGCAACCGGTCCGGGCCCTCGGGAGCTTCGGTGGTGTTGTACTGGGCCACCAAGCCGCACACCGGAACCCTCGCGTACGTGTTGAGCAGTGGAAATACGGCCGAGGCCACCGCGCCGCCCACGTTCTCGAAGTACACGTCGATTCCGTCCGGCACTGCAGCCTTCAGATCGTCCGCGAAGGTCGGCGAGCGGTGATCCACGACCGCATCGAAGCCGAGTTCGTCACGAACGTGAGCACACTTGTCGGGGCCACCCGCGATACCGACGGCGCGGGCGCCCTTGATCTTGGCAATCTGTCCCACCGCGGAGCCCACGGGCCCGCTGGCCGCCGCCACGACGACGGTCTCGCCTTCCTTGGGCTTACCGATCTCGAGGAGGCCGGCATAGGCGGTGAAACCCGGCATCCCCAGGACGCCGAGCGCTGTCGACAGCGGGGCGGCAGATGCATCCAGTGGGCGTACATGATCACCGTTCTCGACTGCGTGGGTCTGCCAGCCCGAGTAGGAGAGCACCCGATCGCCCGGGGACAGCTTCGGGTGCCGCGACTCGACGACCTCGCCAACGGTGCCGCCGACCATCACGTCCCCGACCTCCACCGGGTCTGCGTACGACTTCGCCGTGCTCATCCGGCCACGCATGTACGGATCGAGCGATAGGTACAAGATTCTCAGGAGCACCTGCCCGTCGGCGAGCGACGGCAGATTCGCCGCCTCTATCCGGAAGTTGTCCGCGCTGGGCTCGCCGTCGGGCCTGGACGCGAGAACGATTCGGGTGCTCTGCACCGGAGAGTCACTACTCATGGGAGCCTGCCTACGCTCGAGGTCGTTTTCCGAAATCGTACGCAACCGAAACCGCCGAGCGCCTACGCTGGGATTTCATGGCCTACGACCAGGAGCTTGCCGACCGGATCCGACAGTTGACGAGCGGAGATCGGGCGATCACCGAGAAGGCTATGTTCGGCGGCCTGGCATTTCTGGTGGACGGCAAGATGGCCGTCGCAGCTGGCGGTAAAGGCGATCTGCTCGTCCGTGTGGGCCGAGCCGACATGGCCGATCTCATGGCGACGACCTCGGCCGACGTAGCTGTCATGGGAAGCCGCGAGATGCGCGGTTGGGTCACGATCGAACCCGAGCATCTCGAGACCGATTCCGACCTGTCGTTCTGGGTTCGGCGCGGCGTCGCCCATGCGCGGACTCTGCCCGCCAAGAACTGACGGACAGAGTTAGCGACCGGGCTTGTCTCAGTGCGCTTGGATGCCGATGTAGTGGAAGAACCCGTGCCCTGCGGCGGTCTCGCACTGGAAACTTCCGTGGAAGCCGGTCCAGCAGCGCGAGCCTGCGTGTGACACCTCGGAACCACGAGTTGCACCCTCACCGACCGGATAGCCGACGTCACTGATGTTCGGGTTTCCACCCTCGAGCGTGTATGCACCTGGATTGAATCCCGGGTGTGCGGGCGCCCAGTCGACGTCGGCGACGACCTGGTCAACGCGGAACGGGACGGGGAAATCGGCACTACCACCGAGATCGATCGTCATCTGATCACCACCGGTCACATCGCAACCCACGACGCCGTTGTCGTCGATCGCGCACTGGAAGTTGCCGGACGAGAAGTGGATCGGACCCGCAGCCTCGTCTGCCTGAGCGGGCGATGCCATCAGTGCGGATACGGCTGCTGCTCCGAAAACGACTCCGGCCGCCTTCATCGACGTGGACTTCGGCATGGTTCTGCACCTTCCGTGGGAATTGTTACCTGCAGTAATGATTGTCGTGTGATCGGCGGGCACTGTTACGCCGATCACCGGAATTTCGACAGACGGCAGACTTTCGTGTGTTCTGGAGACATGACATTCAGCAGTGGATTCGGAGCCGTGGACAAGACCCAGATCCTGCAACAAGCGGGCGAACTGAATGGCCTCGCCGAGCCCAAAGGTCTCGTGGTGACCACGAACCAGGTCGCGGATTTCGTCCTGTTCAACGTCCGATCGAAAACCGACCCCGACGACAGGGGCCGCGCGTTCTCCTACGAGGACGCCAAGGCCTACATCATCGGTCGTTCGGCGTCGGACTGAGCGACCGACCGGCGTACGGTCGAGTCCATGGCCGACGAAGAAGTTGCACCCTGGGACGACATCTACAGCGGCAAGGCAGAGGACTTCTCCGGTCCGGTGCCCTGGAACATCGGTGAACCCCAACCCGAGATAGCCGAGCTGATCGCTCGCGGCAAGTTCCACAGCGAAGTTCTCGACGCCGGCTGTGGTCACGCGGAGACCTCGCTGCACCTCGCGGCGCAGGGCTACACGGTGGTGGGGCTCGACCTATCTCCGACAGCGATCGCCGCGGCCACCCGGGCCGCGAAGGACCGCAACCTGGCCAGCGCCACCTTCGAAGTCGCGGACATCAGCGCCTTCACCGGTTACGACGGACGATTCTCGACCATCGTGGACAGCACGCTGTTCCATTCGCTACCAGTCGATCGGCGTCGGAGTTACCTCGAATCCGTGGCACGGGCAGCAGCGTCCGGCGCGTCGTTCTACATCCTGGTGTTCGAGAAGGGTGCCTTCCCCGAAGGGGAGGGTCCGAACGCGGTCACCGAAGACGAACTGCGTCAGGCCGTCGCGCCATTCTGGAACATCGACGAAGTTCGGCCGGCGTTCATCCACGCCCTTCAAGCGCCGCCCGAGGGTTCGGACATCGAACTCGACGACAAGGGACGAGCACTGCTTCCCGCGTTCCTCTTGTCCGCCCACCTCCCCCTGTGAGTGGTTGACGAGTCCAGGGACTCGTCAACCACTCACAGGCCGTTCTTGTACTCCATGGCGTAGGCGATCTTTCCGGGCTTGTCGTCGGTGTACGGTTTCGAGAGTTTGTCGAATTCGCCCTTGTCCGCAGACTTTCCGCCGTTCCACTCCTGTAGCGCCCCGAGGTCGGCGGCCGTGCGGCCACTGTCCACCACCTGGTCGCGGGGGAGTTCGACCTGTGCCCTCGTAACCTGTTCGACCGTCTTCAGGTAACTGTCGCGATCATTCGAATCCCATGCACCCAGATCGACTGCACCGGAATCTCGCAGCCACGCACCCCAGTAGAACTCCTGGAACTCGGTGCTTCCCGACTCGAATCCGACGTCGCGACCGAAGTAGACGGCACTGCGGTACTTGTCGTCGGCGAACTGCGACAGCCCCACTCCCGACGGAAGCTGTTCCACCGGAACCGTATTGCCGTCGACATCACGGTTCCACACCCACTTCCGGTTCTCCATCTCGGACCAGAACCGAGCATCGTCGAGGTCCGCCAGATTGGCGACAACTCGAAGTCGCACATGCATGTTCGGTCCACCATCAGGCGTCTCGAAGAAGGACGTCAGCGTGTGATGACCATCCGTGAGAATAAGGGACGCCGCCCGGGCCGATGACAACGGTCTTCATCGCTTCGACAGTGTCGTCCGACTCCTGTCCTACAGGCACGGTGCAGGAGAACGACGCGGGATCGTCCAGCCTGGCATCGGGCCCCGCCTCGGCGGCTTCTTCCTGTCCGTTGGCCTCGCACCAGTCGTCGAACTTCTTGTTGATCTCGTCCTTGCCGAGGGTGTATCGCCCCAGCTTGTAATAGATCTCGTCATAGCCGACGGACGGCTGGGTTGCGCGCACATCACCGATCCGAACATCGAGAAGGTCGCCCTCCTCAGCGCAGGCATACCCGCTTGCCTTGCCTGCAACCGATCCCGTTCCGAATCCTGCACCTTGTGCGCACGCAGCGGCGGACTGCATCACCGCCGGGGCGGCAACGGCAGTTCCGTTCCCCGCCGCCAGGACACCCAGAGCTGTCAACGCACTTCCGATGAACGCCTTGGTGGCCGGACTCTTCACGGAATGCATCGGCGGATCTCCTCATCGGGCTGTCAGGTTCCTGGGCAGGGTCGCCGAACCTTCCAGCGCGCGGGTGACCTACCGATGATCTAAAGCCGAGCACGCGATGACATACACATGAACGCAGCGCGGCCGGGTCGTCGACCCGGGCCGCGGCCGGTCACGGAACGGAATGCTTTTCGGCCACAGCTCTGTTGTGAACAGCTTGGATACACATGGCAGGCGCGGTGGCTACGAGCACGAGGAGACCGACACGGATCGCCGGAACCAGTATTCCGTCAGTAGCCATGTTGCGGCTGATCAGCATGCTGCCCGCCACGAAAAGAAGTGCTCCTACGAAGCGAAGTGAAACCGTGCGGCCGTCCTGACGTGGAAACTTCCCCCACCAGGGGACGCGCCTATCGGTGTTCAGTCGCATCACGAGCACTGTTCCGACGGTGTAGACAATCCCGCCGAGAGCCGAGAATGCGTATCCGATGAGCATGTGCCGACCGTAACCGACGGCACCACGCACCCGTACGAGTCGGCGTCGACGCCAAGGCAGGCCACTTGCGGTGACCGTGATGGCGACGGCCGCGCTGCTCCTCACCGCAGTCGCCGGCGGCGGCTCGGGCGACGATTCATCCGGCCAGCCGGCACCTGCCACCCGTGTTTCTGCCACGAGCGCTGCCGTGGCACCACCGGCACCGATCGAATCCGAACCCAAGACCGATACGGGAGCCGAGAACGGGGCACCGGCCGCGGTCCTGAGAACGAGGAACCCGCTCAGGCACCTGAAGCGGAGCCTGCTCCCGCGGTCGACGATCGATGCACGAACCAGATCCACTACGCAGGCGACCCTCGATCCAACGCCGAAATCAACTCCATCGGCGAGCAGACCGCCAGTGCCCTGAGCCGATCACCGGCTGCCCCCGTGAGTGGCATGATTGGCGGTGTGGGCCCATTGTTCGAGTTTCTCTCGCATTATTGGTGGCTGATCTTCGTCTTCGGCGGCAGCATCGGCGGAGCTGTGAAGGCGATCGGAGCCGCCAATCAGCGGCGGGTCGAACGTAGGCAAGAACGATTTCGCATCAAGCAACAGACCAAGGTCGCCGTCGCGCAGGCCAACGCACAGGGCCAGGTAGACAAGGAGGCTGTGCTGCGTGACGTCGCCAAGACGATCGACGAACACGAACAAACCGATGCTCGGTGGTTCGGCTACGAGATCGACATGGTGACACTGCTCGACTTCCCGATGATGATCGATATGCGTGAACCGCTCACCATCGAATTCCACAAGGCGAAGCGCCACGCCGACCTGCTCAAGCCCTCGGATCCGGAGTCGCTGGTGGGTGACCCCGACGGTCGCTCCCGGTACCGCGATGCCGTTCACGTCTATGCCGTCGCCTTCGACGTCGCCGAGAAGGAGGCCACGCGCCGACGCCACGGTGACTTCGACGACGGCGAGCAGGAGCGGCTCGTGCGCGCACAGCGCTTGCTTCGACTCGCGATGAACGACGGGGCCACGCAGCAGGAGCGGCACAGCGCGTACGCCAAAGCCCGCAAAGAGCTGGAGGGACTCATCTCCATCCCCAACACCGCGCGTCTACAGCTCGAGCGCAGCATCGCCGGCCAGATCGAGGCGTAGTGCCACTGTGCTTGGTCCGAGAGTTCCTGGACTCGTGTCTGAGTTCAGGACATGCAGGACAGTTGATGTTTCAGGACATCGAGGACACTCACAGCCCGCCTGGGTGACACTCAGGGATGGGCGGAAAAGGGTTTTCGATGAATCCAGACATCGTGGAAGCGGTCGCCACGTATGCAGGCGGGACACGGATCAATGTGTCCCGCCTGTGCCGCGAACAAAGCATCTCGCGGAACACCTTCTACGCACTGGTGCACCGTTTCCGTGACGAAGGGGCGTCCGCGTTCACCGCGCGTTCGACCCGGCCGAACGCCAGCCGGACGGCCACCACACCCGAGGTGCACGAGGCGATCGTGCGGGTCCGCAAAGAACTCGACGACGAAGGGCTCGACAACGGGCCCATCTCGATCCGCTGGCGCCTGCAGGACCAAGACCTGGACCCGGTGCCGTCGAGGTCGACGATCTACCGGGTGCTCACCGACCACGGCCTGATCATCGCGGAGCCGCGCAAAAAGCCCCGCACCCGCCGCAGCTTCGAGTTCTCCGAACCCAACGGGTGCTGGCAGATCGACGGGCTCGAGCACTACCTCGCCGACGGCACCACGGTATGCATCCTGCAGATCCTCGACGACCATTCCCGCCTGGACGTGTGCTCGTTCGCTGCTCGCGCGGAAACCTCCGCCGACGCCTGGACCGCACTGCAACGGGCGATGAACGGCTACGGGATCCCGCCCACCTGCTCTCCGACAACGGCCTCGCGTTCTCCGGCAAACGACGCGGTTCCATGGCAGAGATCGAACGCCACCTCGCCGCCCTCGGCACGAAGACCATCGCCTCCTCCGTCTACCACCCGCAGACCTGCGGCAAGAACGAACGCGCCCACAAAACCCTGCGCAAATGGCTCGCCAAGAAACCCGCCGCCGACACTCTGACCGAACTGCAGACCCAGCTCGACACCTACCGGCAGATCTACAACAACCGCCGCCATCAGGGAATCGGCGGAACCACTCGCAACAACGTTGGGACACCACTCCTGCCGCCCAACTCACACCCGGGCTACCGCGCCGAGCCGGCCGCATCGAGCGTCCCGTCTCGAGCACCGGAGTGATCCAGTTCGATGGACTGTCGATCATCATCGGACGCCGCTACAAGAACACCGACGCCACCGTCCACTGGCAGGGCGATCGTGTCACCGTCATGATCGGCGACACGATCGCCCGCACACTTACACCCGACAGAACCACCAGGTATCAGAAACTGTCCCATAAGTCCTGAGACAGATCTGTCCTCGATGTCCTGAGACATGACAAGAGCCCCTGGACTCGCTAACCACTCACGGGGCGCGGAGCGCCTTCAGGACGGCACGGGTGCGGTGATCACGCTTGTCACGGAGCCGCTCGTATGCCTCGGGCCCCACTCCATAGGTGTCTTCGACCTGTTCGAACAGGTTTTCGACGACCTCGGGATCGGTCGAGGGGACCCCGAACTCGATCTTGCCGGTTTCGGCTCCTACCCCTGCGAACAGGTGCCGAATGCCGCCGGGTCCACCGCCCAGTACGTTGCCCTCGAACAACCCGGTGGTCGCCCACCGCAGGCCGAGCGAATTCTGCAGAATCGTGTCGAGCTGTTCGGCGGAGACCACACCCTGCTCGACCAGGTATCGAGCTTCGCGTGACAGTGCCATCTGGAGACGATTGGCGACGAATCCGGGCAGCTCCTTGCGGATGACCACCGGCACACGCCCCAGCGCCTCGTAGAGTTCCACTGCCCGGTCGACGGCCTCCGGTGCGGTGCGTTCGCCCGGGAGCACCTCGACCAGCGGCATCAGCTCGGGTGGATTGAAGGGGTGTCCGACGACAACCCGAGCTGGGTCCTCCAGTTCCGTCGCGATGAGTGTCGCCGAGATGGAGGAACTCGAGGTTGCCAGTACGGCGTCGGGCTTGGCCGCCTGAACAATCTCTGCGAACAGCGATTTCTTCACGTCGAGCCGTTCCGGACCGTTCTCCTGAACTAGGTCCGCATCCGCGACGGCTTCCGCGAGATCGCTCGTCGCTCGCACGTGCTCGTCGTCCGCGAACTCCGCCACGACGTTCTCGAGGTCCGGGCGTGGATCGGTGATTACGACGTCCCACCCGTGTTCACGGGCAAGTCTGGCCCAGGACAGCCCGATGACTCCTGCTCCGACGATTGCAATCGTTCTCATGTCACATACCTACGATTCCGGTGAGTCTTCCTTCGATGCGCGCGACCACGCGCTCTTCACTGCCTGCGGTGAGCGGTACGGCGCGCACGGTTCCACCCAGGTCGGTGACGTACGCGGTGCCGGCAGCCGAGTCGACGGCCAGCCCGATCGCCTCGTGAAAGCCGCCGGCGAGTACCTCGGGCTGCGCGCCGCGTTCGCCTGGTCCGGGGACGGCCGCTCGGTTGAGGGTGTTGCCGGACGGCTCGGCGCCCCGGTCGGTCCAGTAGAGTACGTCGCCGTCCAGGTGCAGGTCGATCGGTTCGGGCAGGTTGTCCCAGAGCACTTCGATGTCGGTCCGATCCGCTGCCGTCTCCCCTTCGGGGATGTCGAGCCCGGTTCGCAGGATGCGACCCTTACCGCCCTTTGAGGGGCCCTTCTGTGTCCAGTACAGGTAGCCGGCCGCGGGATCGACCGCGATGCCGACGCATTCCTGCATGATGTCGCCCACGGGTGCGTTGACCACGAGGTCGGTCAGGCCGGTCCCGTCGATGTCCACACGGCTGACCTTGCAGCCCTCACGGTCTCCCCAATACAGCTGTCCCGCAGCGAGAACCGCGGTCAGCTGCTTTCCTGTGGTTATGGCGCCCACCGGCAGGATCTCGCGCCGATCGGTGCCGTCGACATTCGCCGAGTACAGGGCGCCGTTCTTCGCGGAGAAGTCGAACTCGGCATCCGGCCCAGAGCCGACGACCTCGGGTCGACCCATGATCGTCCAGTAGATCCGGCCCGATTCTGCGTCGTGGGCGATGCCGTCGGGCGCTGCGCCTGCATCGTCGACGAGCGCACGAATCGACCCGTCCGAAAGATCGATTCGCTCGATCGTGCCCGCGGCGATGTTCAGAACGAGTAGTGCGTCGAACATGTCCAACCTGCTTTCTAGACTGCGATCGCGTTGTCGCGCAGCGCACTCGGTGCTGTCAGGGGCGATGCCGATGCGAGAGCGCGGCGACGGGCCGCTTCCACTCCACCGAATGCCTGCGCGATTCCGGTGAGCCGTGCTGCGTAGTGGCTGACCGACGTTTCGTAGGTCATGCCGATTCCGCCGTGCAGCTGGACGATCTCTTCCGCGACCTTCCGCGAGATGTCGGCGACGAGCACGAAAGCGTCGTCCGCGTTGCTGCCGAGGTTCTGTTCGTCGCCCGAATCGAATGCTTCCGCCATCGCAGTGGCCCACAGCGCGGTCGAACGTGCGAGTTCGATCTCGGCGTACAGGTCGGCGCTGCGGTGGACGAGGGCCTGGAAGACCGACAACGGTACGCCGAACTGCTTGCGCGACTTCAGGTATTCGACGGTCTGCGCGAGTCCGGAGTCCATGAGACCCACCGCTTCGCCGAGAAGCGCGATCCGGGCCTTGGCGATTGCGACGTCGAGCGCACGGACGGCGTCCGTTCCGGCGGCGCCGAGCGCAACTGCCGGGGTGTCGGTGAACAGCACCTCGGACGCATGTGCCCAGTCCGGGGTGCGGCCGTCGACACGAGTGAGCCCGGCCGCGTCACCCTTCACGACGTAGAGACCCGTGTCGCCCTGGTCGTCGATCGCCGTCACCAGCAGGGTTGCGGCCCTGTCGGCGCGCAGGACTGGGGACTTCACTCCGTTCAGAAGAACCCTGTCTTCGGCTCCCGCGCTCGCGGCGACCGCGGGTGGGGTGTCCCAGGCACGCTTCGGCTCGGCGTGAGCGACGGCGTAGATCTGATCGCCACTCACCAACGGTGCCAACAGATCGTTCTGCTGGTCGTCCGTTCCCAGGGTGGAGATCAGCCAGGACGGGAGGAACACGCCGTCGAGGAGTGGTTCGACCGCTGCGTGCTTGCCGATAGCATTCTGGGTCACGAACACCTCCGCAGCACCGGCACCTGCCCCGTCGTGGTCTTCGTCGACACTCAGTGTGGTGAGTCCCAGATCGGTGGCGTTCTCCCATGCCTTTGCGCTCCAACCGAGTTCGGTTGCGACCACCTCGCCGCGGAACCCCGGGGCATAGTGGCGGGCCAGCATGGCGTCCACGCTCTCGAACAGAAGCTGCTGGTCTTCGTTGGGTTCGAGGTTCATGATGTTCTCCTTACAGCCCGAGGATGGTCTTGGCGATCACGCCGCGCTGGATTTCGTTGGATCCGCCGAAGATCGAGAGCTTCCGCAGATTGAGGTATTGAGTGGCCGCGACAGCATCAGCTGCCGCTGCGTGCAGTTCCGAGGTGACACCCGACCCGCCGCCCACGAGGAGCGAATCGGATCCGGCAATCGCGACACGCATTTCGGAAAGCTCCTGGAGAAGCTGGGTACCTTCCAGTTTCAGCAACGAGGAAACAGGGCTGGCCTGTCCGTTCTCGGAGGCGCCTGTGACGCGCAACTGTGTTGCTTCGAGGGCGAGCAGCCGCAGCTTGACGGCATGCATACGGCTTCGGAAGGTCGGGTCGTCGGCGAGGGGGCCGGTTCCGATGTCACGGCCACGTGCCTGGTCGGAGATCTCCGCAAAGATTCGTTGGCTCGTGCCCACCTGAGCGATTGAGTTGCGTTCGTTGCCGAGAAGGAACTTCGCGTAGCTCCACCCGCGATTCTCCTCACCGACAAGGTTTTCCGCGGGAATACGGACGTTGTCGAAGAAGAACTCGTTGACCTCCGAGCCACCGTCGATCAGCTTGATCGGACGACGTTCGATGCCGGGGGTGTCGAGGTCGAGCAGGAAGAAGGAGATTCCATGCTGCTTCTTGGGTGCGTCCGGGTTGGTGCGGGCAAGCAGGAACATCCAGTCGCCGTACTGCCCGAGTGTCGTCCACGTCTTCTGCCCGTTGACGACGTACTCGTCCCCGTCACGCACCGCCGTGGTCTTCAGTGCCGCGAGATCGGAACCGGCTTCGGGCTCCGAGAAACCCTGCGACCACCAGATGTCGAGGTTGGCGGTGACCGGAAGGAACTTCTCCTTCTGCTCCTCGGTGCCGAACTCGGCGATGATGGGTCCGACCATGCTGACGTTGAACGCCAACGGGTTCGGGACGCCGGCCCGCTGCAGTTCGGAGACGTAGATGTGAGTTTGGGTCGGCGTCCAGTTCTTACCGCCCCATTCGACGGGCCAGTGCGGCACTGCGAGTCCATGCTTGTTCAGCACCTGCTGCGTTTCCACGATGTCGTCGCGGGTGGTGTGACCCAATGCGCTTCGGCGTCGGATATCCGGGGAGATGTCCTGGGACAACGCGTTTCGAATGTCGTCGCGGAATGCGATCTCTTCGTTGCTGAGCCCGAGATTCATGATGCCTTCTTCTCGTCGTTGACGCGGCGGAGAGATCCGAGGACCTCGTCCGTGCTCTGGCCTGCTCGTTCTGCGTGCCGGTGAATGTCTGCCGGGGTCCTGGAGAAGTTCACGGGGTTGGCCGCCACCCGGATCCGACCCTCTGTGGGGTGATCGACTTCGCTGATCAGGCCCATTTCCTTGACGTAGGGGTCGTCGGAGATGTCGGCGATGTCGAGAACGACGCCGTACGGCATGTCGTGTTCGGTGAGGAACTCTTCCCACTCGGCTGTCGTCCTGTTGGTCGAGTGATCGAGCACTGCACGGATTCCGTCGTAGAACACGTCGCGAACCATCACCTTCTCGTCCCATACCGGGTCTGCGGCGCGCTCGTGCTGACCGGCGCCCTTCAGGAGGAGACGCACCGCGTCGTAGGTGTACGGAACAGCTGCGATCGCGCCGCCATCCTTGGTGCGCATGGCGGCGTGCACATCGGTGAGGCTCAGGGGATTGCCCACATCGCCTGCGGCCGGGACAAATACGTCGCCTGCCATGTGCTCGACCGCGTTCATGGCGATCATCGTGTCCGCCATCGCGAGAGACACCTGCTGCGCCTCTCCGGTCCGCTCACGGTGGAAGAGCGCGCCGAGTATGCCGTTGACGAGGTATAGGGCAGCGGTCTTGTCCGCGATGTAGGTGGGTACGAACTGCAAGGAGCCGTTGGCGCGCTCCTGGAGGTTCACCAATCCGGTGACGGCCTGGATCACTTCGTCGTAAGCGGGGCGTGCACTCTGCGACGAGGCCGCATTGAAGCCCTGCGCGTGCGCGTAGATCAGGTGGGGTAGACGCTCGTGAACCGTGTCGTAGCCCAACCCGAGTCGGTCGAGGGCCCCGAGGCGCATGTTGGTGAGCAGTACGTCCGCGGTCTCGAGCAGCTCGAAGAGCGAGTGCAGATCGTCCTTGTCCTTGAGGTTGAGGACGACGCTGCGCTTGTTGCGGTTCACCTGCATGTAGAGGGGCGCCATGCCCGCGTTGCGTCCGGTGTTGGCGGGGGAGACGCGTGCCGTGTCGAACGGGGGCTCGATGCGGATGACGTCGGCGCCGAAGTCACCGAGGATCTGCGATGCGAGCGGGCCCATGACGACGGTCGAGATGTCGACGACCGTGACGCCTTTCAGAGGTCCGGTCGGGTCGTTTCCGATGTTGAGTGTTTCGGATGTCGTGGGAACCGTCATCGCGTGGTGTCCTTTCGCGTTCGGCCGACCCGTTTCGGTCGATGTGATCATTACCCACGCTAATTACTGCTGACCCGGGAGGGAATGACCGTCTTTCACACGTCGGTATGACCACATGCGACATACCAACCCCGCCACGACTACACTCGGGCGAATGGAGATGAGGCACCTGCGGTACTTCCTCGCGGTGGCTCACGAACTCAACTTCACCCGGGCAGCGGGCATTCTGCAGATGTCGGTGCCGCCGCTGAGCCAGCGGATCAAGGCGCTGGAGAAGGAACTGGGCGAGCCGCTTTTCGACCGTTCCACCCACCACACGAGGCTGACGCCGGCCGGCGCCGCGCTGCTGCCCATCGCCACGAAACTCGTCGACGAGTTCGATGCGATACCCCACCTGATCCGCACCGACACCAGGCACGATCGCGTTCGCGTGGCAGTTCCCGACGTTCTCAATCCCCGCCATCGACGGAACATCTCCGAAAGGATCCGTGCGTTGAAGGGCTCGTATTCGTTCACGATTCGCCAGATCCCGTCCCTCGACATGGAGTCGGAACTTCTCGCTCGCAACGTGGACATCGCCATCTCCCACGTCCCGACGAGCCACCCCGACCTGGTGGCCCTCAGCCTCTACTCGGAACCCCTGGGCGCCGTCGTCGACGCGGACCTGTTTCCGGGGAGAACTTCGCTGAAGTCGAGTGATCTGCGTGGTCTCAAGCACGTGAGCGGCCCGACGCACTGGAATCTGCGACGCGAGAACAAGCGCTGGCTCGAGGCGGCCGGCATCGAATCCGAGCCCGACGTTCGGTTCTCGGACGTCAGCGGAATGCTCATGATGCTCCGCAACGACCGGTACTTCACCTTCGCGCCGATCGAATCGGAAGCACTCACCGGCATCGACCGGTCCGAGTTCGTCGTGCTGCCGATCGACGACGCCGATCTGGCACTCACCACGTGGCAGATCCGTCGGGTGGCCGATGCGTGGCTCGCGCCGATCACCTTCCGCCGTGACCCGGAAACGCCACTGCCCCCGACCTGACAGGGCGGGAGCAGTGGCGTTTCGTCGGTCGACCAGGTCTCGACGACCTAGCCCACCGGAACCGGAGTGGTCGTGGTTACCGGAGCTTCGGTCGTGGTCGTCGGCGCGGACGAGCCGGTCGACCCCTCGGTGACCGTGGCGCCGGCATCCTTCGTCGGCACCTCGGCGGGCGGCGCCGCCACCTCCGGCGTGACCTCCACGGTCTGCGACGGCGCCGGAGCGTCCGAGGTGACCGGTGCCGCCGACTTCGTCGTTGTGGCCTCTGCTGCCGGGGTCGGAACGGCAGTCCCCGCAGGCTTGTCCGCGGTCGATGCCGCCGCCTTGGCCGCGGTGGCGTCCTTCGTCTCCGCCACGAGTTGGAGTGTGTCGGCGACATCCTCGGCCTGCGGCTTCACCGCCGTGTTCAGCGGCTTACCGTTCTGTGCCTGCTTGGCCAGATTCGTGAGCCACGCCGCCGCATACTCGGCGGAGGTCAGCGGCTTGCCACCGTTGGGGTTGGCATCGCGCCAGTAGTCGAAGTGATGCCCGGTTCCGTTGGGGCCCAACGTGAGCTGATACGGATCGCTCATGATCACCGGGATCGTGTTGGTGTTGGTCGCGATCAGTCCCACGATCTCCCGGAACAGTTTCTGCGGCAGGTACGCGAGCGGAGACAGTTCCTCGCCGTCGATCACCTCGCCGCCGGTTCCGTCCTCACCGTCCTCGTCCTTCACCGCCGAGGCATTGGTCGCGACCTTGACGGGCGTCGCGTCTTCGCCCTGCGGGGGCTGGTAGCTCGGCGCCGACACCTTCAGCAGTACCTGAAGGAACGTCTCGTCGCTCTGCATCCAGTCCTTCTGCGACTGGATGTCTGCGAAAGCAGCGAAAGCGATGCGGCTCAGTGCCATTGCCACGTCCTGGCCGGTGGCCGGGGTGAGGCCGTCCCGCTCGATGGCATCGACGTTGATCTGACGGCCGACATTGGCCGCGAGTTGCAGCAACGAGGTGTTCTCGGGAGCAGCGCAGGTGAGGTCACCGTCCGAGCAGAACGACGCGATCTTGCCGTCCAATGCACCGAAGCCACCACTGGTGTCCGAGGCGATGCCTTGCCCCGACGCGGCGTCCTTGCCGGTCTGGTAGCGCTGGTCGAAGTTGTCCGGGCGTCCGTACGGGTCCTTCGCCCCGGGGAACGGCCCCTCGTTCAGTCCACGGCCCGCATCGGCCAGAATGACGACACCGAGCACCCGCGCCGGATCTACGATCCCGTACTTGCCGTTCGCGTCCTGATCCTGGTTGCCGATATTCATCGCGACACGGCGGGCGACATCTGCACCCTCGCTGTATCCGACGATCGAGAACTGCGTGTCCGGGCAGGCCGCCTGGATTTCCCGCATGACCCGCTGCGAGTTCTCGACACCCGCGGCGACCGCGTCCTCGTAGGTGGCCATGTTGGCGGGGTATTCGATGTACACGGCACCGTACGTACCGGCGGCGACCTGGTTCGTCGGGACGTTGACGACTCGGTCGACCCAGTAACTGCTGTGATCACCGGACATCGCCGCAGGGAGGTCCTTGCCATCCCGGCCCTGCAGCATCGCCGTCGTGCCCTTGACCGGGGTGTCGTTTCGTCCCGCGACCGAGATGGTCATCATCTTCTTGCAGTCGTTGACCGACGACGTCAGTTCGGTGTCGATCGTCTGCGGCCCCGAGGGCAGCGCAAATGATGCGGCGACAATCGCCGTAACCCCCAACATTGCTGGTACGGTCGCCGCCGAAGCGATGCGATGCCGTTTGAAGAACTCGCGAAGAGCCATGTCCACGTCCTTTGACCCCGAACCAACCGGTATGCGCGCGAACCGACCCCCATGCCGTGCGTCACGTCAACACGAACGTCGTAGTGGAAGGCGAAACCGTTACAGCGGTTCTCAGGCGTCTCTGTGAACTCGCCGCCGAGTTCCCCGATCCTTCATGCTGCCGATGCGGAGTGAACCGGTGTGTCCCTCGTCTTCCGAAAGCTCTTCTGCCACCTCCTCGACGTACCCTTCGGGGTCTATGTCGGAGGTGTCGATATCGTCCGCGGTGCGGTGCTCGGACAGGTACGCGGCGAATCGCCGACCCAAAGCGTCCCGAAACGCCGCTGTGGCGGTCCGCCGAAAATCCGCAAGTCCCTCGCGTTCCTCTTCTGCCATGTGCTCGTCGTTCGCTTCTCGGGCGCGTCGGACGGCCGCCCACCATTGTGCATCGCCGACGGCATGCTTCTCGGCGTCGTGGACGCCGTCACGAATGTCGTTGTGGTCGCCGATCGCGTCGAGAGTCTCCGGACGAGCATCGTCCCCGACGCGAAGCAACTGGGGGTAGAAGATCTCCTCCTCGGCGACTGCATGCACGTCGAGGCGTCGTGCAAGGGGCTTCCACACCGCTTCGAGCGCCGCGCAGTCGCGAGGCGACTGCGCACGCAGTTCGTCCAGGTCGGCGAACTGACGCCGGAACCACTGGTGATCTTCGAAGATCAACTCGACGATATCGGCCATTCCCCGACCATAACCTCGATCATTCGGACGCGACTGCTGGTCGGGGATCAGTCCGGGCTTTTGTGATCGGGTTCGACCGGCTCGACCGTCGCCCGATCGGAGGGTGTCCCGGCCGCGCCGCGCTCCTCCGACTCCTCGACCACCCGGTTCTCGAGTTCGTCCACGACGGACTCGACGTCCCCGCTCTCTTCGGCTTCCTTCAACCGGTCGTGTGATGCGTTTCGCTCTTCTGTACCCATGCGATCGCCTCCTCGAGTAGCCATACGACCCTGTCTCACCCATTGTGCAGACAAATGGTCGCTCTGCAGCAAAGGTCGGTGGCCGGACCCTTGGCCCGACCCTGATGCTCCACCTCCGAATCTGGGTGAGGTGCCCGATGGTGTGCGACGCCCTGCATGCCAGGGTGAGTTGAGTCCACCGGTTCACAGCAACCCCGCCTGCAGGGCGAGATACGGATCAACCCCACCATGACGATTTCCAGCATCATGCCGGTCGAGGACAATGACCGCATGGCCTCCACCCACCCCAGAGCCGACGGCCCCCGCAGACGACGCGCGTTCAGCCCGGCCGACAAGCTGATGCACCTGACCGCGTACGAGCAGGCCTGCGAGGACGGCACCGGCGGTTCCTACCTGCGCCGCGAAGGCCTGTACTCCTCGCTGATCAGCGAATGGCGCAAGCAACGCGACGCCGGGGTCCTCGACGGCAAACCCGCAACCTCGAAGATCGGCAAGCTCACCGCCGAGCAGGCCGAGATCGCCCGACTCAAACGGGAACTCGACCGCGCGAACAAGCGACTCACCACCACCGAAGCAGCCCTGTCGATCATGGGAAAAGCACACGCTCTCTTGGAATCACTGTCCGAGAGAGCGGATCCGGACGACAAGCCGACCAAGCGCTGACCGCAGCGTGGACCGAACTGACCGAAGCTGGGGTATCGACAAGAACGGCCAGCGCGTTGACCGGTGTAGTTCGTTCGACCGCGGTCCGGCGCCGCGCCGCAGACAAGGCGCCGACACCTGAGGTTGCCGTCGGGCCCGCGACCCCACCGGCGAACAAACTCACTCCCATGGAACGCCGGCGGATCCTCGACGTGCTGGGCAGCGCCCGGTTCGTCGACTACGCGCCGCTCGAGGTGTACGCGCAGCTGCTCGACGAGGGCATCTACCTGTGCTCGGTGTCGACGATGTACCGCGTCCTGCGTGAGAATGCGCAGGTCAACGAGCGTCGTCGGCTGGCTCGGCACCCGGCGAGAGCCTGCCCGGAGCTGGTCGCGTCCGCGCCTCGGCAGGTGTACTCGTGGGACATTACCAAGCTTGCCGGGCCGGTGAAGGGGCGCTACTTCGACGCGTACGTGATGATCGACATCTACTCGCGCTACATCGTCGGCGTCCACGTCCACGCGCACGAATCTGGCGTGCTGGCACGGGAGTTGATGGAGCAGATCTTTGCGGTGCACGGCATTCCGCAGGTCGTCCACGCTGACCGGGGCACGTCGATGACCAGCAAGTCCGTCGCGACGTTGCTCGCCGACCTCGAGGTCACCCGGTCGCATTCGCGGCCACGGGTCTCGAACGACAACCCGTACTCGGAGGCGGTGTTCAAGACCCTCAAGTACGGACCGACCTTCCCCGATCGGTTCGGATCACTCAGCGAAGCAAGAGAATTCATGATCCAGTTCAGCGAGTGGTACAACCATGACCATCGCCACACCGGCATCGGACTACACACGCCGGCTGACGTCCACTTCGGTTTGGCCGCCGGCAAGGGCGCCGAACGTCGGCAGGTGCTCGATGCCGCCCGCGTGAGGCATCCGCACCGCTTCGGCACCACGAATGCGCCGAAGATCCTGGACCTGCCCGACACCGTCTGGATGAACCAGCCAGCCGAAGGTTCCGAGACCACCGCGGAGGCTGAAAAGTCGGCCGCTTAACACCCGCTGGACTCAATCACCTTGACAAGTTCCGACGCGACGAGCGAGCTACTCGTGCTCTCGGTCATCGCAGTGGCAGCCGCGACCGGAAACCCACCGCTGTGGCATCTCCTCCCGTCCATCGGGTTCGGGGCAATGCTCGGCGATTCAAGGTCTCGCAGAGGGCTTGCGCGGCGACAAGGAATGGGCGGTGACCTCACAGGCGTTCGGGCGCATCCTCGCCAATTTCGCCAAGCGGGGCAGTTTCATCCGCGGATTCCAGATGCTGCACCGCAGTGTCCCGGCCGATATGACCCCGCACGAGAACTGGGTGACCGCGCAGATCAAGGCCGCCGGAGCGGACGCGGCGCGGGTGGTGCCGGCCATCGCCTCCTACGGGCAACTCCTCGACCGGCTGGCACCGCTGTCCGAGCAGCACCACGCGTACGGGGTGCTGGTGTTCCCGAAGTCGCCGGCCCTGCTGGCCGAGGGTGCCCGGATCGCCCGACGCAAGAACGCCCCGCTGATCGGCGGTATCGCCCAGGTCATTCGAGACGAGACGATGCGGGCTGTCGTGTCCTTCGAACGGGCACGGATGGGCCGAGTGGAGGTCTACGGGGAACAGCGGGCCTGCGCGGTGATCCGCGCAAGCCTGGACCCCTCCCATCCGCTCGACGCGCACAAGGGTGTGCGGTGGGAGAACTGCTGGCCCTCGTATGTGGGCCGCGACGAGTCGGTGCAGGTGGCCGAGAAGTGGCACACCCGGGTGGGCATCGTCCCGGCCCGCGCCATTCAGCCGATCGAGCTCGGTCCGTTGTGGCTGGCGCCGCTGCTGACCGGGGTCGAGCCGGATATCGGGGACGACGAGATCGCACCGGCCCCGACGATCCGGACGGTGATGGTGCGCATGGACTTCGTCGAGGCGAGCAAGGCTCGTTCGGCGGCGAAGAAGGATGCCACGCAGGATCAGGCCAAGCAGATCTACGAACAGCGCAAGGGCATGGTGACCGACGGTTCGTCCGAGGTGGCCATCTCCGAATCCGCCCGTCGCCGTGAAGACCTCAAAGCCGGAAGCGGGCACCACGGAGTGATCTACTCCGCGGCCGTGTCGGTGACCGGCCGCGACGAGGACGACGCCCTGCGCGCCTGCACCCGCGTCGAGCAGGCCGCCGGCGAATGCGGAATCGACGAGATCGAGTGGCAGGACCACCGCCACGACGTCGGCATGTTTTTGACGCTGCCGCTGGGCCGTGGCCTTGCGGGAACCAAGTTCACGCGGCACTGAGGAGCACACGATGACCACCAGCACCCGCACCCCACACCATCGGTCCACGCCGCCGGCGAACCGCACCCGCGCCCGCCGGTGGTGGTTCTCGGGCGGACGAAAGACCGTCCCCGCCACGACCGCCGAGGAACGGTCGGTGGCGGCGGCCTACGACGGTCTCGACCGCAAGGTCGCCCGCAAACGCGCCCCCAAGCGCAACAAATGGCTCGACCGGTGGGGCTGGTACGAAATCAGGGTCGAAGGATCATGGGCCAGCACCCGGCAGAGCGAAGCGCTGAACCTGGCCACGATGCGCCGCTCGGTGCGCCACGAAGGGATGATCACCGGCCTCAACAAGATCTCCCAGTCCACCGTCACCACCGACCCGTTCGCCCTCTACGGGGCGGAAATCGAGAACATCAACGTCGCCGTGGTCGGCGACATCGGCAAGGGCAAGTCCTCGATGATCAAAACCGCGTACTGCCAGCGGCAATTGGTCAAGGGCACCCAGGTCGTGGTGATCGACAAGAAACGCCAGGGCAGCAAGGGCGGCGAGTACACGATGGTTGCCGAGGAGATGGGGTCACCATCGATCCGCTTCCGCACCGGCAACCGGGGAATGCGCATCAACCTGCTCGACCCGGCCATTGCCTCCGGCGAATCACGCATCGACGGCGTGGCACCGGCCGGACAAGAGGCCCTGGTCGGCGCCGTCATCGAGGACACCATCGGCCGCGATCTCGGCCCCGAAGAAAAGGGCGCGATGCGACGCGCATTGCGGGTGGTCAACGAACGCGCCCGCCGGGAAGACCGCGAGCCGCGGCCGATCGAGCTGGCCACCGAACTGCTCGACCCGAGCGCCGAGTTCGCGGACATGTTCGGCCAGCTCTGGGCCGACGAATCCCGCAAGTGGGGTCTGGCACCAGGGTTGGCGTTGCAGGAGCTGTGCGAGGGCGACCTCAAGGGACTCGTCGACGGTCAGACGTCACCGGAGATCCGCGAAGCCCTCGATCATCCGTTCGTGCACTTCGACGTGTCCGCTCTGCCGACGAAGGGTCCAGCGCTGCGGGTGATCATGACGGTCATCAACACCTGGTTAGCGAACCTGCTCGCGGACCGGTCCGCGCGGCACAAGCAAACATTGCTGCTGGTCGAGGAAGGCTGGCACGTTGCCGAGGGGTCCACGGGCCGGGTGTTTCGCGAGAACATGAAGCTCTCTCGCGGGCTGGGCTTGTCGACCGTCTCTGCGTTCCACCACATCTCGGACCTGCCGCCGGAATCTCCGGCACGAGCACTGATGAAAGAGGCCGGGATCGTGCTGCTCTACGGGCAGGACCGGCTCGAGGACGCCGAGGAGACGGTGCGCATGTATCACCTGCCCGAAGGATCGGTGGAGATCATCATGTCCCTGGCCAAGGGGCACTGCCTCGTCAAGTACGGCAAGGCCGACCCGATCCTCATGGAACACGTGCTCTCCGGCAGGGAGATGGTTCTGACCAACACCGACGAAGTGATCAAGGGGGCAGCATGAGTACACCGATCGCCCGGCCCACCCAACCGGTGATCTCGCCGCTGTTCTGGCCGGTGCTCGGCTTCGCAGCCACGGTCGTGTTCTCCGTGGTCGGCGGCGGCTGGCTCTCCGGTCTCCTGTCCGGCCACGGCGGTGCACTCCCGGCCGGGTTCTACGGGTTCCTGGACGTGATCAAAGGGCTGTTCATGTCCCCAGCCGACCCAGCGTCGGCCTGGCCGGAAGGATCGCGGCCCGGCGGGCCGGTCCTGACGTGGGTTTGCATCGGCCTCCTCGCAGTGCTGTGCATGGTGATCGCAGCATTCATCTCCGGGCAGCAGATGAAACGAACTGCGGCCACACGCGAACGGGCGCACGGGTTCGCCGACCGCACCGAACTCAAACGGCAAGGACTGACCGAGAAGACGGCCGTGAAGAAAGCCAAGGCCACCCAAGCGTCGCTGGCTCAGGTGCCGCTCGGGCAGATCGACGCCGAGACCGCCACCACCAGAATCGGGAAGCTGTACGGAACCCGCGACGAGGGTGTGTACCTGCAATACCGGGACGGGCTGCTCGTCGAAGGACCGACCGGGTCCGGTAAAACCTGGCGGCTGTGCTGGCAGGGCGTCACCAATGCGGTCGGCACCGTCGTGGTCACCACCACCCGCGGTGACCTGCTGCGCGCCACCTGGGCCGACCGAATCAAGGTCGGGGCGGTGTACGTGTTCGACCCGGAACGCCTGACCGCGTTTCCGCAGAAGATGAAGTGGTCGATCCTCGCCGGCTGCGACGACCCGGAAACCGCCAAACGGCGGGCAGAGGCGTTGGTGCAGGCCATGCCGATGGACGACACCAAGAACTCCGGGTACTGGAACGGCAAAGCGGCGATGCTGATGCGCGGCTACCTGTACGCGGCCGCGGTTCTCGACGTGGATCTGCGCACGGTTCGGGTGTGGGCGGCGTCCCGCAACGTCAAGGCCGTGCGTGAGGTGCTGGCCGAACGCCTGCCCGATTGGGATGCCGAACTCGCCCAGGCGCTCGGCTCGAAATCCGATTCCTCCGATGACGTGATCAGCGCGTGCACCCGACTGCTCGAACCGTTGGCCTCACCGGCACTGATGGAATCGGTGAACGTGCCCCGAAATGAGTCGGTCGATCTGAAAGCGATCCTGGCCGAGGGGAGGAACACGATCTACCTGGTCTCGGAAGGACATTCGGCGTCGGCGGCCGCCTTCACCACGGTCCTGTCGGCCGAGTTGTATCACCTGGCCAAGACTCTGGGGTTGAAGAATCCGGATGACCGGCTCGACCCACCGTTGCGGATGGTCCTCGACGAGATGAACAACGTAGCGGCGATCCCGAACATGCCGTCGCTGATCACCGATTCCGGTGCCCGCGGCATTCAGATCTGGGCGATTGCGCACAGCGCCTTGCAGAACGAGGAGCGGTGGGGCCGGATCGGCGGCCGCCGACTCTCGACCGACTCACCGGTGCGGATCTACCTTCCCGGTCTCGGTGACGAACAAGAGCTCACCTCGCTGTCGCGGCTGCTCGGAACCCGCGACGAGTACACCGCACCGCACGCACCGCCTCGGTCGGTGCCGATCATGTCGCCCAACGACATCCGGCAGATGCCACAAGATCAAGCACTGATGATTGCTCGGCAGATGTCCCCGGCGAAGCTGCACCTGCCGACCGTGTGGGACATTCCCGATCTCGCGAAACGGGTTCAGGCGAACCAGGATGCGTTCGACTGGTACTGCGAGACCGCGCAATGACCATCCCCGAGTTTCAGCTACCCGAGTACCGGCCCGGGCCGATCGACTGGGCTCACCTCGACCGCGAGGCGGCTGCCGCCCTGTGGGCCGAGCTCTACCCGTGGACCGAATGGCTGCGCCGCCGCTACAACCTCGGCACAGACATCAAAGGGTGCTGGTTCCACCACGAGGAGCTCGTCGAAGAGCTGACAGCGGCGATGATGGCGCACCGCGAGGTCTACCAAGCGAGCAAGAACCCGTACAACGGGGGAGCGGCGGCCTGGCACTACCAAGTGCTCTGGCCGCTGATCGCCCGTCTGCGCAGTGTGGTCGACTTCGAACTGTGCCGGCCCGGGGTATGCAAGTACCGGCCACCGAACCCCGATGTGGCCGACGACTTCCAAGAGTTCTGCGCACGCGACTGCGACAACCGACCGGAAGCGGCCGCCGTGGTCACAGGCGCGCAGCATCCGCAGAGATTGGATATGGACACCGTCATCAGCATGGTGGACGCAGGAACAGCCAACGCCGACGACCCTGCCGACGACTTCACTGCGGTGACTATCGACGGCGTGCGCTGGGAATACGACGAGAACCTCGCCGCCTACCAGCCTGCACGCTGACCCCAAGCCGAAGTACCTGCTGGTAGTACCGCCCGGGGTGGTCTCGCCCACCGCTCCGGGCCGGCAGTAGGTACTTCTCAGTGTTCACCGCAACCGCCGGTGCGGGTTGTCCCCGCCTGGGACCCGTCCAGCGGTTGCGGTGAACACGACCAGATTGGCGACACTCAAGGGTTGATACGCATGAATTACTAGCGAGCCCTCAAGAGAGTGTGAACTTCCTTGAATAGCCCTCCACGGACAGGCTCGGGGCGGGGATGCACGTCCCGAGCCTGATGATCGCAGCGTTAAATTGACTGATTCGCGCGGTTTGTTACCTAAGTGATATTTGGTTCTTGTGTGGTTGCTGAGAACTCGCCGTAGGTTCCTCTCCAGCAGCGTGTGCTGCGGATCTTCGATTGCCAGGGGAGGGCCCGGATGACGGGATATTTGCGATCAGGGCGCGGGATGCGCCTTCGCTCACGGAGGTTGGTGCGGGGCACGGTCGTGCTGTCGTTGGCGGCTGCGCTCACGTTCACGGGTGGCGGTTTGGTTGCCGCGCAACCGGACTCGGACACCACCACTACCACGACGACTACTACGCCGGCCCCAAGCACGTCGGCCGAAGGATCGACCCCTGCGGAGGAATCGGCGCAGGGGTCGCCGCCGACCACGCCGCCGTCTGTGCGGCCGCCGAGCACGGTGGCCAGCGACGAGACAACCGCCACCTCGCCACCGCCGCCGGCCATCGAGACGCCGGTCGAGTCGGTAGCTCCCGAACCATTACGTCAGGCTGAGGTGCCGGACGAACCGGCATCTGATGAGCCTGTGGCCCCGGATGATCCGGAGTTGTCGTCGAAAACGGCAGAGCCGGATCCGGACTGGGCGCCGACGCAGAATCCGAATGCGACCGTGGTGCCGGGGCAGATGCGTTCGGATCATGAAGAGATCCCCGCCGGATTCACGAAGGAACAAGCTGATCAAGCAGAGATCGCTGAGGCGAGGGCAGCGAGATCGCGGGCCGTCGCAGCATGTCAATACTATTGGCCGTCGCCGCATGCGGTGTGTGGTGCGATCAAGGACAAGTACAACTCGTTGGGCGGGCCGGCGAGCTTCCTCTCGTATCCGAATACACCTGAGTTGACGAACCCGGACGGACATGGAAAGCGGACCCAGTTCCTCAATGGTCCGATCTACTGGTCGGCTGCCACCGGTGCGCATCCGGTGGTCAATAGCTTCCTCAACCGGTGGGGCGTCCACGGCTACGAAGCAGGCTGGTTGGGCTACCCGAAGACCGACGAGATCGTGCATGCCGACGGTGTGGGTCGCCGCCAAGAATTCCAAGGTGGCGCCATCTACGTGGCGTTCCAGAACGCGATCGGCTCGACCATCACCGGCGCGATCCGTGACAAGTGGAACACCGTAGGTGCTGAAACTCCTGGCAGCCTGCTCGGCTACCCCACCTCCGACGAAATCCGCCTCCCCGACGGACAAGGCCGCATGAACCGCTTCGAACGCGGCGTCATCTACTGGCACCCCTCATATGGAGCCTGGCCCGTGACAGGTGGGGTCCTGGAAAGATGGGCCTCCGCAGGGTACGAATCCGGGCCGCATGGTTACCCCACAGCCGATGCTGTCGACAACGGATCCACAATCGAGCAGCGATTTCAGCATGGGACTATCCATGGTCCAGGTGGAGCGACTCTGAGGTTGGCCGAATTGAGCCCTGGGGTCACGGCCATGGAGATCCTCACCGAAGCCGAACGCGTGGCCCAGGAAGTGTCGGCCGGTGTGGTTGATGTGATTCAAGATATCCTCAGTGGCGCTCTGCTCGATATGTCGGTAGACGATGTTTCCGAACCCAACGGAGCGGAGGCGGTACTTCCAGATGCACGTGGGCCCGGAGACTTGTTTCTCTCCGACGCAACCACCCTTGATGTAAACCATGGGCACAATGGAATCTTCGTCAGCACAACGCAAACGGTCGAAGCGCTGGACCCTGAACGCGGAGTTCAGTTGATCAACAACCCGACAGCGGGCCCAGGGCAGACACCCCGGACATTGCCTGATCCAAAAATGATGTGGGTCAACACATCTTCCACGGTTCGCGCAGCGGCCGTGTCCTTCGCGAGGTTTCAAGAGGGGAAAGGCTATAACTCGAATTTTCACTTCAACAAGAAGGTTGTAGATGCCCCCGCATACAACTGTTCGAGCCTCCTGTGGGCCGCATACATGACTGCGACCGAGGGTGGGATCGACCTCGACGAAATCAATGGCGAGGAAGAACATACTCCCAGTGCAATCTATCCGCGCGAGATCTACCGCTCTTCCTGGACAACGCCTTACCCGTGAAAGGATGCCTTTGCCGCGCGACCTGGTGCCGCGCGGCAAAGGTGCGCGGCACCATATGAAGGGATTACCAAAGTACGATGCGATCACCTCGCCGGATTGTCCTCATCGCCACAGCGGCGGTGCTGCTGTTGTCATCATGTTCGGACTCCGACCACGACGATCGCGGTCCCGAACTCCGCGAACTCCCCCCATCTGCCGCAGGTGCGGTGTCGGTCGGTCCTCGAAATATGGAATCGCTCAGCAAAGCCGACCGCTCGACTGCATTTGTCTTCGGAAGAGAGGGCGATCTTCTGGGGAAAGTTTCCGGGCAGGCGATCTACGGTGGTGCATCCGTGCTTTCGAGGGAATCGCTGACGACCACGTCATCGCAGCGAGTCACAACGCTCACACCGGACGGGTCCGCAGAAAGCGACATCGGGTACGAGAACATCGTCGAGGCTGCGACAGGCGACCCCGCAGGCGGCGCGGCGGCCATGTGGTTCAACTCGGGGGTGGTCGACGGCGTCTACTCCAACCGGTTCGTGACCAGCTATCCCGATGCTGGCGTCCGTACAGGCTTTGTTCCTGGGGTCACGCGCATGGTGGGACATTGTGGCGACCGCATTTACGGCATCGCTCAGGAGGCCTATATCGGGACCTCGGGGCCGCCTACCGAGAACACTCTCTACGAGTATGCAGCAGAAACTGACCCGAAGCCTTTGCATACTTGGGACTTCGCAGAGGACTTTCTGCCCGCGTCCCGCAATGCCGTGTGTACGCCGGACGGCAACTTCCTCCTCGGGCTCTATGCATCCGATGAGTCCCGGAAAGACAGATCTGGAGGGGTCGGGCTGACTCTCGTGCGCGTGAACGTGCACGACGGGACCAGAACGCAAACCTCTCTCGAGATGGTCGGCATTTCCGAAGACACCCGGGGTGGGATCATTCACCTCAGCGGGGGCCGACTGCACTGGCTAACAGCAGACGGCAAGGCGGTGTCCGCTGATTGGGATTCAGATGCGCCACAGGTAGTCGTGGACTGGGAGCTTCCGAGCAAAGAGATCGGATCCGTCACCGCAACCGAATCAGGGGAACTCGTCATCCTGTCCAAGGACACATCATGGGGGATCGAGAGGTTCGAGATCACCTCCGGCGATCCTACTTCCGAGCGCATCTCACTCTCTTGGCTCGATTCCATACTGGGCGCGACAACTGAAAGCGGAAAGAGCACGTACACTTCGTCTGGCCTCGCATACATCCCGTAGGTCGCGTGGCCGCAAGCCTGGGCCGCTCGGCTCTACATGGACGCTATGGGTGCGGCCGTGAACACGCCCTGTGCGGGCGATCTTACGCTCGCATATCGCGATCACTTGCCTCGTGCGGACTTTGTTGTCAGACTATAAGTGCCCGAGGCAATAGCTGAGGGAAGTGGTCCGTGTAGGAGGTCTCCGGGGCGTAAGTACCCCAGTAGGCAGCCCCCACCAGATGGTTTCCAGCCTTGCGCGCCCATCACGACTGAACACCCCGGTTTCTTGCGAGACCGGGGTTTCGTCGTTTCTACAGATATTCGACGGTCACCCGGTGGTTGATGGCCTTCCGAAACGAGCCGCCTCGACCCCAGGCCCACGCATGGACGTCGGGGATCCAGAGCAACGGGTTCCCTGGGCCGGCGGGCTCGTGGGTGTAGGTGAGTTCTGGGGAGCCACCCAGTGCGTCGTAGATGACCCTGCGGTCCTCTGTGTCCTGGGCGCAGGATTCGATGACGACCCGGTGGCCCCGAGGTCTTGGAGCTGGGTGAAAGTACGTGCCAGTGCCATGTCGCGGGCAGTGCGGGTGGGGCACTTCTTCGTCACGACGAACAGGTAGCTGTGGGCGTCGAGTTCGGCCACGCCTTTGACGATGCGTTTTGCGTCTTTGCCCATGTTCTTCATATGGATGCGCGATGCCCCTTTGGGGCACAGCTGCCTCATTTTGGTCTTGAGGGCCGTCACGTCGCCCGGTGTGATGGTGGCCGCGCACATCAGGAACTCACCCTTACGTCCGGACTCGTCGACAAACGCGTGCAACGGCGCCAACCTCTCAGGAAGGGGAGTTCTCGTACGGGGTCGGATTGTCCCGCACGAGAATTTTAGGCCCTAGCAGTTGGACGGAGCCGATGCTCCTGCGCCGAACTACATTCGAGGGCCGCGCCGTTCCTGGTCGATGCTCTGTTGCTGGGTGGCGATGGTGTGGTGGCGCTCGAGCTCGTGCTGCTGCTGGTGGTGCTGGTTCTCGTGATGCTGCTCGAGGTGCTCACGGTAGGTCTCGATGCTGGTGTGGACGTTGTTGAACGCGACTCGTTCGGTGTGCTCGTGCGGTCGGTCGCCGGCCACGGAGGTGGTGTCGGTGATCTCGTAGGTGTGCCGGTAGGCGTGGACCTCGGCGGCGGTGCGTGCCCATTCCTGGCGCAGTTGCGGGTCGTCGGGTCGTGGGCCGACTTCGGCGGTGAACGATGCCGGCACCATGTCGGTGGCCTCGTCGTGGCCGAGTGCGCGGGTGTGGTCGGCGTGCTCGGCGGAGATGTGGGTGTACTGGTCTCGGAGCTCTCCCGCAAGGGTGGTGTCGACGTGGTCGGCGTCGAGTGCGGGGGAGGGAACCCATCTGGGTGCGTTCGGGTTCGTGGGGTGCTGTCCTGCCGGTGCGATGGTGTCGAGGGCGTCGAGGATTCCGGCTGCTGTTGCACTCGATCGGGTGGTGGCCTTGACCTTCTCGCACAGTTCGGGCAGCGCGTAGTGACCGGTGTCGGTGAGTTCGCGCATCCGTCCGGCGGCGGTGTTCCAGCGTGGATCGTCGGTGCGGTCGACGAGTGCCGTGGCGATCGGGAAGTGCTCGCGCAGGACCGCGTCGTGATCGCGCAGCCATGCGGTGTTGGCGGCGAGGGTGGCCTGCTCGATGGCCGGGCCCATGTCGCGGATCAGGCCCATGACGGTGATGTCCTGGTCGCGGCCGCGGAGCTGCTGGGCGTGCCAGCCGAGGACTGCGTTGGGGTCGAGTCCGGCGAGGGTGGCTTTGCCGAGCTGACGGCCGAGCCGGTGCACACCGCGCTCGTGGGCCAGCCTTTCGGCGGTGGTGTCGTCGAACACGGCAGCCAGCGGCACGTTCACCCGCTGCTCGTCGACGCGCTTCTGCGTGGCCTCGTAGGCGCGGATGCTCTCGCCGATCCCCGGCTGTGGGGTGTGGTCGGGTCGGGCCTGGGCGTACTTGGCGGCGACTGTGCGGGCGTAGTCGTCGAGCTCTTTGTCGGTGCCGGCGACGCGCGGCGGCAGTGCCGGCAGTGCGACGCTCTCACCATCGGTGGTGTTGCCGAGCGGGATGGGGGAGTGGGTTTCGATGCGTGAGCGCAGGACGGCGGCGATGTTGCGGCTGGTGTGCAGTTCGCCGTCGTTGACCGCTGCGGTCAGGACGTGGGTGGCACTGTTGCCGCTGTTGTTGATCTGCGCCAGAGCGTCGCGGAGTGCTTGCCTGCTCTTCGGGTCACCGGCATCGATGGTGGCCAAGACCGCGGCGGGTAGCGCCCGGTCGAGGGTGGTGTCGAGCCAGTGCTCGTGCAGCCGGGTGTGCGCGGCGAGGTATGCCTCGCGGAGTCGTTCGGGGCTGCGGGCGTGAGCGGTGGCTTCCTTGAGTTCGGTGAGGGCAGCTTTGTGTCCGTTGTCGGCGGCGAGGATCTGGTTGAGCACCAGCCGTTCGGTGGGGGTGTCGAGTTCGGACAGGTGCATGCCCTCGGTGTCGAGGGTGACACCGGGTTCGGTGGAGACGTAGAGCCGGTTGTCGCTGCGGCCGCGAGTGAGCGCAACGTAGAGGCCGGCGCGGTTCATGTTGCCGGTCGGGCAGGTGTGGGAGGTGTCGACGGTGATGCCTTGGCTGCGGTGCACGGTGGCGGCGTAGCCGAGTTCGGTGTTCTCGCGCACGTACGTGGCGGGCAGTGTGATGGTGCCGGTGTGGGCTTTGCTGCGCACCACCAGGGAGCCGTCGGGGTTGACGGCGGTGACGGTCCACAGGTCGCCGTTGCGGACGAATGTGTTGCGTCGGCGGCCGCCGACGGCACGCAGTTCGCGGTTGTTGCGGCGCGTGAGGACGGTGTCACCGACTCCGGCGTGCAGCTCGTCGGACAGTGGGATGGCACCGGCCTCGGTGGCGATTCCGGTGGCCCGGTGGCGGGCTTGGACGGCGAGGTTCACCTCGCGCACGTCGTCGACGGTCGAGAGCATCACCATCGACGACAGGCCAGCGTCGGTATCGGCCAGGTAGCCGCGTACGGCGGCCTCGCGCATCTCTGTGGCTGTGCCGGCTTGCACCCAGCCGCGGTCGAAGTACAGGTCGAGGCTTTCGTTCTCACCCTTGCGGAGTGCGAGTGAGTTCTCGGCCTGTTGGAGGTCGTCACCGAAGCGCACGACGTCGGTCAGCTCGGGTGCACGGCTCTCTTCGGCGAGCATCCGGAACGCGCCACCGGTCTCGACGGCGTCGAGCTGTCCGGGGTCTCCGAGCAGTCGGACGATGGCTCCGTGATGCTGGGCGATCTCGGTGATCGCGGCCAGATCCTTGGTCGAGGCGAGGGAGGCTTCGTCGACCAGCAGCATCGTTCCGGGTGCGATGGTGACGCGGTCGGGAATGGTGCGGGCGGGGATTCCCATGTGCTCGTGCAGCCCGCGCCACGGGTAGGTCAGCGTCGCCAGGGTCAGCCCTTGCACACCGATCTCGTCGCCCAACACTTCGGCGGCGACAGCGGAGGGAGCGAGCGCGAGGACCTCGTGTCCGTAGTCCTGCCAGGTGTCGGACACGGCTTTCATGGCGGTGGTCTTGCCGGTGCCGGCAGGCCCGACTCCTGCGGCGACGAGCGCACCGGAACCGATGAAGTGTTCGGCCAGTGCGCGCTGTCCGGCGTTGAGACTGCGACCGTCCTTCTTCGCCGAGGACGTGATCACCCGGTCGAGTCGGCGCTGCGGGGCGATGTACGCGGTGGGTGTGCGGCTGGCGTCGAGGAGCGACTGTTCGGCGGCGATGACGCCGTGGGAGGTGTGTAGCGCGCTGCCGTGCGAGGTGAGGATGAACTCGCCGTCACGGCGGGTCAGAGCACTCGGAGCGTGGGGGACCACCTGGCCTACGGCGCCGGTAACCGGCTGGCAGCGCGCAGCAAGGGGGCGGTGATCCACTCTCGACAGGGCGTCGACGCCACTCGAACAGCATGGCGCGACCGCACTGCTGGCGGCCAGATTCGTGCCGGCCGGCCGGGTCGCGGTGAACGCGACGGCCGGCGCAACCCAATTCCCTTACCGAACCTTCTTCCTCGTCACCATCGCGGCGTCGGCTGCCTGGGCCGGGTACTGCGGGCTCATCGGGACTCTCGGTGCCCATTGGTCGAATGAGAATCCGCTGGCTGCTACCGCATTCGCGCTGGCCATGGCGCTGGCCGTCGGTGCAGCCGTCGATCTGAGTCGTCGCCGTCGAGCAACTCGTCGGCTGGAGGTCGCCGACTTCGAATCACGTTGATCCGGACCGGAGCCAAGCACAGCTCTACGCGCTTAGGCTCGCTCCGCCCACCAGAACGCCGGGACGGATGGAGTCCATGACCACCACAGCTGTACACGCCGATTTCGAGCAGCCCGAAACGGAAGCCGAGAAGCGCAAGCGGTTGCGCACGGTCGTCGCGGCCAGTCTGCTCGGGACGACCGTCGAGTGGTACGACTTCTTCCTGTACGCAACTGCCGCCGGGCTGGTGTTCAACGAACTTTTCTTCCCGGACGAGAGCTCTTTCATCGGAACCATGTTGGCGTTCGCCACCTTCGCCGTGGGCTTCGTGATGCGTCCGGTGGGCGGCCTCGTCTTCGGCCACATCGGCGACCGAATCGGGCGCAAGAAGACGCTGGCACTCACCATGTTCGTGATGGGAGTGGCCACCGCGCTCATGGGAGCACTTCCGACCGCAGCTCAGATCGGTGTGCTGGCACCGATTCTGTTGTTGCTACTGCGCATCCTGCAGGGATTCGCTCTCGGCGGCGAATGGGCCGGGGCCGTCCTGCTGTCCGTAGAGCACAGCCCGGCGAAGAAGCGCGGACTGTTCGGCTCGATCCCTCAGGTGGGCCTGGCGCTGGGTCTCGCTCTGGGAACCGCGGTCTTCGCCGCGTTGCAGACGGTCTTCGACGACGAACAGTTCCTCGCTTACGGGTGGCGAATCGCTTTCGCACTCAGCATCGTTCTGGTGGCAGTCGGTTTCGTGGTCCGCCTGAAGGTCGAAGAGACACCCGCCTTCGAGGAAGTGAGCAGACTGAAGGCTCGCTCGTCGGCGCCCGTCAAGGAGGTCCTGCGGGGAAGGAACACCCGCAACACGGTGTTAGGTTTGCTGTCTCGTTGGGGCGAAGGGGCAGCATTCAACACGTGGGGCGTTTTCGCGATCACCTACGCGACAGGGACACTGGCGTTCGACAAGGTGCAGGTTCTGCTCGTCGTCACCGTCGCAGCGCTCGTGATGGCGGCGCTACTTCCTTTGTCCGGCATCGCATCCGACCGCTACGGGGCACGGCGTGTGTACACCCTGGGCATCGCGCTGTACGGATTGGCTGTGTTCCCGGTGTTCGCACTGTTCGGAACCGAGAACCTACTGTGGTTCACGGTCGCGATGGTGCTGGTGTTCGGTGTGATTCACGCGCTGTTCTACGGCGCCCAGGGAACGTTGTACGCAGGTCTGTACCCCACCGAAATCCGCTACACCGGCTTGTCGGTCGTCTACCAGTTCTCCGGTATCTACGCGTCGGGACTGACGCCCCTGATCCTCGCCGGCCTCATCGCATCCACCGACGGTGCACCGTGGCTGGCCTGTGGATACTTGGTCGCGACTGCCCTGATCAGTGTCGTAGCCACGACACTGATCCGCCGGGAAGATCTACACCTGGCCGTGGACGCCCCGAACGACGAGTGACCCCGAGCGTCGAAAAATCGGTGGAATTCCGGGCAGGGTGCCCGGTGGCGTGACAGGCATGATCATTCAGTCGATCCTCCTCTAGGAGAACCTCCGAGCGCAGTCCACTCCGTGCCACGCACTGCTGGCTGCGTCGACCTGACCCATTCGCCGCAACACGCGGCTTCGGTCGGCGACCGATGCGCACATTCCCATACGGCACGTGGACCGTGTTCGTCGTGCGTTCCTCGGAGGAACAATGATCATCACATCCAGCGTCCCCGCGCATTCGAATGCTCAACTGACCGCATCCGACATCTGGCTTGCCCGCGGGGGAGAGCAGGTCCTCACCGGCGTGGACCTCACCGTTTCACCGCGGTCGCGGTGGGGCATCGTAGGCGAGAACGGTCGCGGCAAATCGACGCTGCTTCACGTTCTCGCCGGGACCCTCGAACCCGATTCGGGAACTGTACGGCGTTCCGGCCCGCTACGCATGGCGGAGCAGGAAACGACGAGCGACGACGGACGGACCGTCGGAACTCTGATCGACCTCGAACGTTTGGAGCGGTGACCGACTGGTCACGGCCGCTCACGGAACTTTCTGTGGGCCAACGGTATCGCGTACGCCTGGGCGCCCAGCTGGGCGCTCGTCACGACCTCCTCCTGTTGGACGAACCGACGAATCATATTTCGATCCTCCTCGTCGAAGATCTGAGCACAGCTCTCGACGTCACCGAGTCGACGGTGGTCGTGACCACTCACGATCGCCAGCTGTTGCGGGACATCGAGCACTGGGCCGCAAATGGCACTGAGTCGGCGCGGCCAGTCGGCAAGGCACCGACCCGACTATGCGCCGGAAGCCTGCCTCGAAAGTTCTTCGGCCGCTTCGCTCTCGATCTGCGGGAACTGCGCGCCCATGGCCTGCGCCAGCGCATTTGCGGCGGACAACGGGCGCACCATCACCTTCAGATCGTCGACCTTGCCATCGGCGTCGAGATGCAGGAAGTCGCATCCGTTGATCTTCTTCCCGTCCACGACCGCTTCGAACTCGAGCGCGTGGTCACGGCCGTCCGCACTGTGGAATTCGCGAACGTAGTGGAGTTCCTCGAAGACCCGCAGCACGCCTCGCAGGATTGCCGCCGTGATCACTTTGCCGGGATAGGGCTCGAACGCCACGGGGCTGGTGAAGACCACGTTCTCGGCCAGCTGGGCCGCAATTGCCTCGTGGTCGCCGGATTCGACTGCTTCGCGGAAGGTGCTCATTCGTGGGGACCTCTTTCTGGTGGGTGGTCAGCTTCGATGGTGCCTGGGAAACGTTTCGGCCGCTCGTACCGACATACAGTCGAAGTCCATGAAACGCCCATGAGTAAGGAAACCCATGAAGCTTCGTGCTCTTGCTGCCGGCGCGGCGATCGCCGCCACCGCTGCACTCGCCGTTCCCGGCATCGCCTCCGCGGACGACCCCGAATTTCCACGCGTCGGCGTCATGTACCCCGGCGCCTACCACCTGACCCAGCACCCCTCGAACGTGCTTGGCACGCCGCTCGCAGACTGCGATCTGCACGTCGCCCCGGACAGCGACTACGTGCGTCTCGAGTGCGCCCAGTTCAGCCGCGAGGGTCACCAGAGCCCCGTCGGTCCCGACCAGGCTTACGTGACCCTCGACGGCCTTCCGTTCGGGTTGTCGGTTCGCGACATCGACCCTCGACAGGGCCACTGGATCGGCACCATCAACATTGCACAGACCCCGATCGAGGTTCCGTACCCGTTCGCCGGCGTGACGTTGCAGCGTCGCTGATTCGGTCCGTCAGCTTCGCTCAGGCAGTCTGAACCGCGCCGCCGCGCAATTCGACGAGCGCGGTTCGGAGCCCGCGCCGTTTTCCGGTGATCGGGTCGACACCGAAGGTGTTCTGAACGCCCGAACGAACACCGGAACGTAGTTTCGAAGCTGAACACCGGAACGTAGTTTCGAAGCTGTCTCGGGGGCGTCGTCGGACGTGGCGACCAGCATCGCGTCCGGTAGCGCCAGTTTCGCGATGTTGCGGAAGGTGAGCCAGTACTGATGGGCGAGTGAACCCGTCGTGTACGGCAGATCGTACTTCTCGCACAGTGCACGATCCCGCACACCGATCTCCTCGAAACGATCGCTCGGCAGGTCCGGGAACAGATGATGCTCGATCTGGTGGCTCAGGTTGTCACTCATGAATCGCATGACCGGTCCGGCGTGGAAGTTCGCCGACCCGAGCACCTGTCCGGAGGTACCGGCGCGCCTGGTCTTCTTCTTCGTACTCCGCGACGGTGAACTTCTCTGCGCCGTCGGGGAACTGGCCGCAGAAGATGACGCCGTACGTCCAGAAATTTCGGATCACGTAGTCCTTGGCGGCTTGCTTCCCCGCACCTTCTCGACGTCGACGTGGTGCAACGCTATGAATCTCGGGGTCGTTCATCCAGTCCCATTGCCCGTGCATCACGTTGTGCCCGAGTTCCATGTTCTCGATGATCTTCGCCAGGCCCAGCATGGCGGCTTCGGCGACCCACGCGGGCTTCTTGTCACGCGCGGCGCGCCATCGCGCTTCAACGCGGGCTCGCCGCCGGTGGTTGCGCCTCGACGTCCGCTTCGGTCAGATGGGCGTATTCGTCGATATCTGTGATTGCCACCATTTCCTCCTACAGGTCGAGGGTGCACTCGCCGGACACGGCGGAGATGCAGGTCTGAATTCGTTCGCCTTCTCGGTGTTCTTCACCGGACCTGAGATCGCGCACGTAGCCCTCCTCCAGCGGAACGACGCACGTCTGGCAGATACCCATGCGGCAACCGAACGGCATCATGATGCCGAGATCCTCACCGGATTCGAGCAGCGTTGTGGCCCCGTCGATTTCGACTGTCTTACCGCTCTTCGCGAAATGGACGACACCGCCTTCACCACCCTTGTCGGTGCGCGCGATGTTGAATCGCTCGATGTGCAGGAGGTCGCGTGCCTCGACGTCGGTGAACACGCGCTCGACGTCGTCGAGCAGCTGGGTCGGGCCACATGCCCAGCACTGCCGCTCGCTGCATTCGGGAACGCGCCGGTGCAGTTCGTCGAGGTCGATCTTGCCCATCGACCGCGTCAGCTGAAGGTCGAGGGTGTAGTGGTCTACGTCGCGGGCGAGCACTACCAACTCGTCGAGGAAAGATGACGCTCTCAGGGTCGGGGCGGAGTGCAGATGCACGTTCTCCGGAGTGTGTCATCGGGTCTTCAACGTGCGAAACATCGCGATCACGGGAGTGATGACTGCCGGCGCTCACGAAAAGAACCTTCACGGTGGTGGCTCCGGCAGTGAGAAGTCACCCTTCGGCGCCGCCAATCTGATGATCGTTCCCGGCTCGACACCGTCGACGAGGTGGGCCGACAGAAACCCGCCCGGGTTGGCCTTCACCGTCACCGAGATCAGGTCCTCCTCCGACCCCGCGACAGACGTCAGCGAATACGACGGCCAGTGCCATCGGCCGCCGACCTGTAGACCGATACCGAGGTACTGTCCGGACACGTATCCGCGACATCCCCAGCCCGTCTCGATGACCACGGTGGCCGAGTCCTCGGTCTCCTTCTGGACCGCCACGACCCGTCCTCGAAGTTCAGCGCAGACCACAGTGGATTGATCAGGTGCAGATAGTCGTCGGGCAGCGGGGTCGTCGCACGGGCCACGAGCCCTCGCAGGACGTTGACCGCAGGCGTCCGAGCTTCGACATCTTCTGCCGGCCGTTTGCTCCACTCGAGGACGGGCATACGACTTCCCTTCTGGCGTTCAGTGCACACCCGTACTCCGAACCATTCGGTGCTCGCAGAGTCCACGCCGCACCGATATCAGTGACGATAGCCGTCACCGCAGGTCCGAGCTGACGGAATCGGCAGCTCGGCGTAGGCTCTGGAAATCATGGAGAGCACCCCTTTCGGCCGCGTCATCACCGCGATGGTGACGCCGATGCACCAAGACGGATCGATCGACTACGAAGGCCTGCAACGCCTGGCCGTTCACCTCGCCGACCACGGCCACGACGGGCTCTTGGTAAACGGCACGACGGGTGAATCTCCGACAACCACCGACGACGAGGACTACGCCTGCGTGCAGGCCGTCGTCGAAGCGGTCGGCGATCGCGTGTCCGTGATGGCCGGGTGCGGCACCAACGACACCGAGCACTCCGCGCGAGCTGCACGAGAGATGGTCGCCCGGGGCGCCGACTCCCTGCTCGTCGTCACCCCGTACTACAACAAGCCGCCGCAGGACTGCATCCTCGAACATTTCCGACTCGTGGCAGAAGCCGGCGACGGCACCCCGGTGATGCTCTACGACATCCCCGGCCGCACCGGCACCGCCCTCACCACCGACACGATTCGCCGCGCAGCGGAGATCGAGCACGTGAAGGCACTCAAGGACGCCAAGGGCGACTTCTTCGAGGCGAGCCGGCTCATGGCCGAGACAGACCTTCTCTGGTACTCCGGCGACGACATCGTCAATCTTGCCCACCTGGCGCAGGGTGCAACCGGAATCGTGTCCGTCGTCGGGCACGTCGCGGGCGACCTATACGCGGAGATGATCGCTGCGGTCGACAGCGGCGACCTCCCACTCGCGCGAAAGATCCACACCCGACTGATCCCCGCGGTGGACGCGATCATGCACACCTCCCAGGGCGCAATCCAGGCCAAGGCCGCCCTGAAGATGTTGGGAATCATCGAATCGGACCAGCTCCGCATGCCGCTTCGTCAAGGACCGCCGGAGCACGCCGAACGCCTGCGGGCAGGCCTTACCGCATCCGGTCTGATCTGACCTCGCCGACCGAACTGCACCGCGCAACGAACCTGAAGGAAGTTATCAGCGCGAGTGGTGCTACCCGGTGTTCTGTCCGTCTGCACGTGTGGCGGAGATGAGCTGTTCGCGCGCCCGCGCCACGCGGGATCGGACCGTCCCGATCGGGCACCCGCACACGTTCGCCGCCTCCTCATAGGACAACCCGAGGACTTGCGTGAGAACCAGGGCCTCGCGTCGGTCCGCAGGCAAGGCGGCGAGCAGCATGCGTACCTCGACGAGGTCCTCGGAGCCGTTTCGCGGCGGAGCGGAGGCCGCCTGCGCGGCGTCGGCTGCTGCGATCCAGTCGTCGCTGCCGACGAGGCGGGGCCGTGACAGCGCGGACCGCACCTGGTCGACCACCACCCGGCGTGCGATCGAGAGCAGCCACGTGCGTGCCGAGGACTGCGCCGCGAACCTGGGCAACGACTTCATTGCCCGCAGATAGGTTTCCTGGGTCAGATCGTCTGCGGCCGGGACCGAACTCAGATGCGCGAGGAAACGCCATACATCGCGTTGCGTTTCCCTGATGAACGATTCCAGTGCCCGGTGATCCCCTCGGCCGGCAGCGAGCGCCAACTCGGTGGTGTGCGCGTCGTGCTCGGCCCGGGATGTCACGCACGACAGAATAGGGGACAGGCGGTGGGAACTTTCCGGCAACCCTGCGCGACACTGTAGGGGTGGACTGCTCACTCGCGCGCGAAGCTCTGTCAGCGCGCATCGACGGAGAACGGGAGCCCGTGCCCTCCGCGCGCACCGATGAACATCTCGACAGTTGCGCCCAATGTCGGGCGTGGTACGCCTCGACCACCGCACTGACCCGTGAGCTCCGTGTGGGCTCGGCCGTGCGGACACCGGACCTGACATCGGACATTCTGGATGCGGTCGGGGTTCCCGTACCGCGGACTCGGCCTCAGCGGGCACTGCGGTGGGTAACCCGCGATCACCCCTGGAGGGCCGCGCTTGCGGTGATCGCTCTGGCCCAGATCGGTCTCGGTGTCGCCCAGGTCGCCGGTATCGGACACGATCACAGCAGTGATGCCATGGATATGGGGTCTTCGGCGATGACCGGGCATCTGTTCAACGAGAGCACGGCATGGAACATCGCGGTCGGCGTCGGTTTCCTGATCGCTGCGTGTCGGCCTGCGGCCACCGCCGGGTTGATGCCCATGCTGGCCACGTTCACCGTACTTCTGGCAGCGTTCGTGATCACCGATTCGATCGCCGGCCAGGTCACCGTCGAGCGGGTCGCCTCGCACGCCGCCATCGCGATCGGGGTGCTGGTCTGCGTGATGGTTCGACGCCGGGAGAAGCGGCCGAGTTCACCGTCTCCGCACCGGCGTCCGGTGGACACCGACGACGACATCGACCTTCCCGAGGGTGCGCGGTACGGGCGTCGTCGCGGTCATCTGCGGGGCGCGAACGACCCCGCAGCGTGATCGTGAGCATGTAGAGGCGGCACGTTCGAGCGGCCGCAGCCCCAACACTCCACAGTACCGAGGAAAGAACTGATCGACATGTCCCTGAGCGCGCCCTTGACCGTCGGCCCGAGCGGCGGCGATGCACCGGATGCCACCGACACCGTTCGTATCGCACTCGCGGTCAGCGGAATGACGTGCGGCGCCTGCGCCAATCGTGTCGAACGAAAGCTGAACAAGGTCGACGGAGTACGGGCGTCGGTGAACTACGCCACCGCGGTGGCCACCATCGAAGCGCCCTCGTCGAGTACACCGGAGCAGCTGTGCGACGTCGTCGAAGCCGCCGGATACGCAGCCGAACCGTTCGTCGATCACGCCCGCGTCGACACCTCCACCGAGGATGCGCGCACGCGCGATCTCTTCCGGCGCTTCGTGGTGGCGCTGGTGTTGTTCATGCCTCTCGCGGATCTGTCGATCATGTTCGCCGTGGTTCCCAGCACACGCATCATCGGCTGGCAGTTCATCCTCCTGGCCTTGGCCATCCCGGTCGTCGGGTGGGCCGCTCTGCCGTTCCACCGTGCAGCACTCGCGGGCGTGAGACACCGCACGTCGACCATGGACACGCTCGTGTCCTCGGGCATCCTCGCCGCGACCGGCTGGTCGGTCTACTCGATGTTCTTTCGCACCTCGACGGCGGACGAAAGCCGCGGCGTCTGGGCCGCCATCGTTGCGAGCGACTCGATCTACCTCGAGGTGGCAGCGGGGGTCACCGTCTTCGTCCTCGCGGGCCGATACTTCGAGGCCAAGGCAAAAGGCCGTGCAGGCGGAGCGTTGCGTGCGTTGGCCGAATTGGGGGCACGCGATGTGTCGGTGCTCCTGCGCAGCGGAGAAGAGCTCCGCATTCCCGTGGCGGAGCTAGAGGAAGGGCAGCGGTTCGTCGTCCGCCCCGGAGAAGTCGTCGCCGCTGACGGTCTCGTGGTCGAGGGCAGCTGCACCGTCGACACCTCCGCTATGACGGGGGAGTCGTTACCGGTGGACAAAGACACCGGATCAGCAGTGACCGGCGGGACTGTCGTGCTGGACGGACGGCTGATCGTCGAGGCAGCGGCAGTCGGCGCGGACACCGCTCTGGCCGGAATGATCCGGCTCGTCGACGCCGCGCAGTCGGGAAAGGCCGATCTACAGCGCCTCGCCGACCGTATCTCCGGGGTCTTCGTTCCCATCGTGTTCGTGCTGTCCGCGCTCACCTTCGCCGGCTGGATGTTCGGCAGCGGCGACCTCGACACCGCCGTCAGTGCCGCGCTTGCAGTGTTGATCATCGCGTGTCCCTGCGCGCTCGGACTGGCCACTCCTACAGCGCTGATGGTTGCGTCAGGCCGCGGAGCGCAACTCGGCGTGTTCATCAAAGGACATCATGCGCTCGAAGCCACGCGGGCCGTCGATACCGTCGTGTTCGACAAGACCGGAACCATCACCACCGGTTCGCTGGCATTCGAATCCATCGTCGTCGCACCCGGGGAGAACCACGACGAGATGCTGGTCTTGGCCGCGGCAGTCGAACACGCCTCAGAACATGCGATCGCCGAGGCGATCGTCGGCGCAGCCCTCGCCCGCACCGACGCCGTGCCGCCGGTGGACGACTTCACCGCGTTGCCCGGTTTGGGAGCACGCGGGCGTGTCGAGGGCCGCGCGGTCGAGATCGGTCGGCGCCGCTTGTTCGAGAATCGCGACTGGCCCATTCCACGCGTACTACGGCAGGCGCAAGCCGACAGTGAGAAAACCGGTGCGACAGCGGTGTATCTGGCCGTTGACGGCGAAGTGCGTGCAGTACTGATCGTGTCCGACACGATCAAACCGTCTGCCGCGGCGGCGGTTGCACACGTGCAGACCCTTGGACTGCGCACCCTGCTGGTAACCGGGGACAATGCGTTCGCCGCCCAAGCTGCCGCCGACGAAGTCGGGATCGACGACGTCATCGCCGAAACGATGCCCGAAGGGAAAGTCGACATCGTCACCTCGCTGCAACGATCAGGACGGACCGTGGCAATGGTCGGCGACGGCATCAACGACGGACCTGCTTTGGCCGCAGCGGACCTGGGTCTGGCGATCGGCGCCGGCACAGACGTCGCCATCGGTGCCGCGGACATCATCGTCGTTCGAGACGATCTCAGCGCCGTCGTGGATTCGTTGGGCCTGGCCAAATCCACCCTGGCAACCATCAAAGGCAACATGGTGTGGGCGTTCGGATACAACATCGCCGCCATTCCCGTCGCGGCCGCAGGTCTGCTCAACCCCCTGTTGGCCGGCGCCGCCATGGCGTTCTCGTCGTTCTTCGTCGTCTCGAACAGCCTGCGTCTGCGCCGCTACCACAGCACTGCGACCGACCATTCGGAGTGACCACTACGTCACTGTGACTACGTACTCGCGTGAAACACGTTGAGCAGATGTCACTTTCGCGTGCGGGACAGTTGCGCCAACATTGCGTTGTAGGCTTCGAGCTCGTCGTCGTTGTTATGGTCTGCGACCCGGTCCTCACGAACCTCGGTTCTTCGGTCGTGACGTGCCCACTGGGTAACCAACGCGATGACCACGAGCACCAACGGCACCTCACTCGATGCCCAGGCCAGTCCTCCGCCGAAGCTCTGATCGCTCGCCAGATCCTGGACCCACGGCAGGTCGAGGTAGCGGTAGAAGGTGCCGCCGATGATTCGGTCCATCGTCATCACCGCGATACCGAAGAAGGCGTGAAACGGCATGACTGCGAACAACAACGCCAGGCGTCCGAGATGGGGCAGCCGCTTGGGGCCGGGGTCGATACCGATGATGATCCAGTAGTAGAGGTAGCCGGTGACGAGGAAGTGAATGTTCATCAGCTCGTGTCCCCAGTGATAGCGGACGAGTTCGTCGAACAGCGGGCTGAAATACACTGCATAGAGCGAGAGAACGAACAACCCGACAGCGACCGCGGGGTTGGACAGAAACCTCATCACCGGTGAGTGAACGACCAGAACGATCCATTCTCGTGGCCCGGGCATGGAGCCGTCGTGGGCGGGTGGGATCGCGCGCAGGGCCAGGGTGACCGGCCCGCCGAGAACGAGCAACACCGGTACGAACATGTTCAAGGTCATGTGAACACCCATGTGCACACTGAACATCGCCGACCCGTACGCGCCGACTCCCGAGCTCGTGGCAAGCAGCATTGCCACACATCCGGTCATCCACGCGACAATGCGTCCGGCCGGCCAGTTGTCTCCTCTGCCACGCAGGCGCAGAACTGCCCACACGTACACCACAGCCAGCACCACCGCTGCGCTGCCGGTGACGAAATCGAATCGCCAGAACGTCGCGAACCGGCCGAACGAGGGTGGGCCGGGGGGCTCGAATCCGATCAACACGTCGTAGACAGTGGCAGGAGAAGTCAGGAACACCGGGGCGGGTTGTACCGCCATCAATACTGCAGCCGACCACACCATCAGCAGCGCGGCCGAGACGACCGCTACCAGTAGCGAAGACCGACCGCGGCTACGCCGGCGGAGGAGAAGGGCAACGACGCATCCCGCTGCGACGAGTACCCCCGCAGCGACGGCGAAGGCAAGGCGTCCGTACGAGGAACTCGATATTGCACCGATCGGCAGAAGAATGCTCGCCAACACCACCGATAGGCCCACCACGAGAACTGCTGCGCATCCTGCAACAACCGCATACCGCGACACTGCGACAACAAGATCCGGATCGTCGGGGTCACCGCCGCGCCGGATCTGAGACCGCAAGGACAGGGTCATCCCGGTCCACACCGACAACGCAAGAACCGCCACGATCACGGCGCTGGTGGCAATGTCGTGATCGTGGCCCTGCCCGGCATTGCCCACGACCCACGCAGGAAGAACCGCCACCGCAGCGACGGCCGATGCGAGTGCCATCGGAACCCAGTTCAGTGTCCACCTGGTGATCACGGTGACCACCAGCGCTCCTGCCGCGGTGACCATCCAGGCCTTCGGGGCCTCGTTCGGGGAGACCAGATCGGCAATGACTCCACGCCGCACGGCATCGAAGACTCCGATTCCGGTGGAGTCGGCCGCCGACACCGGGATCAACACCACCGCCGACACCAGCAAGACCGCACTCGATCGGCTCGCGATCAACAAGGAGCCGTACCCATCGGGACCGATCCGGCCGCGGCGCGTAATACGGGTGCACACCAGTGCGTGTACCAGCGACCCCACGGTCATCGCGCCGGTGAGAGAAGCGATCAACCGGACCAGAACGTACGTCAGCGCGGTGAACGCACCGGGAAACGCATCCCCACTCGCCGAGTACCGGCTCTCGCCGGAGACCACCGTAACCACGACGGCGGCGGCAACCGTGCATGCGAGGGCCCCGACGACGAGGCACTTCGAAAAGCCTCTACGCCCGAACATTGTGCGGAGAACTGCGGTCACGGAACCTCATTAGACGTCAGTGCGGCATCGGTGAAGTCACAGGGGTGCACGATGCCGCAACCTCGAGGGTCACATCGCACCGATCATGATCGCCATCCCGCCTGCCATCGCCACCTCACAGGCTGCCGCCACGGACGGCAGACGCGACACCCGGAGCACCGCTACTGCTGTTCCACCCGCTGTCGTGGTTCTGCCTTGCGCCGCCGCCGAGGTCGGTGACGCGGTGAGTGCGGCAGCTTGCTCGGCAACGAACATTCGGTACAACCACACGATCGCCGCAACCGTGAAGGCGACTGTCAACGCAAGTGATACTGCCGATATCCACCCTGGCGCGGACGCGGCGCCGGCCGAATGTGCGTGGCCGCTCATGTCCATTCCAGGTACGTGGCCCCCGTGCCCGGCCATACCCTCCATCGAGGGTTCGGCCGCGTGATCGTGCGCGGGCGCGCCCGGAAGCCATCCGGCCATGACCGCGATCATCCACACCATCGCAGCCATCATGAACGCGTGATAGCCACCCATCGCCAGACCGTGGACGTGCTCGTCGACGGTGCTGTGACCCCGTGCGGCGCGAGTGCGCGCCGCCGCGACCGCGAACCACACGGTCGCTGCAGCGAAGAACACACCCTGCGGCACGAGCGGAACACCCAGACCCCACGGCCACGCCATCGCGATCATCGCCGCGCACATCGCCAGATGGAAGCCGTGATCGATACGCACAGTCGCTCGCCGTACCACCGTGATGCGATACACGCAGTATGCGGCGGCAAAGACGAACAACAAGGTGCAGATCCATCGCAGGGAACTGTCAGCAATCATGCCTTGTCCCGTCCTTCAGTCGAATCGACCATTGATATGTGCCCTTCCCGCAACTGATCGCCTGGAATCGTTCCGTTTCGCTCACGCGCAGGCAGCGACGCAGTTTCGAGGGCGGTCCCGCGGGATCGCCTGTGATGGCGCACACCCAACGCGACGTCGACCGCGACGAACACTGCGAGCGTGATCCCGAACAACGGCATGTACCAGCCCAGGAGCACCGCGATCACCACCGCGGTCACTGCCGCCCACGGCGGCATCCGTCGCAGCGCTCCGCGTTTGGCCGGTGGTCCGAACGTCAGTCCCCGTGCGCGAGTCGGGCGGCGCAGCCACCACATCTGATACCCGCGGATGATCACCGCGATCAGTCCGATGGCGGTGAGCGCCAAAAGAATCTGATTGACCAGACCGAACAGAATGCCCATGTGAGCGTCGATGGTCCAGTTGGTCATCTTCGCCATGAACGGCCAGTTCGCGAACTCGACCTTGTCGGTCACCTGACCAGAGTCGGCATCTACCGCTACCGAGTCGTAGCGAGTCGGCCAATCGCGTTTGGCCTCTTGAACTTTCCATGCCTGTCCGTCACCCGCGGGAGGAATGATCTCCATCGGCGTCTGTAGTCCCGCGGCCCGAGCCGCGGCGTCGACACCGTCGATACCGACGCCCTCGTCGATGACCGAATCGGTCACCGGTGCTGCGGCTTCACCGTGATGGCCACCGCCACCCGTACCCGATCCCGTCGGATCGGTCTCCACCGACGGGGTCGTCCACGACAACGCCGTCCGCACGTCACCGATCGTTTCTCCGGCATGCCGTGACCAGGTCAGACCTGTGATCGACAGCAGCAGCAGTGCTGCGATGATCCACACCCCGACTGTCCCGTGCCAGGACAGTGCCCGCGTGCGGCCCTTTCGATTCGTCTCCGGGACCAGTGCCGCCTTGGTTGCCTTGGCCGCCGAGCCGGAGCGTTGGCGAACCCTGGAGATCCACAGCACCAGCCCGCCGAGAGCGACCACCCACAGCCAGCTCGCGGCCAATTCGCTGTAGTTGCGGCCCAGATCGCCGAGGTGCAGGTTGCGGTGCAGCTCGTCGATCCATGCCCGCACAGGGAGCCACTCGCCGAACGTGGTGAGCTCGCCGCGCACCTGTGCGGTGTATGGGTCGACGAACACGGTCCGCCCATAATCGGTGGGCACATCGTCGACCGCCAGGACCACGCGGGTGGTGCCTTCGGCGTCGATCGGTGGCCGCACCTCGGTGATCGTGCCTTCCGGGTGGGCGGCGCGGGCAGCGGCAACCTGCTCACCGAGCGGAAGCGCGCGCTCACCGACCTGATCGACCGTCAGTTCGTCGCGGTGTACGTAATCGGAGAGCTGCGGGGTGACGGTGTAGAGCAGACCCGTCACCGCAGCGATGAGGAGAAACGGGCCCACCAGGATGCCCGCATAGAAGTGAAGACGAAGTACGAACGGCCGCAGTTGCGGCCACAGAGGCGCCCTCGGCTCCGGTGGCGGTCTGTCACCGGGCGCTGGCGGTCGATCGATTTCACTGGTGGACATGCGGTTCGTTCCTTCTCCTCGGGCCACACAAGCTGTGGGCCTTCTCTGTCACTAGTCGGGCCGGCACGAGAGAAGTTCCCGAGCACGTGCGGTATCTCGCCGGCCTGGGAACCGATCGGGTTATTCCTGCGACTTCCTGGCTGGGTACACCGTCCGAATCGGCCGGATCCACAGCTGCGGGTTGTCCGGTGACGGTGCAGAACTGCGGACGCACATTGACCTTCAATTCAGCGCCCGAACGCGTGGTGAGTTTGTGGCAGGCACCGACGGAGATGCTGTCGGTGTTCGGTGTTCACGCCTCCAGCCTGATCAACCCCCTGACTGGGCGCCCCACATCGTTCGTGCCGACCACACTCAGGAGAATCATGACCGACAACCACGTCAGTGACCACACCGATGACCCTGCTGCACAGCACGCCTGGGAACGATCCGTCACCGCACGCGACGCGCCCGCCGCGCGCCCGGGCGTGACCTTCACCACCGAGGAAGACGTGGTCATCGTCGTTCACCCAGGATTCGACACCCTCGACGCAATCGGTCCCCACTACTTTCTGGCGTCGATGCTCGGTGCGACAGTGCATGTCGCGACCACCGGTGCCACCCGGACGGCGGCCATCAGCGCGGGAGGCCTGGCAGTGATGCCGACGACGGCACTCGACGACGCCCCGCCCGCGCCGACAGTGCTCCTCGTACCCGGAGGCGACACCGGTGTTCTTCTCGCCGATGCGGCCGCGATGTCAGCCATTCGCCGCAGCGGGCACGGTTGCGAGCGTGTGCACCGGAGCGGTCGCGCTTGGCGCACCGGGACTGCTCGACGTCGGCGCGCGACCTCGCACTGGTCGGTACGGCACCTGCTGAGTGGTTACGGTGCAACGCCGGTGGACGAACGTGTTGTCGAAGACGGAAACGTCATGACCGCAGCCGGCGCGACCTCGGGAATGGACCTTGCGCTGCGCCTGGTCGGCCGACTCCGCGACGACGACGCTCGCTTCCTGTAGCTCAGCGCCGAATACGCTCCACAACCAACCTTCGCACAGGGACTCCCGACAAGGCCGGCACCGAACTCACCTCGCTGGCGCGTGACTTTTTCGCCCCTGTCGAGCACGGCTTACGTGCCAGGTAGGCCTGGCACGAATCCGGAGCTTTCGCCGCCGGGACCGCCGCAGAGAGGGCGCCGCTGGTGGGGTAGCTCGAAACCTGCTGAATGAAGGACTCTGCCGCGATGGCTGTTCGGATTCAGCCGAGCGTCTTCACGATCCAGTCGATTCCGGCGGCCACCGCATCCCGCGCTTCGGACCTCTCGTCGAACACGTCGAAGCCGTGTTCTGCGCCGGGAACGAGGTTCACGGTGACCGGTATGCCCGCCTTCTGTGCGCGCTCGACAAACGCCTTCTGATCGGGTGCGAATATCGGGACTTCGTTCTCGACGACGGTGAAATACGTTGGAACGGAGCTAGCTCCGCTGATCACCTCGTCCACGGTGGGCCACTCCGGGAACTCGTCGGCGGGCAACATCGGATAGGTGAGTTCCACGCAGCGAAGCCAGGGCTCCGGCTTCGCGAGGAACGGGTACGACAACACCCCGCCGCCCGAGAAGAACCAGAGACCGACCTCGTCGCCGTCGGCCTCGGGCTGATTTCGTAGTACCTCGACGGCCTGTGCGACCGTGGCCACGGCTTGGGGAACACGCAGCCCCTCGGTCAGATCGTGGTCGATCACGGCGGCCACCAACCCTCGTCGCGCAAGATGGCTTGCGTAGTCACGGAAGAAGCTCGACTGTCGCGGCATCACCTCGGGGGGTTCGGCAAACAAGCCGTGGAGGATCAGGACGCACGGCGCCGGGCGTTCCGTCTCGGGCAGATATACGTCGAGGTTTCCACGCGTGACCGCGTCCACCGGGTCTACTGGAAGAATCATCGAGGGGTCGGCGAAATCGGTCATGGGAGAGGCCTTTCGCGTTGGCGCGGTTACGAACGTCACCACGAACCTACGTCCTCAACAGCCGAGGCTCCATCGATTTGTCAGGCCGTCGCTCCTGTTTACCGATGACGGTACTGTAGGCCCTCTTCGAGTTCGCGGAGCCGTTTCGACGCCTTCTTCAGGCGCTTGTTGCGAATCGGCATCCGACTCCTTCACCGCTTCGAAGACCGCTTCGTCGTTGTCACTGAAGTCCAGGATCATGCGCGGCACACCCAATGTCAGGATCAGCGTGGGCCACACGACCCACGCGTGGTCCCGACCGACCAGAACCTGATGTACGAGGAAAGCGACGAGCCTGGCACCGATGATGATCCAGCCGACCGACTCCACCAGCTGTCCTCGTCGACGTGCCACTATGACGCGCGTATGAGCGGAGCGAAGGCGTCCAGAAACGCGTTCCAACCCGCACTGGGTCGTAATGCCCCGGGCGTTCGGGGCCTGGGGGTATCACTTCGGCCCGCACCTCCGACATTCATTCGGCGTCAGAGGGCTTGTTCGCCCTGAAGCTCCACGCCACTGCCATGGTTTCATCAAAGTATCTCTGTCCCACGGGGGACAGAGCGTCCCAGGATGCCGGCGAGGGGCGCCCACCGGGGGCACCCCTCACCAGGACTACTGGCGCTTGCTCTGGTAGCGATGCACCGAGAGCGGAACGAAGATCACGAGGATGACCACGACCCAGATCAGGGTGTATGCGATCGGGTTCTGCATCGACCAGACGTCCGCTACCGGGATCGACGGGTCCGTGTTGCCGAACAGTTCGCGAGCTGCCTGAGTCACGGCAGAGACCGGATTCCACTCCACGAAACCTTGCAGGAAGGAGGGGAACGACTCGAGCGGCACGAACGCATTGGAGACGAACGTGAGCGGCATGATCACCATGAACGAGGCGTTGTTGATCACCTCGACGCTGGGCACGAGCAGGCCCACATACGCCATCACCCAGCTGAACGCGTAAGCGAAGAGCAGCAGTAGCGCGAATCCCGCGACCGCATCCATCAACGATCCACGGATTCGCCATCCGACCAAGAGGCCCGTCAGCGCCATGATGACGATAGACACCAGGTTGTAGGCGATATCGGACACCGTCCGGCCGATCAATACGGCTGATCGAGACATCGGGAGAGATCGAAAACGGTCGATGATGCCCTTCTGCATATCCTCGGCCAGTCCCGCCCCGGTGTACACCGAACCGAAAATGACTGTCTGAGCGAAAATTCCGCCGATCAGGAACTCACGGTAGTTGACGCTGCCGCCCGGGTCGATCGCACCGCCGAACACGTACGCGAACAGCAGTACGAACATGATGGGCGACATCAGAACGAACACCATCACTTCTGGCACTCGCTTGATCTTGATCAGATTTCGCTTCGCGATGGTTCCGCTGTTCGAGATGGTGCGGGTCAAGGTGGCGGTCATCGGGTCGTCTCCTTCACACGAGCGCCTGCTGCCGAATCGGTATCGGCGTCCGGGGCACTGTCTTCTGTTCCGTGACCGGTGAGGGTGAGGAACACATCATCGAGCGTCGGACGCCGAACACCCACGTCGAGGACGCCGATGCCTTCCGAATCCAACCGTCTGAGCAGCCGCATCAGCGCCTCTGCCCCGGCATCGACCGGTGCCGAGAGTTCACGTGTCGATTCGTCGACCTTGACCTGCCCGGTTGTGATCGCGGCGACGGCTTCGCGTGCAGCCGGAAGGTCTGCCGCCTTCGCGACCACGAGCTCCACGTGGTCGCCCCCGATATTGCGCTTGAGCTGGTCGGCGGTGCCCTTGGCAATGGCTCGGCCCTGGTCGATGACCACGATCTCGTCGGCGAGACGGTCCGCCTCTTCGAGGTACTGAGTGGTGAGCAGGAGAGTGGTCCCGCTGTCGACCAGTTCTCGGATGACGTCCCACATGCCGATGCGGCTGCGGGGGTCGAGTCCGGTGGTCGGTTCGTCGAGTACCAGCACCGGGGGTGCTGCCACCAGCGCGCCGGCGAGGTCGAGGCGACGCCGCATACCGCCGGAGTACGTCTTCGACGGCCTGTCCGCGGCATCCGACAAGTCGAATCGATCGAGTAGTTCCCTTGCCCGACTACGCGATTCAGCCCTTCCGAGACCGTAGAGCCGACCGATCATGTCGAGATTCTCGAAGCCGGTCAGATACTCGTCGACCGCTGCGTACTGTCCCGCGAGCCCGATTCGGGATCGAACTCCATCCGGGTCGGCGAGAGCGTCGACACCCGCAATCTCGACCGATCCCTCATCGGGTTCGAGCAGCGTGGTGAGAACCCGCACCGCCGTCGTCTTCCCCGCCCCGTTCGGACCCAGCAGACCCAGCACACTCCCCTGGGGAACATCGAGGTCGAGCCCGTCGAGCGCGCGAACCTTCTTGTAGTGCTTCACCAGCCCTCTGGCGCGAATCATATGCGCAGCCATGGGTCCACCTTCCTTGTTCAGCGGTTCGTGTTCCGAAGCGTACGACCTGGGTACGACAACCCCGGAAAACAGGGTATGCCGTACGCAGAGCATTACCGAGTAGAGTGTACCCAGATAATTGGTCCACCCGCCAGGAGGTTTTCGAGCATGAGCCTCACCGACTCCACATCGGTCCCTGAACAGCCCGAACGCCTGCTTCGCTTGCTGTGGGCACCACCGAGTGCGGGCAAGAGAGGACCGAAGCGAGCCTTCACGCGCGACGAAGTGGTCGCTTCTGCGGTCCGGCTCGCCGACGCATCCGGACTGTCCGAATTCTCGATGCGGGCAGTAGCCGAGACGCTCGGAATGGGAACGATGTCGCTCTATCGCTACGTGCCGGGCCGCGACGAGCTGCTCGCACTCATGGTCGACGCGGTCATCGCCGAGACCTCCTTCGCCCACGAAGGCGGGGAGAGTTGGCGCGATCAGCTGGAGTTCGCCGCCCGCGGAGACTGGGACCTGTACTGCCGCCACCCGTGGATGCTCGAACTGCCCCTCGACCGCATCTCGATCGGACCCAACGCCACCGCACGGCTCGATGCCGCAGTTGCCGCAGCTTTTTCCACCGGGCTGACTCCACGGCGGGCCCTGGACGTGTACTCCGCCATCGACCACATCGTCCGCGGATCGGCCGGCGCGGCAACCCAGAACGACCAGTTCATCCGGACGACAGGCGTGGGCATCGAGCAGTGGTGGGAGCAGCAGGCCGTCCACCTCGACACGTTGATCGACTACTCCCGGTTTCCCGCCCTCCTGACCGCGATCGAGAGCAACGCCTTCGGTCCCGAACAGGGCAGCACGAACACCTACCGTGACAGCTTCGAATCCGCGCTCAAACTGCTCCTGGACGGGGTGGAACGAGAAATCTCGTCGAAGGCGCAACAGCGCACGACTCCCCGGTAGCCACCGACCGGCGGACGAAACGTAGCCGATCGGCGGATGCCGGTCGCGGGCACGGTGCACGACGCTGATGGTATGTCACTCATCGAAGTGCTCGACCTGCACAAGACCTACGGATCCACGGCAGCCGTGGACGGTCTGACCCTGAGCGTGGACGAAGGCGAAGTGGTCGGCATCCTCGGCCCCAACGGATCCGGTAAGACGACAACCGTCGAATGTGTTGCCGGACTGAGGCGCCCGGACGGAGGATCGGTGCGCGTGGCGGGCCTGAACCCCACGTCCGACAGGCGTGCGCTCACGCGGTTGCTGGGAGTACAGCTCCAGCACGCCGGTCTCCAAGCCAAACTCACCGCACGTGAAGCCCTCGCGTTGTACGCCTCCTTCTACGAATCTCCCGTGGACGGAGCCGATCTCGCCGATCGTCTCGGCATCGGACACAAACTCGACGAGCGCTACGAGAACCTCTCGGGCGGTCAGAAACAACGTCTCGCAATCGCTCTCGCACTCGTCGGCAAACCCCGCATCGCCGTGCTCGACGAACTCACCACGGGGCTGGACCCGCGGGCTCGGCGAGGCGTATGGGAGGTGATCGAGGACGTACGCGACGGCGGCACGACAGTCGTTCTCGTCACCCACTTCATGGAGGAAGCGCAGCGTCTGTGTGACCGCCTGGTCATCGTCGCGGCCGGCCGAATCGTGGCGGAGGGGTCCCCGAGAGACATCATCGGCCGGACCGGCACACCGACTACCATGTCTTTCCTGCCGTCGACACCACTTTCGGAGCGTGACCTCGTGGCGATACCCGGCGTGACCGATGTTCACGCGCGGGCGAACGGGCACCTCGACCTGCATCTCACCGATCCAGCCGTGCTCGACGTTCTCGAATTCCTGAGCCGCCACGGGGTGATCCCGAACGGACTCCGAGTCGAGGACTCGACCCTCGACGACGCGTTCCTGAATCTGACCGACACGGATACTGCCTCGACGGTGCCGGATCGCGAGCTCGTTACCGATAGGGAGGAATCCTGACATGCCCGGCACCGCAACCGTCGTCCTGCGCACCGAACTGAAACTCTTTGCGCGTGAATCGGCCTCGATCTTCTGGATCATCGTCTTTCCGCCCTTGCTCATCGGAATACTCGGACTGGTCCCGGATTTCCGGAAGATCGACCCAGACACGGGCATCTCGACTCTCTCGCTGTACGTGCCGGTGACCTTCATCGTCGCCGCCCTGTTCGCTGCGGTGACGTCGATGCCCGCTGTCGTCGCGACCTATCGGGAGCAGCGCATCCTGCGGCGAATGTCCACGACTCCGGCTAGACCTGGCGACCTGCTCCGCGCCGAGTACGTCATTCACGGTGGGGCAGCACTGCTCGGTGGCGCGCTCGCCCTGATGGTGGCGGCGGTGTTCTATGGCGTCGGTCTCCCGGCGAACGAGTTCGGCTTCGTTCTCGTCGTGGCGTTGGTGATGGCTGCCGTGTTGGCGATCGGTGGCCTGGTCAGCAGTCTCGTACCGACGGCCAAGCTTGCGTCCGCCGTCGGCACCATGGCGACTTTCCCACTGCTGTTCACCGCGGGACTGTGGGTGCCGGTGTCGGTCATGCCGGATCTGTTGGCGGCAGTGGTGGAGTGGACACCGCTGGGCGCCGGGGCGCTCGCACTCGACGCCACTGTTGCGGGCGGCTGGCCGTCCGTGGGCCAAGTTCTCGTCGTTTCCGCGTGGGCGGTCGCCACCGGCACCCTCGCTGCGCGATACTTCCGGTGGGAGTGAGCCGAGGAGGCGTTTTGAGCCAGAGCATCGAGTTCGGCCGCAACCGACTCGACCGCAGGTGGGCGCGGATCGTGCGGTACGGCCCCTACGTGATGCTGGCACTGGCGTGTGTCGCCGCAACCCTGACCGCACACATTGCGCCGCTCGGGGACAGTTACGGACCCATCGTGGGCCTCGTGCTCGCGGCGGCGCTGCTTCATCGGATATGCGTCGATCGGCGGTGGGGCAGGGCCCCGGACAATCGGATAGGTGCGATCTACCTCGCGCTGCGTACCGTGATCGCCTTCGTACTGACCTGGCTGAACCCATTCTTCGTGTTGTTCGCCGTCATCGGCTATTTCGACGCCGACGAGCACCTTCCCCGACGGTGGAGCTGGATACCTCTGGTCGCGACAGCCGTCACGGTCGCCGGATCACAGTCGGGAGGGCTGCCCCCGGACAGCCTCGTGCAGGCGGCGATCTTCGTCGGGCTCGTCTTCGTGAACGTGGCGCTGGTGCTCGGATTGGCTCGGCTGGCCTGGGGTGAAGTGGACCGTGCGAACGAACGCACCGATACGATCGCGGAGTTGGAGCGCACCAATATGCGACTCGAGAAAGCGCTGCAGGAAAACGCTCGCCTCCAAGCCGAACTGGTCACTCAGGCACGGCAATCCGGGGTCCACGACGAACGTGAACGGCTCGCACTGGAAATCCACGACACGATTGCCCAGAGCCTCACCGGCATCATCACCCAACTTCAGGCCGCAGATGATGCCCGCGAGGAGAAACAGGCGGGCCGGCACAGACGAAGGGCGGCGAACTTGGCACGGGACGCACTGCGTGAGGCGCGAAGTTCGGTGCAGGGCCTCGCGCCGATTCCTCTGGAACAAGGGGGCCTCGAGCGTGCGCTGGAACGGGTCGTCGCCGAATTCTCGATCGATCAGCCGACCCGTACCGAACTGGTGGTGACCGGGGAACCCCAGCCGGTCCATGCGCAAGTGGAGGCTGCCGTGGTGCGCGTCGCACAGGAAGCGCTCACCAATGTCGCTCGGCACGCGGACGCTGGCCGCGTGGCCGTCACCGTGTCGCATCTGGAGGGCGAGATACTGCTCGATGTTCGCGACGACGGCACCGGATTCGATCCAGCGGCTGTTCGGAGCCGAGTGTCGGGGGGATTCGGCATTCCTGGAATGGCCACCCGCGCTTCGCGGGTCGCAGGCGAACTCGTGGTCGAATCGCAACCCGGTCACGGCACTGCAGTGTCGCTGCGCGTCCCGGCGGTGTCCGATGTCTGATGTCATCCGATTGCTCATCGTCGACGACCATCCAGTCGTCCGCGACGGCCTGCGGGGAATGTGCGATGCGTCAGAGGAATTCGATGTGGTCGGCGAGGCAGCCGACGGAACGGATGCGATCCGGCACGTCGAACGACTCGACCCGGACGTCGTACTGATGGACCTGCGAATGGCGGGTGGCAGCGGTGTGGAAGCGATTGCCGAGTTGACCAGGCGCAGATCCCGAGCCAACGTTCTGGTGCTGACCACGTACGACACCGACCACGACATCATGGCCGCGCTCGATGCCGGTGCAACCGGCTACCTGCTCAAGGATGCGCCGCGGGACGACCTCTTCGCCGCGATCCGGGCTGCAGCAAAGGGCAGGTCGATGCTGTCTCCTTCCGTCGCGACTCGGGTCGTCTCCCGCGTGCGTTCGGGGGCGGACGCGCTGAGCATCCGCGAGCAGGAGATCGTCGCGCACGTTGCCAAGGGCCGCTCCAACCGGGAGATCGCCGCCGCTCTCTTCGTCAGCGAGGCCACCGTCAAGACGCACTTGGCGCACGCCTTCGACAAGCTCGGAGTGAAAGACCGCGCAGCTGCGGTGGCCGTCGCCTACGAACGCGGCCTGCTCGGCAGCTGACTTCAGGCGGACTCAGACCCCACTGCCAATCACCGTTGAGCGTCACGACGAGGACGAGTACGACGAGCACGACGACCGCAGGTATGACCAGCGTCCACGTGCGTTTACGGCCGGGTTCCTGAGCGCGCGGCCGATCGGACGGCGTGGGCTCTTGGTGAGTCATATATGCAAACACCTTCGTGGGTCACAGCGTTCACCGACTTCGGCGTGCGTCTGGTTCGGCCGAGTACCCAGCGTGATACTCCGTACACACTGTGTGAACAATTCGCAGAATGGGCATTCGCCTGACGCAGACGTGACGAGGAGGGTCGGACGTGGGTGCATTGCAGGACTTCATCACCGGAGCCGCCGGCTCCGTATGGGTGTACTTCGCCTTGCTGGCCGTGTGCATCGTAGATGCCTTCTTCCCTCCGGTACCCAGCGAATCCGTGATAGCAGCACTGGCTGCGATCGGTAGTTCGACCGGACAGCCCTCGGTCTGGCTCCTGGTGGTCGCGGCAGCAACAGGCGCCATCATCGGGGACAACATCGCCTACACGATCGGTGCCGCCATCGGAACGGACCGCTTCGCCTGGATGCGAAAACCGCGAATCGAGAAGACTTTCGCGTGGGCTCGGCGCTTGCTCGACACACGCGCTGCGGTACTCATCGTCACAGCGCGCTACATCCCCGTGGGCCGTATCGCGGTCAACATGGTCGCTGGTGCTACGAAGTACCCACGGCGAAAGTTCTTTCCGTTGACCGTTGTCGCCGGAATCACCTGGGCGCTGTACTCCGTGGCGATCGCGACCCTGTTCGGTCGGTGGCTCAGTGATCAGCCGCTTGTCGCCGCCGCCATCGGCATCGCCTGCGCCGTCGTACTGGGCTTCGTCATCGATCGTGTGGTGCAACACTTCTTCGCCGCCGGCGACGCTCAGGACCAGTCCGAATCGAGAAAGGCACGCCATGACGCAGGACGCGAACACCACCCGGACAGATCAGCTCGAGTTCCAGAATCCGGTCACGAGGTACCCGACGATCGAGCCACCGGAGCAGCACCAGGCCGAGCCGGGGCTCGACGAGCAGATGGACCCGAAGGCCGACATCGGTGAATTCTCGTACCGGGGTACCGGCCGCCTGGTGGGACGAAAGGCCCTGGTCACCGGTGGCGATTCGGGGATCGGAGCTGCCGTCGCCGTCGCGTTCGCCAGAGAGGGTGCCGATGTCGCGATCAATTTCCTCGAGGAAGAGACACCAGACGCCGAGAACGTGGCCCGAATCATCACGGCATCCGGGCGCAAGGCGGTGACGCTACCGGGAGATCTGACGGAGGCGAACGTCTGTCGGCAGGTGGTCGCGGCTGCGGCCGAGCAGCTCGGTGGCCTCGATATTCTGGTCAACAACGCCGGCAAACAGATCGCGGTGCCGAGCCTCGACGAACTGACCGACGAACAAGTCGAGACGACCTTCCAGACCAATATCCTGGCGATGTTCCGCACCTCTCGCGCAGCACTCGCACACCTGCCCGCCGGCGCCACAATCGTCAATACGACCTCGATCGAGGCGTATCAGCCTTCACCCCTCCTTCTCGACTACGCGTCCACCAAGGCGGCGATCAACAACTTCACGAAGGGATTGGCAACCCAGCTGGCAGAGACGGGCGTTCGGGTCAACGCGGTGGCGCCCGGGCCGATCTGGACGCCACTCCAACCCAGCGACGGACAACCGAAGGAGAAGCTGCCAGAGTTCGGCAAGAGCACCCCACTCGGTCGGGCCGGTCAACCTACCGAACTCGCGCCTGCCTACGTCTTTCTCGCGTCGCCGGAGTCGAGCTACGTGGTCGGCGCGACAATTCACGTGGACGGCGGCATGCCTACCCCGTGACGGTCGGTATCGTCACCGAACCACTCGAACAGGCTGTGGCGCAGCCCTTCCTGATCATCTCCGGTCCAGACCACGTGCCCGTCCGGACGTAGGAGTACCGCAGCCGCGTCGAGGTCCTCGCTGACGTCGACGACGTGATCGACCCGATTCGACCATCCTTCCACCGAGAGTCGTCCGGTCTGATCGAGAAGGAGCCCGCGACCCTTGCGCATCTGTTCGTAGAGTCGACCACGTTTGAGCGGGAGGTCCCGTAACCGGCGGCCGAGGAGCTCCGGACCGTCACCGAAGTCGTAACGCACTCCGACCGCGATGATCTTCTCCGTCAGGTATCGGTTCACCTCGTCGAAGTCCATCAGTTCCGACACCAGTCGCCGCGCGGCCTGGGCACTCGGATCGACAGACGTCAACAGCATCTGCACGCGGGTGTTGTCGAGAACCGCTGCGGCGACCGGGTGCCGTTCGACCTCGTAGGTGTCCAGCAGTCCGTCGGGCGCCCACCCGTCGATCACCGCGGCCAGCTTCCAGCCGAGGTTGAACGCATCCTGCACACCGAGGTTCAGCCCCTGCCCACCGATCGGCGGGTGGATGTGTGCCGCGTCCCCCGCGAGAAACACGCGACTCACCCGGTACCGCCCGGCCTGCCTGGTTGCGTCGCCGAATCGAGACAGCCAGCGCGGCGAGTGCGCACCGAAGTCGGTGCCCGCGACCGCCGACAATTGTTCCTTCAGCTCCTCGAGGGTCGGGCCGGTCCGCCGATCCTCGGCGACCTTCGCGGCGGGAACGATGACGCGATAGGCCCCGTCCCCCAGCGGCACCGCGCCGCATCGCACCTGGGTCTTGCGGACCGCCTCGTTCACGGCCTCGACCTCTTCCGCCGTGGCGGACAGTTCCACCTCGGCCAGAAGCGTGTCGGACCGGCTCGGCTCACCGGGAAAATCGACGCCGAGCAACTTTCGTACGGTGCTACGTCCACCGTCGCAGCCGGCCAGATAGGTCGAGCGCAATTCGGAATGATCGGCAAGGCGCACGGTCACCCCATCATCGTCCTGGTTCAGGCCGACCAGCTCACATCCACGCCTGATCTCGACGCCGAGTTCTGCCGCATGCTCGGCAAGCAGTCGATCGGTAATCGTCTGCGCAATACCGAGCACGTAAGGGTGCGCGGTGTCGAGGTTCTCGGGTGCCGGTTTGCGGATACCCGCGAAGAACCCACCGACCGGATACTTCTTGCCGAGTGCCAGGAAACGTTCCAGCAGCCCCCGCTGGTCCATGATCTCGATACTGCGAGCATGCAGCCCCAGCGAACGGACCACCCTGGTCGGCTCTTCGTCCCTGTCCAGAACGAGCACGTGAACTCCGTGCAGTCTCAACTCTGCGGCAAGCATCAGGCCGGTGGGACCCGCGCCGGCGACGATCACATCGAACATGGATCACTCGTTTCCCTCGTGGTGTGCGGGTGATTGTGCGCCGACACCGGGACCTTGCCGCAAGGCCCCCACCCCGCTATATAGTTGAAGGGGAAGGGGCGGTGATCTGCGGAAACGGCGATTGCGCCTCGAATTGGTATCCCAGATCCAGCAGTGTTCGTTCATCACCTGCGCGTGCGATCAGCTGGATCGCACCCGGCAGTCCACTCGACAGGTGCCCGTGTGGCAGCGATATTGCAGGACCGCCACCGACGTTGTTGATCGGCGTGAATCCCACGTAATCGACGAGGGTGGCGAAAAGCTGCTCGAACGGCTGCGCGGGATTGTGTTCTCCCAGCAGGGGAGTCGGTTGCGCTAGCACAGGCGTGAGCAGGACGTCCACGTTCTCGAACTGTTCTTCGTATGTTTGCGTTGCGCCGCGCAACCGACGAATCGCCGAAACCAGCCCCACGGGTTTGCGTAATACGTTCTGCGCCAACCCCTTCGTGAACGGGTCGAGGCGACTCGGATGAAAATGCCGCCCGTGGTCAAGTTTGAAGGATGCCGACATCGCAATGGCGAACATGGACCAGTAAAGCTTGAAGTCGTCGACGAGACGCTGATCGAACTCGACGTGATATTCCGAGACCTCGTGCCCCATGGCAGCGAATACGTCTGCGGCAGAATCGGTCACGGCCGCAATCTCGGGGTGGGTGGGAAACCCTCTGAGATCGAGCCGAACCACTCCGATCCGGAGCAGACGGTCGGACGGACCTTCGACGAGGCCGATCGGCTTCATGGTCTCGTTGGGGCGGTAGCGCTCGGCCGCCGCGAAGTAGTGAGCGGTGTCGCGCACTGTCCGGGTGACAGCGCCTTCGCTCACTAGATTCACCGGTAGCCGGCGCACCCCCGGCTGGTCGAGCATCCGGCATCGAGTGGGCTTCAGACCGACCAGGCCGTTCACTGCGGCAGGGATCCTGATCGAGCCGCCACCGTCGTTGGCGTGGGCGATCGGCACGACCCCGGCTGCCACGAGGGCAGCCGAGCCACCGGAAGAAGCACCGGCGGAGTACTCGGTGTTCCAGGGGTTCCGAGTAGGTGGACGGTCGACGAACTCGGTGCTGGCAGTGAGCCCGAACTCGGGCAGAGTCGACTTGCCGAGCAGGGCAAACCCCGGCGACAGGAACTGTTCGGCCGGGCCGGAACTCTTCTTCGCCGGATGCGGATCGAAGGCAGCCGATCCGTGGCACGTCGGCAGCCCGACGACATCGGCGTTGTCCTTGACGAAGGTGGGAACCCCGGCGAACGCACCGCCACGCGGGCGTTCGGCTTCCGCCAATGCCTGCTCGTAGCACTCGAACTGAACCGCATCGAGCGCACTGACAGCGCGAGCGCGGGCTATCGCCGCTTCCACGACCTCACGCCGCCCCAGGTGCCCGTCTCGAATCTGCGCAGACAACGCTACAGCGTCGAGATCGCCTATTACGTCGTCGGTGAATGCATGTACGCGCTGTTCGACAGCCATGTCTCCCTCTCCGTGGACTGCCCCGGCACCCCCGTACCGCGAGCCTTTCGGCCACGTTACTGCGCGGGCAGACGTCCGGGGAATGATCGGACGGGAGGTTCTCTCAGCGAGGCCAGACTCCCGAGGTTCCGCGTCGGTGCGAGGCCAGCAGGTGGGTGTCGACGATCCCGATCGCCTCCATCAGCGCGAACATCGTCGTCGGCCCGACGAACGCGAACCCCTCCTTGCGGAGCGCCTTCGCAAGCGCAATCGATTCCGGCGACTTCGTCGGGATCTCGGCAAGGAGCGTCGGCTCGGGAGTGCGATCCGGGCGAAACGACCAGACGAAGTCGACGAGACCGCCCTTCTCGCGGAGCGCGACGGTGGCGCGAGCATTCGTGATCGCGGCGGCAATCTTCGCGCGATTGCGGACGATCCCGGCATCCGACATGAGCCGATCGTGATCGGCCTCGGCGTAGTCCGCGACCTTCTCGGGGTCGAAACCGTCGAATGCCGCCCGGAATGCGGGCCGTTTACGCAGGATGGTCGCCCACGACAGTCCCGCCTGGAACGCTTCGAGCGTGATGCGTTCGTACATGCCGCATTCGTCGCGTACCGGCATTCCCCACTCGGTGTCGTAGTAGTCCCGCAGCAGAGGATCGGTTGCCGCCCACGCCGGCCTGATCAATCCGTCCTCGCAACGCACCGCGTCGGTACCGTTCCGATCGTCCACGGTCATTCGATGAAAGCCTTCCGGTCGCTGTGGTGGTTCACCCGTCTCACGTCAGTCCGGTCTCTCGCATGGTGATGTTGATCCGTCCGGAGTCGAGACCGCAACCTGCAGGCGCCGTCCCCGGCTGCACTCCGAGGACACCGTGAAAGGCGAACCGCGCGGGCCCACCGAAGACGAACAGGTCACCGGACACCAAAGCTACGTCACGATACGGCTTGTTGCGATTCTCGTTGTTCCCGAACCGAAATCGGCACGTGTCGCCGATCGACAGGGATACGACCGGTGCGCCGGAATGCTCGTCCTTGTCCTGGTGCATGCCCATCCGGGCTTCCGCGTCGTAATAGTTCACCAGGACCGCATCCGGTGTGTAGGAGTCGGCCGCGCGATGCCCCGTGTCCGCGAGGGCGCGTCGGCCGAGACGCACCATCCAGTCCGGAACCGGTAGTACCAGTGCACCGTTGACGTCGACCGCGGTCCGCGTGTATTCGTACGGACGCCAATGCCAGCCAAGACAGACCGTCTTCACGGACATCTCGTGCCCACGAACCTTCGCTCCGCGCAACGGCACCGGGCCGGACGCCCACTCCTCGAAGCGGTCGACGATCCACTGTTGCTGTCGAACCGCCAGCCATCCGGTCACCAGGAATGCTCCCGGCGCGACCTCTTGCGGAGGACGAGGCAGGGCGTCGTCACCGAACAGTGTCGTCATACGGCATCGTGAAAGACGAGACCCAAAGTGTGGCGCTCGCCGCTTCGAACCGTCGAAACACCGTGTCGCATGGCAGCAACCGACCACCCACGCGCGGACTTCACGGGCCGATCCCGAGTGGTGAACAGGTACCCGTGGCCCCTCGGGACGGTGAAGGAACTGCCGCGGGACTGCGCGCGGGGGCGTTGCTCGACGAGCAGGAACTCTCCGCCGGTGTGGTCGATGCCCGGATCGTTGAGGTTGATCACCACTTGCAGCGGGAAGACGAGATCGCCGTACAGGTCCCGGTGCAAGGCATTCCAGTCTCCGGCACCGTATCGGAGCAGGATCGCTGTCGATTTACGCTGACCTGCCTCGTGGCACTGGTCGCGCCACTCGTCGAGGGTGTCCGGCCAGGGCGCGGTTCGTCCGAGGCGACTCCACCAATCCCGGGCGATCGGCAGCAGGTGCGGATACAGCGCCTGCTCGAGACGCTCGACCGGTTCCGGATACGGCGAATGGAAGTACTTGTACTCGCCCTGCCCGAATCGGTGTCGCGCCATGTCTATGGTGCTGCGGAACAGCCGGTCGTCGACATAGAGAGTGCGGATGTCCTGCGTCTCCTCGTCCGAGAGCAAGCGCGGTAGCAAGGCACCGCCCATGTCGTCGATCTCGGCCGTGATGCCTCCCCAGTCCGCGGAGTCCACGCGTCGACGCCAGGGGTCGACAAACTGTTCGTACGTAGTCATTTCGACGTCTCCAATTGCAACAGAGCGGTTTTGGCCTGTAGGCCGCCGATATATCCGCCGAGGGTGCCGTCGCTGCGCAGCACCCGGTGGCATGGAACCACCACCGGGAGTGGATTGGTCGCGCACGCCGTGCCGACTGCTCGCACCGCTCGGGGATTGCCTACGGATTCGGCAACCTCCTTGTACGTGGCAGTCGACCCGTAACCGATGTGCGGCAGGTAGTGCTGCACCACCTGCCGGAACCCGGCGGAGAGGCTGTAGTCCAACGGCAAGTCGAACGTTCTGCGGGCGCCGGAAAAGTACTCGTCCAACTGTCGCGCGGTGCCGTCCAGGCGACCGGGCGCGCGCAGTAACCGCGGACTGACCTTCTCCGCGAGGGCTTCGAGGACCCGATCGAAGTCCTCACGCTGGAACGCGACGCGAACCAGTCCGCTCGTCGTCGACGCCAGGAGCAAGGTTCCGACCGGAGAATCCACGGTTCGGTAAGCGATGTCGATCAACCCGTCCGCCTGCGCTCGGTGTTCGAGTTGTTCGTGCAGACGTGCCAGCGCATCGGGCGTGACCGGAAACAGTGCAGCCACATCGTCTTCGCGCTCAGTGCTGTTCATCGCGTTCATGGATGTCTCTCTTCCTTTGCGTTCCCGGCTCGAAGCTCGCTCGCAACTTGTCGATTCCGTCTGCGGCCGCTCTTCGAACCGCCGACGGGGTGCTACCCGTCAGTTCGGCTGTCTCGACGTGCGATACACCTCCGAAGTAGTGGTAGGCGACCGCGAGCCGTTGACGCTCGGGAAGCGCCGACACCCGGTCCCACAAATCGCTGTCCTCGACGAGCGTGACCGAGTGATCGGCGACGTCGGGGAGCGTCTCGGTGGGAATCGGCGACCTTCCGCGTGCACGGGTGACGTCGATGGCCTTCCGCTTCGCCACCCGCACGAGCCACGCCTGGACGTTCGTGTCGTCTGCCAGCACATCCCACGACCGCAGGGCGGCGAGAAACGTTTCCGACCAGGCATCATCCGCGTCGGGCCCCGAACCGAGCACCGCACGACACACTCGCAGCACGGTTGCGCCGTGCTGCTCGACAGCCCGCTCGAACGGAATCTTCACAGTCATCGAAGAGTAGACGTGTGGGAGCGCCCGAATGTGAGGTCGCAGTACCGGCGATGTAGTCCGGCCAGCGCAACGTCTGCAATGATCGTGCAACACGCATTCGTGAGGGGGAGGAACAATGCGCGACAAACTGGGCAGGGCGCTGAAGAACATCGATCAGAACTCCATTCCGACCGACCGGAACGGCGCCATCGTTCTCGGCCCGAACACCCGACCTTCGACGCGATAGGGGATCACCATCATGCTCTACCCACCCGAGGTATACGACCTCGTCAACTCGATCATGAACTTCCTTCCGATCGGCACGACAGACTGGCTCAGCCGAGTGCTGCCCAGCTGAACCTCGTCACCAACACGGACGCCTGCCGACGGTGAAACTGGCCATCTCTCGCCAGAAACTGGAAGATGGCTGAGATGACTGATTCGACGCATGGAGACGAAGAGCATGGCGGCGCGCAACCGTCGCGACCAGCGCCCGGTGCGATGATCGGTGCTGGTCGCTACCGGCTACTCACGTCAAAGGGCGCGGCGAAAGGCTTCCAGTTCTGGTGTGCGTTCGATTCGACTCTCGAGCGTGAAGTTGCGCTCACGATCGTTCCCGCAGGTCCGGACCAGGCTTCGGTGCTGGAACGGACCTTGCGTCTCGGTCAGGTCGACAGTCCGGGACTGGCGCGAATCCTCGACGTTACCACGACCGGTAATGCAGACGGAATCGTGGTTGCGGAGTGGACGCCAGGCTGGTCCCTGCGCGAAGTCGCCGAGTCGTCACCCGCCGTATCAGCCGACGCCGTCCGGGCGCTGGCATCCGCGGCCGAACTCGCACACAGAGGTCAGGGTGCGCTGTCGATCGATCACCCGGACCGGATCCGAATCAACAGGGCCGGCGACGCCGTACTCGCCTTCCCCGCCGTGCCCGCCGATGCGGACCCGGGAGCGGACGTGCAGGGCTTGGGTGCGGTTCTGTATGCGCTTCTGACCGGAACGTGGGCACTGAGCGGGGAAACCGCGCGCACCGCCGGCAGCAATGTGGAAACGGTCGGTGGACTGCCGGTTGCACCCCGCGATCCCGCGGGTGCACCTCTGGCCCCGAATGCTCTCCGACCCGAAATCGATCATTCGGTATCGATCCTGGCCGTTCGCGCTCTCGACCGAGGGGAGCAGGGGCTACGCACCGCGGGGAGCGTCGTTCACGTGATCGATCAGGGCCCCGGCGCTCGGCCGATTCCCGAAGCTGCCGATGAGCCCGCTGCTGCCGAACCGGGCCGGGACCGGCGGTGGAAGTTCGCGGCGATCGGTGCGGGAGTTCTTGCGGCTGTACTCCTGATCTGGGGACTCGCCGGGGTGATCAGCGGGGGCGGTGAGTTGAAGACCAACACGCCCGAGATCAGTAACCCTCCCGCCTCCGGCGCAACGTCGACAAGCTCTTCCGCAGCGTCGCCGAGCGCTGCCGCCTCGAGCACGGCCCCCTCGACGACCAGCCCGGAGCCCACCACGCAGGACGAGGCGACCCCTCCGCCCGCCGCCGAGGAACCGCCGGTCGAGCAGGCGCCACCACCCGCGCCGGCACCGCCGCCGGCACCTGCTCCCGCTCCCGGCGCGCCTGACGTTCTGCCCTGCTACCCGGGCTACAGTCACCAGCCGGCGCCGGACGGCCCCTGCCTACCGGAGGGCGGTCCCCCTGCGCCTGCGCCTGCGCCTGCGCCGGCGCCCGCACCGGCGGAGGCGCCACCCCCGCCCGCGGCGGACGACCCGTACTCGCTGCCGTGCTACCCGGGCTACTACCACGACCCCTCACGCGGCGGGCAGTGCTGGGCCAACTAGCTCTGTTACATGAGCCGTTTCAGTTGCCACGCAAGGTTCCCCACCCCTGTGAGTGGTTGAGGAGTCCCTGGACTCGTCAACCACTCACAGGGGATCGGCGTACGAACAGCGCGGCTGCCAGGTGTGCTTCGTGGTCGTCGTCTGTAACAGGATCTGACACTGTCCACGCTCGCACGACAGACCGGTCTCTCCCAGTCGTTCTCGAGTCAGCTCGAGAGCGGGCTCACCAGTTCGGGCCTGAGGTCGTTGCAGAAGATCGCAGATGCGCTTGGCATCAGCGCCACTTCGCTGCTTGCCGAAGCAGGTACCTACCAGGTGCCTGTTTCACGAGCAGACGATCGTTCGATGGGCATATCGGCAGATGCCGACGGTCGAGCGCGATCGCTCGTCCGGGGGAATCGTTTGTTGAAGGGGCTCGAGTTCAGCGGGATGGCCCGCGACGATCGCGAGTTCACGCACGAGAGCGACGAACTGCTTTATGTAGTAACGGGTTCGGCATTGATGACACTGCGAGCGTCCCGTGCAAGTGGTCCGAGGAACTCGAGGCGGGAGACTCCCTCTATGTCGATGCGCACGTGAAACACCGTTGGCGTGCATGCACTCCCGACACACGTGTCGTCGTCTTCGGCGTCTCGGAGACTGCGACCCTTCGTCGGTCGTCGCGCAAGTACTGAAAATCAGATTGAACGTGAAACGATCGTTTTGCTCGGTAACGATAACGGCTACGTTGACGATGCTCGACACAGGCAAATCCACATGACGAAGGGTGTAGCAATATGCAGTTGGTCAACAGGACTTCCGTGCGTTCGTTCGCCATTGCGGCAGGGATCGCGATCGGCATTGCTGGATCGGCGGGCATCGCCAATGCGGCTCCGGCAGAGGAACCCATCCCCGGCGGCAACTCGAGCTTGGAGTCGTCGTCGACGACCGTCTTCCAGACTCCGGTATTCCTGCGGTACGTGGACGACCTGGCGCCGACGACGGCATTCGTACACCCGGCGGCCGGTCCGTCCGACAAAGAGGGCACCACGACCTTGACCGTCTCCGATCCGATTGCCAGCCTGTTCGCCACCGCACCGCAGATCCACGTGAACTGGCGCAACCTCAGCACCGGAGCCAGCGGAGTGGCGACACTCGAATCGGACAAGGCGCGCACCGAACCCGTGGACGTCGAAACCGGCAGCGGCAGAATTGTCGCCACCGTTACCGCAGACAACGACAACACGATCGTGCCGGGCTTCGGTACGTTCTCCGTCGACTGACCCCTGTGAGTGGTTGACGGGCCCCTGGACTCGTCAACCACTCACGGGGGTTGTGTCGCCGCCCGCAGGTCAGGTCACGCAGTCGGCGGCTGTCCTACGAGGTGCCGGGAAAGGAACCTGGCCGAGTTGTCACGTTCGTGTTCGGGTATCGCATAGTCCCTACCCGAGTACACGTGCAGCGCCTTCTCCTTCGAGGCGAAGGCGTCGAACAGTGCGATACCGGCATCTCGTTCGAATTCGTCTCCGTCCCAAGGCATGCGGCACTCGACCGGCACTGTCACCTTTCGCGCCGAGTCGATCAGAGAATCGTTCACGAACACTCCACCGAGACTCAGCGCGGCGATACGAGAGTCCGCTGCTGCCAACGCGATCCCGGTCACGACGCCCAGCGTCACACCGCCGTAGCCGACCTTGGTGTCGACGCCGATCTCGGGCATCGCCTGCAATGCGTCGAGCGTCGTCTGCCATTCCGGCACCGCACGCTCGGCGACCGACAAGCTGTAGTCGATGACGATGGGGGCAATAGGCTCGCGGGCCGACCGTGCCTGATGGATGGCATCGGCCCAATATTGATCCTGCTGGTTTCGCGTCCGGTCGCCGTGCCCGGGTGCATCGATTGCAGCAACGGTGAACCCGTATGTCGCAACGCACTGCGTCGCGTTGGCCACCAATCCGGGAGCCTTCTTGTGCATGCCGCCGGCATGCCCCGACAGTAGGAGCGGCGCGCCGATGGGTCGAGAATCCGGCAGCCACAGCACGCCAGTGATGTCGCCCAGGGTGAATGTGCGCTCGATGACGCCGCTCGGCAGCGTGCCGGAAGTGGTGGTTTCAGAAGTGAATTGCATGATGTCGCCTTTCGGGAGTGCCTGGTTTCGAGGCGCTCCCGGCGACACCTATGTTGTTCGCCGAACCGTGAACACGAGTGGGAGCACCCACATACGTACTGCGTTCATGGGTCTCACCTCCTGGCGTGAAGTCACGGTCCGCACACGCTAACGCTCGATCCGAGAGCGAGTCCAATCATTTTCCCGACCAAAGGGCAAATGCACACCGATGTGCGACGTCGGGTAATGAGAAACCGACGCACCCGCGATGTCGAGGGCAAGTCGATAACACGCAAGTCCGTATCCGTCGCCGCTACCGGTCTCATGGGGCTGCGTTGTTCGTGGCCGCACCGAGCTTCGCCAATGCAGCCCCGCCGATTATTGCCGGCTCGACTGGCCCAACGTAGAGCCGAGATCGTGCGTTCAGAACGATGTCAGCCTGCCTCCCGTCCTGACACTGGGCAACGGGATCTGCGCCGGAATCCAATCCGTCGGTAAACCGCATTCGACGGGCCTCTATGGGACCACTCCGACGTTCGGGCGCGGTCCATTCCATTGAACTGCGGATCTCGCAGGGCTTCTCACCACTCGGCGATTGGGCACCGACCATCCGCGCTTACGACGTCACCACGATCATCGGCTGGAAGAACCTCGACACGGGTCAGTCGGGATCGGTGAACCAGTTCGTCCCCGCCGGCAACAACGGCACACGTCCCGCATACGACCTACGTGGGTACGGGCCCAGGACGAGTTCAGCTCACCGTTCGCCCGAGCATCCCTGTCTCCACCGAGGTCTTCGTTCCCTGATCGAGCCGCGCCCGGGGCAGGTTTCCCGTCCCGGGCGCTCGAAGTGAGACGCGTCGTCCAGCACCTGCGTCAGTCCTTCGACCCAGGTCGCCGATCCTGCTTCCCGAGTGCACCGATGGGCGACGACTCGATGTGATCACGCAGCTCGATGGCATCCGCGTACACGGCGACAGCTCCCGCCTCGATGAGTCGATTGCTGCCGATCCCACCGCTGAGCATTCCTATCGTCGGTACCCCGGCGCGCTTCGCCGCGATCGCGTCCCACACCCCGTCACCGACCATCACCGCGCGACCCGCCGGGACGCCCGCCTTCTTCAAGGCCGCTTCGACCAGTGACGGGTCCGGCTTCTCCTGCTCGACGTCGGCACTCGAGGTCGATGCATGGATATGTTCGTCCACGTCGAGGATCGACCGCAGCACCTCGAACTCGTCGGATCCCGCCGACGACGCGAGCACCACCCGCAGGCCACGATCGTGGACAGCGCGGACGAGGTCTCGCGCACCCGGCACCACCTGCAGGGACTCCGAGTACTCACCGAAGTACAACGAGTGCAGACGCTTGGCCTCATCCATGTCTTCGTCCGACGGATCGCCGAGAAGCTCCTGCACCAGCAAGGTGCCGCCCATGCCGATACATTCGTGAATCCGCCTCGCCTGCACCGCTTCTCCGATGTCATGGAATGCCCGCTGCCACGCCACCACATGCTGGTAGTTGGAATCGACGAGCGTCCCGTCCACGTCGAACAGGACCGCACTGGAGGGGCTCGTCATCGCTCCCACACCTACAGACGGCTCAATGCGTATTGTGCGCCCTCCACCGTCATTCCGTTGACTGCATACAACACGTGCAGCGCGTTGGGCTGAGCAAGTGGCTGTCCGTCGCAGATGTTGTCGAACGGGATGCAATAGTCCACGGTCTTCGGTGCATACGCCGCATCGACGGTGAGGGGCGGAACTCCCGCGTCTTGCATGAAGCGAGCGGACGGCTTTCCGAAATTGACGACGGCGACGATATTGTCGGCAGCTTCGGGCGGCAACAACGCAGGAAGATTGTTCCGATATTCGGGCGGAATGATCTCCGGGACACTGGGCAGCGTGGCGTACCAGTTCACGACGGCCCCCTGCGAGTATCCACCCATCACAATCTTCGTACCCGGGCAGTTCGCAGCAACGTCCTGAATGTGCGCGCGGGCGTCGCGGATGCCGTCCACGACATTGTCGGCGAAGGCGGCGTGGTTGCCGAAATCGGCACTGGCCGGATAACCGACGGCATGAGAGCTCACCGACTTACCCCCGCCCAGCGCTCGCAACGCCTCCACGAATGTCGTGCCGGTGCCGCCCAGGCCGGCCGGCTCGGCGGTGCCGCGGGCGAACACCACGTCGATATCGGCACACGGTGCGGGAGCCGCAGCTGCCGATGGCGCGGACAGCGACAACGGCGCCGCAACGGCCACCAGTGCAGCACCCAGGGACGCCGCGACAATTCGGAGCTTCATCCTGTGACCGTAGCGTGGGCGATGCCCTTCGCGAGCCGGTTTCGCAGCGACGCCTCGAAGCGGCGATCGTGGTTCGACCGACGTTCAGGTCGACAGGGTGGGCTCAGACACCCGCGAACACCACGCGGTTGCCGTCGGGGTCTGCGAGTTGCAGTATTCGTGCCCCACCGCCGGGCTGCGGACCGTCGTGTTCGATTCCCACAGCAGTGAGACGCGTGGCGGTGTGGTCGATGTCGGTTTCTTTCAGCACGACGCAGGAGCGACCCGCGCGATCCGGCTCCTCCCACACCTGCACTCCGAAGGCGTCGCCGAGGTGCCATTCCAGGAGGCCGGGCATCGGCTTGGCGTCCGCGGGACGTTCGAACACTTGCCGATACCACTCCTCGGCGCGATCCAGGTCGGTAACAGTGCACTGGGCAAGAACTCCGCGGATCATGGTTCCACCTCCGGGTGATTGCGTCATGCAAGCACTTCGAGTGAACCACAACCGATGTCACTCTGCAACCAGTAGTGCCGTTACCCGTCCGAAGTACTACCGTGTGAAGCAATGACTACAGGTGCCACGACGCAAAGCAGATCGATCGGTGTGCACACATCCGACGGTGTTGCCGACTCATATCTCACCTACCCGGACGACGGCGTCCCACACCCTGGCGTACTGGTGCTTCAAGACGGGTTCGGTGTGCGACCCAGCCTGCGCTCACTGGCCGATCACATTGCCGCCCAGGGGTATACCGTCCTGCTCCCGAACGCCTACTACCGGCACGGCCGCGCCCCCGTGGTCGAACTTCCGGACTTCATCGACCCTTCCGGCCGGCCGGAATTATTCGAGCGAGTCGTTCCCATGATCCGCGAGCTCACACCCGAGCTCCTACGGGCCGACGTCGGCGCCTACCTCGAGTACCTCACCACGTCTCCCGAGGTGAGGTCACCGAAGGAAAAGTCGACCTCACCGGCTACTGCATGGGTGCGCGCCTGGCCGTCCTTGCCGCCGGGATGTTCCCCGATCGCATCGGGGCCGTGGGCGGCTTCCACGGCGGACCGCTCGTGACGGACAGTCCCGACGGCCCGCACTTGGCAGCCGAAAACATCACGGCTGAAATCTATTTCGCCCATGCCGGCAAGGATGCCCACATGACCCCGGAACATGTCGCCCAGTTCGACAAAGCACTGGACGACGCCTCCGTGCGCCACCGCACCGAGACCTACGAGGGTGTCGAACACGGCTTCACCCAATCGGACACCGCCGCCTACGACGCCGCAGCAGACGCCCGTCACTACCGGGAACTGCTGGCGCTGTTCGACCGCAACCTGCGCTAGGAGCAGGTCGGGAGGCTACCGTCGGCTGTCGCGCCCGGTCGGCTCGTCGATCTGCTCCCGGAGAATATCGCCGTGACCTGCGTGCCTGGCGAACTCCTGAATCATGAGAAGCAGCGTCCACCGCATGCTGACCAACCCTTCGCCTGGAATCTCGACTGTGTCGTCGAGTTGGAACCGGGACGCGATCTCACGTGAACGTTGGCTGGCACGCTCGAACTCGGTGATGACGTCCTCCAGGGATTCATCAGCAGAGACCGAAAAGGTGCCTTCGTCTCGGCGCGAGTATCCATCGCATTCGGATTCTGTGAGCCCACCCCAAAAACGCTGGAACCAGATCCTTTCCGCGGCGGCCGCATGCTTGATCAGGGAGATCGGTGTCGTCAGGGATGCGACACGGCGTTGGCGAGCCGCGCTCTCGGACAGTCCACTTGCGGTCTGGATCAGTGCTTTGCGGTTGTGGTCGAGCATGTTCTCCACCATCACACGCTCAGCACCCACGGTAATCATGTTGGTGTTCATCAGGTTTGACCCTTTCATTCTGGCGCACTTGATCCGGGCACAGGGTGACCCTTGCGAGGGAATCAATGCCGGCATCAGAGATGCCACGAGGAAGGCCTGCGGAAGCAACCGCGGCGAGACAGGAGAAGCTGTCTCCGCTCAGCGTATCGGCAATCCCGGGGCGAAAGCCAGAGAAATGGGTTACGAATTCACGCACCGGTACCAGAATCGCTGTGGCGCTCGACCTCGGCAGGACCAGCCATCAAGTACACATCAACTGGGTCTTCGTGGTCGAGTGTGAATCCGTGACGTTCGTACAGACGGCGCGCCGCGCTGCCCTGCAGTACGTTCAGCCGAAAAGGTCTGACACCATCGCACTCTCGCAACACGTGTGCGAGAACGTCACGACCGATGCCCCGTCCTTGATACGACGGGGCGAGGTAGAAGTGCTCGAGCCATAGAGCATCCGACTCGGGCCGAACGGCAACAAGACCGACGTCGAGGCCGTCGGCAACGATGACACGGGTATGAGCGGGAACGAATGCGTCGAGGAAGCGCCGACGAACCCGAACCTGGTCGTAACGGCCCAACCTTTCGAGGTCGTGGCGCATCACTTCTGCACGCAACTCCGACATCCAATGCGCATCGGCTCGGTCGCTCGCCCTGAATTTCCACGCCACTGCCATCGAGTTGACAGCGTACGTCCCGAGCGTGCGCGACGAACCACCTTGCCCTAATCCGGCCCGCAAACCCCATCTACCGGGTCCGGGTGTGCGATCGTGAACACTGAAGCCGAATCGAAAACGCGGAGCGATCGCTGGCTCGATAGGTTTGACCATTGGTTTCGGGCTGGTGTGGGTGACCAGTGGATCGTTCGGTACAGCATTGTTGACCGTGTTGGTCGGCACTGCATTTGGCGGCTTGGCACTGTCGGTTACGGGCCCGGATACTTCGCGCCGTGGATGAGTGCGGTTTCTCTAGAACTCTTACGTTCATCCCCCCCCGCGAACGGCGCCTCGGACTCCAGCAACTGCTGAGTGGACCTTGATGTGGTGTGACGGTTCCGCCAATGTTCATACATGCTGAAATCGCTGCTCCGGTCGATTGCCCATCTCCTGTGGCCACCGCCGGGCCAGACGGATCCAACCCGCCAGACTGGTTGGCCACACCGAAAAGCTGCCGGAGAAGCCTCCTTGTACGAGTAGTAGCGCGCTCACGACGTTCCGGCACCACTCGCCACCGCTCTCGTTGTCGTAACGACTGCGGGATTGCGCCCGATTATCGATGAACGAACGGTCACGTCAGCGACTCGGGAGAATACGCATGAATCGAACGAAACGAACAGCGATCATCGCCGCAAGGGCAACCGTCGCTGCTGCGACCGTGCTCGGCTTCAGCGCGGTAATCGGCCCAGGAACAGCTCGAGCCGCACCACAGGATTGCTCGATCACCCGCGACCTCGTCAGTGCGACGGCGACCTGCCACGACTTCGGAGCTCCCCCTCGCCGGGAGTACACCGTGGTCACCGAGTGTTTCGGACTGCATTTCGTTCCGAACATGTTCCCCATCGTGGCGGTCGGCCCTTACCGAGGGACGTGGGGCGGTTCCTTCAGCCCGGACAGGCAGGGTTCGTCCACCTGCCTCGGCGGGGCAGGCGTGGGGACCCTCACCGACGCCTACGTTTCCGTGTACGTCGAGTAATCGCGCGTCCGCAGCCCTGGGGTGCGAGGCGGGGGTCGAACAGTTCGATTCCTTCACGAACCGAACAGGGGAGCACGTATGAAGAAGGTCGTTGCGGCAGGATTGATCGCGGGGGCCAGCATGATCGGGGTCGGGCCGACGACTCGAAGCGGGACCCGAACAGCAGGTACGAACTCTGGGTGAGTGGGTCCCGTTGGGAAAGCTCGCATCTGGAGCGAGGATCGCCGTAGCACGGCACCTACCCGAACCCGCGCAACCGATTCCCGTGGATGATCCCGAGCTGATACTGCTCGCCCGCATGATCGACGATGGCTCCTGCATACGGAGACAACCAATCCGGTATGCCAGCATCGACGGAGCCGACCTAGCTGCGGTTGCATTGGCTGCCAAGCCTTTCGGGGTCGAGGCGGTCCGTGACGAGTATGCCGCAGCACGGTGCATCACATTTTGCGGCTGCGAGCACCGTACCGATTGACCCACGGAACGCGTAACCCATCGCGTCGTGGCTGGACAATCTTGGATTGTTCAGACTCAGAAGCTATGAAAAGTTCATTCCAGCACCAGTATTCAAGGCATCCCATTCTCAGAACGCTCTCCTTTCTTCACCACTTATGGACGACCGACGGGTCTGCGATCAGAGACTTGCAGAACTGGCGACCAACCACGCCTATTGGGACTAGGACGTCTAAGTTTCCGTGGATACTCCGACTCGACTGTTGACACCGAGGATTGTCGGCGCCGAGGGATGCTTCGTCAACGGAATCGCAGTGCGCGCACTGCCACCCGGAGACAACGTCACCAGGTAGGTGTAGGTTCCGCTTCTCGGTGTCATGTCCCGATCGACCTACCTGCAGGATTCCGGACGTGTCATATTCGGCATTTTGCTTAGGGTGTCATCTCTTGCTGACGTGAATGCGCTTGCCAGAGCCCAATGTGTGAACGAAATCCCACAAGCTCAGCAAGTTGACGGATTATGGTCACCTTCATGCGACCGGCACCGTCGGGTGCGGATCAGAACCTTGCGGCGGATCCGATCGCCCGGGTCAGCCGACAACGGGCCCTGACCCCGGATGTTGGACACGGGGGAATTCTGGCTACGCGGCCGCATTGAGGTTACCGGTGGTGAGGCTGTCCTCGGAGGAGGCGGGGCTGACGTACCGGCAGTACGAGTGGCGACGACGGTGTTGTAGCGCGTGAGCCACCGGAACACCTCGCGTCGACACTCACCGCCGTTGGTCCACCTGTTCCGGTCCTGCAGAGTTTCGCATTTGAGGGCGGCGTTGAACGATTCGGCCAACGCATTATCTGCACTCGTGCCAACCGCACCATCGATTGCCACACTCCGAACTGCTCACACAGCGACGCGAAATCCTCTGATGTATAAACTGATCCGTGATCGATGTGGAAGATCGCGCCACCGAGGCCACCCCGCGACAGACGAGCAGCTGTGAGGGCGTCCGCAACGAGTTCGGTGCGCATGTGGTCAGTGATCGCTAGCCCACCACCCGCCGTGAACTGCAGTCGATAACGGTCGCCAGGTACAGGTTGCCACCGAACTCCAACGGCAGATAGGTGATGTCGCCGACGTGATCGCACACAGGTACATATCACCTTCCCCGAAGGTCAGATAGGTGATGTCCGAGGTCCAGACCGCATCGAGGCGGCCCTGATCGAACCGGCGTAGCACCAGGTCGTCCGGGAACGAGGCGAACGGATCGACCACGGTGGTCCGCACATTGAAGGTGCGAGGGCTGATGCCGACGACGCCGAGCGATCACATGATCTTCGCGACCGTTTTCTCGGTAATGACCTCGCCGCCAGCACGTAGTTCAGCCGTGATCCGAGGCGCACCGTAGACACTGTTGGACACCTTGCGGATCTCACTTATCTTCATTTCCAGATCCGCACGCCGCTGCCGAGGCTTGTTCAATTGTGTTCGCACACTGCGTCCTTGATGCTTGTAGAAACCGGAGCGCGAGATGTCGAGCAGCCTGGCCATCCGGTGGATTTCGTAGGTCGCGCACTCTGCGGCCATCAACGAGTAGCGCTCTACTTTTGTTGATTCGCCGCAAAGTTCCCCCAAGATCATCCGGTGGGCGGCCTCGACCTTGTACTCGGTCGTGAACGACCTGCGTTTGCGGGACATGGGGACATCCATCCAGCGGAACCTTCGATCCCGCTATCTCGGTGTCCACCATCCGGGGGAACCTCATTTGACACACTTCGTGGTAGGCGGACACGCATCCGCGCAAGATCAACCCGAGCGAGCTGCCGTTGGCCGCAATCCATCCGGGCGGCTCTGGGCTCCGAATGTCAGGAGACACCGGTGTGCACCTGCACTCTGCGTAACCTTAGGAGTCGCCTCAATGGGGAAGAACCGATCCGTCAACGCTCAGCTGGTGGCGTGGCACTCGAAATCGGCAGTGGCGCAATGTGCCCTGCGTTCGATCGCTGGATTCTTCGTCGCCGCAGTCGTCGCAACAGCGATGCAGTTCTGCCTACCGACACAGGCTGCATCAGCATCACCGTGCCCTGACATCGAAGTGATGTTCGCTCGCGGTACCGGTGAAGCACCCGGTCTCGGCGTCACAGGAACCTCGTTCGTCGAAGCCCTGCGTGTGCGGGCGGATGGCAAGTCAGTGGGGTCTTATGCTGTGGACTATCCGGCGAGCAACGACTTCCTCAACCCGGTGCCGTTCGCCCGGACAGTCATGGACGGGGTCAGGGACTCGCGATCGCACGTGGAGTTCATGGCGACACACTGTCCCGGCACCAGGATCGTGCTGGGCGGATATTCACAGGGTGGCGCGGTAGCGGGCTTCACGACCATGGGCGCAATCCCTCCCTCACCGAACCCGGGCTACGCGTGGAGCGCGCCCGCGCCGATGCCGGCCGAGGTAGCCGGCCACGTCGCTGCCGTTGTCCTTTTCGGCACGCCTTCGGATCGATGGCAGAGTGGCATCGGAGCGCCGCCCATCGTCCTCGGACCGGCCTACGCAGCCAAGAGCACTTGGCTATGCGTTCCCGGTGACACCATCTGCAACGGCGCAGGTGCCGGCCTGCCTAACGCGCAGCACACGCTCTACTCGGTCAACGGGATGGCCGATCAAGCCGCAGGATTCGTGACCAGTCGACTGTAGAAACTCGAGTCGCCTCGGAAACTGCCCCAACAACGGAGGCTGCGGCGTTCAGCCGACACGCCGCAGCAAAATCTCACGGACGCGAGAATATGACACGAGCGATGAGAACCTACGGCAGCATCTCTGGGCTCTCGATTTCGATGACATCTCACACCTCGCTGAACAGTGCGGACGTCAACGTCGCAATTGGTTGCGAGCGGCGGCTCGTCTCAGGTATGGACCGAATCCCCAGCGGGGCAAAGCAACCTACAAGGTTGGCCCGGCATGCTCCAACTCCCGATTGACGGCCGCGACGAGGCCGTGCCGTCGAAGGTCAGCACCCACTGTCTCGACGATAAGGGGGTCACGACTTCGCGCCTGCACCCGCGCGAAGAGATGCGCGGCGGTCGAGAATCGAGGCGATATGTAGGGGCATCCAGGTTCCGAGTGCTCAGGAAACGAGGAGAGGGGGTGGGGGTGTCCCTATGTTGGTGTCAACCCGCTCGGGGACGCCACTGGTGTGCGGTCTGGTAGGGGCTGGAATAGTCGACGCGCATGGAATCCGTTGGAAGCTGTCGGGTGGGGACGCCCGTGAGTTGCTGACGTTGTAGCGGGCTGCGTATGTGACTGAGGCGCAGGCCGACGACGACGTGAATCTTCCGCCGTTGATGCAATCCCTCGATGAGTTGGTGGGCGAGCTGGCGTAGCCCGCGAGGCAGGTGAAAGAAGTCATACCGAACCTGGCGACCATGGCCCCGCGGTGGGGGCCTACGAAGAAGGTAACGGGCTCGCTCGAGCCCTATCCTCGTGCCATGTCCACGAACTTGGACAGGTGAAGCTGGTGCGCCACAGTGATTGTCGCGGTTGGACCGTTACGATGCTTCCCGAGAATGAGGTCGGCTTCGCCACCGCGAGGGTCGTCCCGCTCGAAGGCATCAGGCCGATGCAGCAGGATCACCATATCCGCGTCCTGCTCGAGCGATCCCGATTCACGAAGGTCGGAAACCATGGGCTTCTTGTCCGTTCGCTGTTCGGGACCACGGTTGAGCTGGCAGATCGCGACCACGGGAACCTCGAGCTCTTTCGCCAAAAGCTTGAGGCTGCGCGAGAACTCGGAGACTTCTTGCTGACGTGACTCGACTTTCTTGCCGGACGTCATGAGCTGTAGGTAGTCGACGATAATGAGTTTGATGTCATGCTTCTGCTTCAAACGCCTTGCCTTGGCACGGATTTCCATCATCGTGAGATTGGGGGAGTCGTCGACGAACAGCGGCGCCTCGCTGATCTCACTCATACGGCGCGCCAGCTTGGTCCAGTCGTCGTCGGTCATCTTGCCGGAGCGCATGTCGCCGAGCTTGATCTTCGCCTCCGCCGACAATAGACGCATCACGATCTCGGTCTTACTCATCTCCAGTGAGAAAATGACGCTCGACATACCGTGCGTGATGGAGCACGACCGCAGGAAGTCCATGCCGAGCGTGGAATTATGGGTCGGCACCATCGACGCGCCTGCCAAATACAAGTGGGCCGGGTTATCGACCTCGACACAACGAACCGGAACACTGTCGATCTTGCGAACGTCGACGATGTATCGCGAACCCGAACGCGCTGTGCTGTGGCTTGCGCGACGCTCTTTGTGCAGCAGCGCCTTACGTTGGAGACCGAACACCTCATCGTCCGTCGCGAAGGTCAGGGTATACGCCGTTGACGACGCCTCGGTCCGGCCCTTGACCCGCTTCGTACTCATCTGGCAGCGGTAGCCCAGGCTGACGATCAATTCTTGCACGTCCCGGACTAGTCGTGGACTGGTCACGGAAAACTGCGCCGAGCCACCGTTGGTGACCGTTCCGTCTGTGTCGAGAAGTCCGGCCAGCAGTGCTCTGCGCTGCTGTTCCGAGGCCCGGAGGTACGTCGTTGGAATGTGCTTGTTCCCGAGCACTCCGAGCGTACGTAGCCGTGCTTGAACTGTGCCGACCTCGTTGCGGCACGCTTGGCACATCTTCAGGCCGATCGACGGCTGACCGCAGCGCGAGCAGGTGGGCGCAGGCACCGGGTCGGAGACGAACCGCGCCTTGCCTCCGCAAGACTGTCCACATGTACGAACCTGGCTGGTGAACGGAATGAACTCCTTGCCGCACACAACGCATTCCCTTGGAGCGGTCGGCGCATCCGGCGTCAGCTGCAAGCTGTAGCGCAACGCCGCTGATTTCGACGGAACCGCGACCAACCCCTCGGACTCGATTCGCATGACGATCTCTGGGTCAGCGGAGGTGAGATGTGAGGTGGCGGACGTCCCATCCCCGAGCCACGCCCCGAAGGTGTAGGGCGGAATCAGGAGATCCTGCTCCGGCAAATCCAGCGGCAGCGCATTGGTGACGGAATGATTGACTCGTGCATCGGCTGTGGGACAGCGGAGAGTCTCCCTGATCTCCGCTGTCGTCCGCACGTCGGCGAACGTCTTCTGGTTCTTGTACCTGTTGTAGCCGGCTGCGGCCTGCTGTGCAGACCGGCGTGACGCACGGGTCTCCGTCAGCCACTGGTGCTGTTCGTCGGCGACAATGACGGTGCCGTCCGAGAACTCCACCTCGTAGCAGGGGCGCCCCTCCATCACCTCGGTCGCCGCAACGACGCGGGTGGGCTTGCCGTCGGCGTCGATGAGGTGGTCGCCGACCTGGACCGCATGCATGGTTGTCCACCCGGTCGGCGTGGCCAAGGGTGTGTTCAACGCCAGCGCCTTGCCCACACCAGGTCTCGCCGCAACGATGATCATCTGGCCTGGGTGGAGGCCGTTGGTGATCTCGTCCAGATCCTTGAATCCGGTGGGCACACCGAGTGAGATGCCGCCGCGGCTGGCGATGGAGTCGATCTCGTCCATCGTGGGCTGCAGCAGTTCTTCGAGAGGCACGAAGTCTTCTGTGGTGCGGCGTTCGGTGACCTCGAATATCTCCGCCTGCGCACGGTCGACCACCTCGGCGACGTCCTGGCCGTCCGAGCCGGTGTAGCCGTACTGCACGATGCGGGTACCCGCGTCCACCAGACGACGCAGAACGGACTTCTCCGCCACGATCTCGGCGTAGTAACCGGCATTGGCCGCCGTGGGCACCGTCTGCGTGAGCGTGACCAGATACGGGGCGCCACCGATCCGACGCAACTCACCACGGCGGTCCAACTCCGCAGACACCGTCACCGGGTCGGCGGGCTCGCCACGACTGTAGAGATCGAGAATCGCGTCGTACACCGACTGGTGCGCCGGCCGATAGAAGTCCCCGGGCCGCAGAACCTCGAGGACGTCTGCGATGGCGTCCTTGCTCAACAGCATGCCGCCCAGAACCGACTGCTCTGCGGCCATGTCCTGGGGTGGCTGGCGGCCGAACTCCTCGTTCGGTTCCTCGGGCGGACCCGGGTAGTCGGACCGTCCCCGATCGTCTACAACAGCCACTCGCCCGACCTTCCCCGTCGATGTTGCACGCCACCGAATGTGCTCATCCGATGGTTGCCACCACACACGTTCTACGCCGACCCACCGACAACGATTCCAGCCTTCCCACAGCCGTCCTCGAACCATCGGCAAGACACGCCGGGACGACGTTAGGGATTTGCTGCGGGCCGATCAAACCGGCTTGTGCACACAGTTGTGGACAGATTGTGGAAACTGCTGGGTAGCTTTGTTAACCCCATGGGGACAACCTGAGGATAAGTAGACATCACACCCCAGTAATACCAGGTCATCGCGTATTTACTATGTTCAAACATTGTGGATGACCACACCGTCGGCGTGTCTCTCGTGTTGACAACTCGGGCGTGTTGAGTAAATGGCGCATGAATGGCGATATGATGCAGCTCACAAGTCCTCGAGAGGTCCGTTAACTTCCAGACACACCTGGGAGCGGGGACGGCTGTGCGCATTTCGCGCCTATCGGAACCACCCACGGACACGAAAAGGTCCCCACCCGCACAGCGCGTGGGGACCTTTTACGAACGTGCGTCGAAGACTAGCTCGCGACGACGTCCAGGTGGAACTTCGCAACCACATCGGGGTGCAGGTTCACGACGATGGCGTGCTTGCCGGTCGACTTGATGTGAGCCTTGGGCAGCTCGATGTTGCGCTTGTCGAGCACCGGGCCACCGGCAGCCTTGATTGCGCCTGCGACGTCGGCGGCCGTGACCGAACCGAACAGCTTGCCCGAATCGCCGGCGGACTTGACCGACAGCGACACCGACTCGAGGCCCTCGATGGCCTGCTTCAGCTCGTTGGCGTGCTCGAGGCCGCGAACCGCGCGAGCCTCCTGGGCACGACGGATGCCCTCGACCTGCTTCTGTGCGCCACGGGTGGCAACGATCGCCAGTCCACGGGGCAGCAGGAAGTTACGGCCGTAGCCGTCCTTGACCTCAACGGTGTCGCCAGGCGCACCGAGGTTGTCCACTGCAGCGGTGAGAATGAGCTTCATGTCTTCCCTCCCTTTCCTTAGCGAGCCACTGAGGCGTAAGGAAGCAGGGCAACCTCACGCGAGTTCTTGACGGCCATGGCCACGTCGCGCTGGTGCTGGACGCAGTTGCCGGTGACACGACGGGCGCGGATCTTGCCGCGGTCGCTGACGTACTTACGCAGCAGCGTCGTGTCCTTGTAGTTGATCTGCGTGTTCTTCTCTTTGCAGAAGGTGCAGACCTTCTTCTTCAGTACCTTGTCGCGCAAGGGCGGCTTCGGCATTTCTTTGCTCTTTTCTCAGATGTTCCGATCAGGTACGGATCAGAACGGGGGCTCGTCGCTCCCGGCACCGCCGCCGAAGGAACCCGATGCCTGAGGCGCGCTGCCCCAGGGATCGTCTCCGCCGGCCGCTGCAGCCTGGGGACGTCCACCGCCCGATCCGCCGGAGGAACCGAATCCACCGCCACCGCCGCCACCGCGCGAGGTCTTGTTGACCTTGGCCGTGGCGTACTTCAGCGAGGGGCCGATCTCATCGACCTCGAGCTCGACGACAGTGCGCTTCTCGCCCTCGCGGGTCTCGAAGGAGCGCTGCTTGAGCCGGCCGCTCGCGATCACTCGCGAACCGCGGGTCAAGCTCTCAGCTACGTTCTCTGCTGCCTCGCGCCAGATGTTGCAGCGCATGAACAGCGCATCGCCGTCTTTCCACTCGTTGGTCTGACGGTCGAAGATGCGAGGCGTGGATGCGATCGTGAAGTTCGCAACCGCAGCACCCGCGGGGGTGAAACGAAGCTCCGGATCAGCCGTCAGGTTTCCGATGACGGTGATGACGGTGTCGCCTGCTGCCATGTGGTTCCTCCTGCGTAATGTGAAGTTCGGTTGGCACCGAGCCTAGAGGCCCGACCCGACACAGATCACTTGTTGTGGCGCAGAACCTTCGTACGAAGCACCGACTCGTTCAGGCCGAGCTGACGATCCAACTCGTTGACGGTGGCAGGCGTAGCGCTGATGTCGATCACCGCGTAGATGCCTTCGGTGTGCTTCAGGATCTCGTAAGCGAGACGACGCTTGCCCCAAACATCGACCTTGTCGATCTTGCCGCCTTCCTGGCGAACAACATTGAGGAACGTATCCAGCGAAGGAGCAACAGTGCGCTCGTCCAGGCTGGGGTCAAGGATGACCATCAATTCGTAATGACGCATAAGACCTCATCACCTCCTATGGACTAGTGAAACGGCCACGGGCTGTCCGTGGCAGGAGGGTCGTTGCGTCAGCAACCTTTGCAGGTTACACGTGCACACCCTGACCTGCGAAATCCGCTCCCACCCCCAAAAAGCACAAATCGACCTAGGGTGGTCTCATGTGCACAGCCGTTCGACGCACCACGACGTCAACGGTGCTGGTCATGGTCACGTGCGCCGTCGCGGTTCTCCTCGGTTTCGTCAACAAGGCCCGGTGCGCGGGCGCGCCGTTCGCCGAGAACGGCCGCAGCCTCGATTTCGACCGGCTCAAGAACACCACCGCCTGCTACTCCGACATTCAGATGCTGTGGATAGGCCGCGACCTCGACCTGCACGCGTTCCCGTACGTCGGAGGCGGTATCACCGGTGACGGGACGCTCACCGGTGGCACGGTCGAATACCCGGTGCTCAGCGGGCTGCTCATGTGGCTCGGCAGCATCGGTGCACACACGGACGCCGAGTTCCTGCTGCACTCTGCGATGCTCCTCGCTCCGTTCGCCCTGCTCACCGCGTGGATGCTCGGGCGCCTCGCCAGAAAGTGGGCCTTCCTCTGGTCGGCGACGCCGCCACTGGTGCTCTACGCCTTCCACAACTGGGAGCTCCCCGTCGTCGCCACGGCGGTCGCCGCAGTGTTCGTGATGACGTTCGATCGCATCCCTCTGCGCACCCGTGGCGTCCTCGCCGCCGTACTGCTCGCCGTCGGATTCTGTCTGAAGCTGTATCCGGGCATCTTCGTACTGCCACTTGCCGTCTACGTCCTCACACACGGCGACCTGCGGAGACGAACCGGCTACGACGTGCGCGGTGCAGTGCAGGTCGGCATGGCAGCCGTCGGGACGGTCGTCGCAGTCAACTTGCCCTTCATGCTGCTGTCCTACAGCGGCTGGCGGGCATCGATCACGTTCCAGCAGAACCGAAAAGCCGACCTCAACACCAACTCGATCTGGTACTGGGGGCTGCGCCCACTGTTCGGACCCGAACCCGACTCGCTCGCACTGTCCTACGACCAGGTGGTGGCGGTCGCGTCGCCCCTGTTGGTGTGCGCGACGTTCGCACTGGCGATGCGGCTGGGGTGGCTGCGCTACCTCCGCGAAGGCACGTTCCCGTGGATTGCGGTGAGCGGCGGGATGCTGTGCGGGTTCCTGCTCTTTCACAAGGTGCACTCGCCGCAGTACACGCTGTGGCTCATTCCGTTCTTCGTCCTGCTGCGTGTCCCCTGGGCGACCGTCGCCGCGTATCTCACCGTCGACGTGGTCCTCGGACTCGGCGTGTTCAAGTACTTCGGCGCACTCGCGTCGTTCACCGATGCCGGCGGATACGAGGCTGTGGTGAAGACGAGCGTGTGGGCCAGGGCCGCACTGTTGGTCGTCCTCTTCTACACGTTCGTGCACGCAAGCTTGCGCTCGGAGCCCGAAGCGGGCGAAGGGAACTCACCCGACCGGGGTGGACCTGCCGTCGTCGCCGAGCCGCAACCCGTCCCCTGACGGCTCGGTGGCGGAGGCGGCGGCCTTGGGCTTCAGGAACTGTGGCAACCATTTCGGCGGATCGTCCTTCGCCTGATCGAGCACCCCGCCCACGGGATCGTCGATGAACCCGAACCGCACCAGGTCGGTACCGGGCCGATAGATCTGCCGCAGAATCAGAACGCAGATCACGACAACGGCGGCATCGCGAAGCAGAACCGTCGCGGTGAACCACTGCTCGGGCAACCCCTTGTTCGATTCCCCCAGGTAGTAGTACATGCGCGGCACCCACACGAGCGCGTCGACGGTCATCCACGCCAACAGGATTCGGGTATGCGGGAAGGCCAGCACCGCCAACGGAATCAGCCACAACGAGTACTGCGGACTCCACACCTTGTTGGTGAGCAGAAAGCCCGCAACCAACAGGAAGCACAGTTGAGCGACGCGGGGCCGAACCGGGGCCGTCGCCGCGACGTAACCCACACCCACACAGACGAGGACGAAGAGCAGCAGCGACACCGCATTGAGGATGCTCGGCGGCTCACCGGGGAGCAGTTGCCCGTCGAAGCCCGACCAACCCGTGAACGACGAGATCACGTTGTAGATCGAATCGGGGTCGGCGCCGCGCTCGGAATTGAGCCGGAAGAACTCCGCCCAACCACGCGGAAACAGCACCAGGATCGGCAGGTTCACCGCCAACCACGCGGCAGCGGCCGCAAGTGCGGTCTGAAACCACTCACGCATCTTGCCCGAGCGCAGACACAGCACCAGGAGAGGTCCGAGAAACAGCAGGGGATACAGCTTCGCCGCACCACCGAGGCCGAGCAGAACGCCCGCTAGGACGGGCCGCTTACGGGACCAGGCCAACAGACCACCGGCGGCGAAACCGGTTGCCAGCGGATCGAAGTTCGTGAACGCGTGCACGGCGACGAGTGGAGAACACGCGGCGAGCGCCGAATCCCACACCCGCCTGCCCGCCAATATCGCGGTTGCCCAGATGGTCACGAGCCACGCCAACGCCAGACCCAACGCGACCACGTTGAAGTACAACGCGACCTGAAGCGCACCGGGTAGGAACGACGCGGCGTGCCACGCCTTCGCCACCGTCATCGACGCGTACTGGTAGAGACCCGAAATCACCGGGTACTCCATGTATCTACGCTGCGTCGAGCCGTCCGGCTTCTCCTCGTCCCACCACTTCTTGTAAGGGAAGGCACCTTGATCGAGACGCTCCGCGCCGTACAGCGGCACCGTGTCCGAGTAACACATCGCCACGTACTGGCGGCTCCCACCCCAGTCGAGCCCGAGGGCGCCTTCGGTACCGACCGGCGCCTGCTGAATGCACGCGGCCTTGGAGAACCAGCCCAGCGCCAGGAAGACGATTGCCAGCATCAAGATCACCCGCATCGGGGTGAAGAAGCGGGTGCGCCCCACCACCGCATGGCGGCCGATCGGCCCTCCGATCGTCTCGGAGAGCCGACCGACCAGGGGATCGGTGCGACTGGGGACATCCCGCCAATCGGCGGACCGCCGGTCCGGCGCCAACGGCATCGGTGACACCAACGTCGCGTCGTCCGACTCCCGGTCTCGGCGCGGGGGAAGGCTCTCGGTCACCCCGCGAGGCTACCGGGTGCTAAGGGCCGGGAACCTGCTGCCCGTTCCGGTTGGCGTTCCCATTCCCGTTTGCATTCCCGTTTGCATTCCCGTTGCCGTTTCCACCCTGTCCGGCACCGGGACCACCGGCCTGACCGGATTCCGGACCGCCGAGCTGCGGTTCCTCGGGAACTTGCTGCTGCTCACGCGGCGCGAGCCCGGGGATCGGAATCGTGATCCCCGGCAGGATCTCCACCGGCTTCGGGGAAATCGTCACCGAGGGAATGAGCTCGGTCGGCAACTCCAACTTGGTGCTCGGAGGCGCGGACGTCGTCGACGGTGCGGGGGCGGAGTAGGTCGGCACACCGGCCTGTCCGCCGATCGAACCCGGCTTCGGGAACTTCTCGATTTCCGTGCCCTCCAGGGAGCCGTCCATCGTGTCCTTCCAGATGTCGGACGGCAGACCGGAACCGTAGATCATCGCCCCGTTGCTGTTGCGCAGCGGCTGACCGTCCGGCGTACCGACCCATACTGCTGTCGACAGCGAAGGCGTGTAGCCGACCATCCAGGAGTCCTTGTTCTCACCGGAGTCACCGAGCTGCGCCGTACCGGTCTTGGCAGCGGACGGACGTCCCTCGGCCAGACCGTGGTTCTTCGAGTACTCGGCAATGGGTGTCATCGCTGCCGTGACGTTGTCCGCCACGTTGTCGTCGATGCGCTTGTCGGCGGTCTGTTCGGTACCCCGGTCGAGCAGCACCGTGCCGTCGTTCGTGGTCACCTTCTGCACGAAGTGCGGAGTGTGGAACGTGCCCGATGCGGCCAACGTGGCGTACGCGGACGCCATGTCGAGGGGGCGCGACAGGTACTGGCCGAGCACGACACCGTTGTTCGGGCCCTCACCGTTCGGTCCCGTCAACGACGGCCCTACGCCCGGAATGTCCTCCGGGATGCCCGCCTTGTGCGCCATGTCGGCAACCGCCTGCGGGCCACCGTCGAGTTCGAGCATCTGACGGTAGAAGCTGGTGTTCAACGACCGTTTCAGAGCCTCTGCAATGGTGCACGTACCGCAGGTCGCCCCTTCGGCGTTGGAGATCTCGATGCCGTTGACCGTGAGGTCTGAGCTGTCGTACATCTGCGAAAGCGGGATGCCCTGGTCCAGGGCAGCCGCGAGACCGAACACCTTGAACGAGGAACCGGTCTGCAGGCCCGCATTCGCGAAGTCGTAGCCCTGACCGTCCTCGCCGCCGTAATACGCGCGAACGCCACCGTCACGGGGATCGACCGACACGACCGCTGTCGTGAGCTCCTCCGGTTCGCCCTCCATGTTCGAGCGCGCCGAATCGACGGCTGCAGCCTGCATCTTCGGGTCGATCGTCGTGGTGATCTGCAGGCCTGCAGTGTTGAGCAGGGTCTCACTGATGCCGGCTTCACCGAGCTCTCGCAGAACCTGGTTCTTGATGAGGCCTTCCGGACCGGACGCACCCGAACCGTTGTCGACCTCGGCGAGGGGCTGGTACGCCGGGTACTGCATGGTCGAGCGGGCCGCGGCATCGAGCGTGCCCGCGCTGACCATGCCGTCGAGAACGTAGTTCCAGCGCGCCTGTGCACCCTCGGGATTGGTCTCCGGGTCCAGCAACGAGGGCAACTGGATCGACGATGCCAGGACGGCGCCTTCCTCGACCGACAGCTCGCCGACCGGCTTGTTGAAGTACGCCTTCGCCGCCGAGTCGATGCCGTATGCGCCACGACCGAAGTAGATCGTGTTGAGGTAGGCCGCGAGGATGTCGTCCTTCGACCATTCGCGCGCCATCTTCGAGGAGATGACGAGCTCCTTCATCTTTCGAGTCAAGGTGCGCTCGGAGCCGACCATCGTCTGCTTCACGTACTGCTGGGTGATGGTCGAGCCACCACCCGCACTGTCTGCACCGGTGACGTTGTCACGTGCGGCACGCGCGAATCCGCTGATCGAGAACCCCGGGTTCGAGTAGAAGTCGCGGTCCTCGGCCGCCAGTGCCGCGTCACGAACATGCTTCGGAATCTGGTCGAGTGTCACCTCGGTGCGGTTGCCCTCCGGCGGCACGACCTTGGAGATGACCGAGGACCCGTCCGAGCCGTAGATGGTTGCGACTTGATTGGCCTGCAGCTCGCCTGGCTCCGGGACGTCCTGGACCACGTACGCGGCCATGAACGCCAGGATCGGCACGACGAGACCGATCGCGACCAACGCATAGGCGACCCGGCGAACCGTTCGCCACGGAGACTTCTTCTTCCTCACAGGCTTCCTTCTCGGCGGCTCCCCACCGCTGCCCCCACTTCCGCCAGGGCCACCGGTGCGCGGCGGCGGGCCGGGCGGGCGCCCACCGGGCGGACGAGAACCGGGTGCACGAGCTCCGGGAGGCGGAGAGTTCCGAGCAGCAGGCTGGGCACCCTGCGGCGCTTGACGACGGGGTGGTCCCTGCGGAGGAACGCCCCTGCCGGGAGGCGGCGCGTTTCGAGGCGCCGGAGCCTGGCGCGGCGGCGGAGCGCCGTGCCTTCCGGCGGGCCGAGGCCCTCCCGCATGACGGCCACCGGGTGGTGGTCCCACCGGTCGACCCTGCGGCGGCGGTCCCATCGGCCTTCCCTGTGGGGGCCTGCCCTGGCGCGGCGGGCCGGGCTGGCGCCCCTGCGGCGGCGGGCCGGGCGGACGTCCCTGCGGCGGCGGACCGCTCGGTCGGGGCGGACGGCCCGGTTCGTCGTTGTGGGGGGAACTCACGTACAAATCTCCAGTGGTTGTGGACCGATCGCGGTCCTGCATTGTGTCTGCCGGCGCCGACCGAGACTAGCCCCACCCGTTATCGGGTGTCGGCCTACTCGCTCGCCGTACGCCGACCGGGGGGACGCGCCCTCGCCGACGATCGCCGCGGCCGTTTGGGTGCCGGTATCGACCCGAGGACGTACGACTGAACCAGGTGGTTCCAGTTGCACGTCCGGCACACCTCCACGACGTGGACGGAGAACTCCTCCTGAGTGGCAGCCAGCCGAGCCAATTCGTCCGGGTTTCGCGCCGAACCCGATACAGCCCCCAGCTTTTCGCCGAACACCCAGGAAACGTGGGTCAACTGCTCCTTACGACAGATGGGGCACATCACGTCACTGCCCCGGCCGTGGAACTTGGCGGCCCGCAACAGGTAAGGGTCGGCGTCGCAGACCTCTGTGACACCCGTCCTACCCGAGTAGACCTCGGCCAGTAGCGACCGACGCTGAAGCGCGTAGTCCACCACCTGCCGCTGTAACCGCACGGTGACCAGAGTACGTGCGCCGGCTGACGGGCAGTGGGTTCGGGGACGGATCGACCGGGATTCGTGAGATCGATCGAGGCGTTCGCAGATGCGAAACCACACCTGCGGCATGTGACTTGTTGTCACACCTACCGGAACCGCCGTACTCTCGTATATATCGCTGCGATATAGTTTGCAGTCGCATCGGGTACATGGGACAAATCCAGGAGGTGGAGACATGCTCGAATTGGCGATTCTCGGGCTTCTCCACGAGTCACCCATGCACGGATACGAGCTGCGGAAACGGCTGACCGGGCTGTTGGGAGCGTTTCGCGCGTTCTCCTACGGATCGCTGTATCCGACGCTTCGGCGCATGCAGTCCGACGGGCTGATCGCCGAGAACACCGGCACACCGGCACCCGTCAAGAGGCGGGCCCGCCGCGTGTACCAGCTGACCCCCGTCGGCAAGGAACGGTTCACCGAGCTCGTAGCCGACACAGGTCCACAGAACTACACGGACGACGGATTCGGTGTTCATCTCGCCTTCTTCAGCCGCACACCGGCCGTGGCGCGGATGCGAATCCTCGAAGGGCGGCGCCGCCAGGTCGAAGAACGCCGCGAAGGACTTCGAGAAGCCGTCGGCCGTGCGAGTTCCTCCCTGGATCGCTATACCCGTCAGCTACATCAGCTCGGCCTCGAGTCCAGCGAACGCGAAGTCCGCTGGCTCAACGAACTGATCGCCGCTGAGCAGTCAACAGCAACGCACAAGAAAGAAGGAGAACCCGACCATGGGTGAGAACAACACCGCCGGGGCGCGCGCAGTGCGCGTCGCCATTGTGGGAGTGGGCAACTGTGCCTCGTCCTTGGTTCAGGGCGTGCAGTACTACAAGGATGCGGACGAGAACGCCACCGTTCCCGGCTTGATGCATGTGAAGTTCGGCGGATACCACGTCCGTGACGTGAAGTTCGTCGCTGCCTTCGACGTGGATGCCAAGAAGGTCGGCTTCGACCTGTCCGAGGCCATCCTCGCCAGCGAGAACAACACCATCAAGATCACCGACGTCCCGCCGACCGACGTGACCGTCCAGCGCGGCCCGACCCTCGACGGCGTCGGCAAGTACTACTCCGAGACCATCGAGGTCTCCGACGCCGAGCCCGTCGACGTCGTGCAAGCCCTGAAGGACGCCGAGGTCGACGTCCTCGTGTCCTACCTCCCCGTCGGTTCCGAAGAGGCCGACAAGTTCTACGCCCAGGCTGCGATCGACGCGAACGTCGCGTTCGTCAACGCACTGCCCGTCTTCATCGCCTCCGACCCGGAGTGGGCCGCCAAGTTCAAGGACGCCGGCGTCCCGATCGTCGGCGACGACATCAAGAGCCAGGTCGGCGCCACCATCACCCACCGCGTGATGGCCAAGCTGTTCGAGGATCGCGGAGTCGTGCTCGACCGCACCTACCAGCTCAACGTCGGTGGCAACATGGACTTCAAGAACATGCTCGAGCGTGATCGCCTCGAGTCCAAGAAGGTCTCCAAGACGCAGGCCGTGACCTCCAACCTCACCGGTTCGCTCGCGGGCAAGGTTCACGACCGCAATGTCCACATCGGACCTTCGGACTACGTGGAGTGGCTCGACGACCGCAAGTGGGCGTACGTCCGCCTCGAAGGTCGCGCCTTCGGTGACGCCCCGCTCAACCTGGAGTACAAGCTCGAGGTGTGGGATTCGCCGAACTCGGCCGGCATCATCATCGACGCCGTCCGTGCAGCCAAGATCGCCAAGGACCGCGGCATCGGCGGACCGGTCTACCCGGCCTCCGCGTACCTGATGAAGTCCCCGCCGGTCCAGATGGCCGACGACAAGGCTCGTGCCGAGCTGGAAGCCTTCATCGTCGAAGCGTAAGCGTAAGCGCAAGCGCTTGTGCGCGGTCGAGGAGTCCTGAGACTCTTCGACCGCGCACAGTCGTTAATACCTCACTCGGGGAGGGTGTTGGCCAAGCCCTCGTTCAGGTCGTCGACAAGCGCCTGCCTGGTCTCATCGTCGAGACCCGGTATATCGGGGATGAGGTGCTCCGGGATCAGGGGGCCCGGACCCGGCGTGAAAGCGCCGAGGACGTCGGCGGTGTGATCCTCGGGGGAGCCGTAAGTGTTGGCCGCGATCGTGAAATCGGGCCCGAACGATGCCGACGCGACCACCGGCGACCCACCTTGATCCGACCAACCCCACTTCGTGCCCACGACGCCGGGCAACCGCGCCGTACCCCAATCCTGAACCGTACCGTCGGCTGCGGTCGGCGATGCAGTACTCATCCATACCGGAATGGGCGAGAGCGGGTCGGCCCGCTTTGCCATCAGAAAAGCAACGGTGTCGGCCGTGCTCGTGTACGAATCACCCCAGAAGGAGGAGCGTCTGGTGTCGGCCAAGCCGAACTCGGCGGCCACCGCATCGATTGCACCGGGGTACTTGGCGTCGAGTTCGGAGGCCGCCGTATCGTCGGAGTATCTGATCATGCGCTCCGCAAGGGCGCGATCACTCGGCGAACCGTCACCGCGACGAAGCGCGTAGTCGGCCATGTACAGCTTGACGGTGGAGAGGCCGGGCCGGGAATCGTGCTGGTTGGTAGTGCCGATCAGAATGCCACCTGGCGCGTACTCGAAGGTCAGCGCGGTGCGTTCGGGAACCCCGTTGAAGTCGTCGATCGGCGCCGGTGCCGCGAACGCAATGCTCTGGCCGGACACCGCCACCATCGCCGCGAGGCAGATAGCAGAGGCCGTCGATCGGCAACGGTCCATGATCAAGTCCTCTCACGATGTGAAATGGCCCGTCGAGCGTAACGCCGATCTCAGTTTCGGCACTGTGGAATTGGCCCGCAGAACACCCGGCTGCCTCGACTTCAGCGTCGGTGCTGATTCATTGGATCCGAGGCGCGTCAACGTCAGGGAACGGTGGACCGACCGCGAGTCGTTGGACGCATTTCGTGGAAGCGGACATGACACGGGGGACGATGCATCTCCGATCCGCGCCTTCCGTGCGGTCACTCGTCGATCCCTCCGTCGAGACGCCGGACATACTGTTCAGCACAGTTCTCCGAACGGCCTGGAGGCCGCTATCACGGCGAACATGCAGCCGGCAACATCCCATACCGCCGCGTATTTAGGTTAGGCTACCCGTCAGTTCGCTGGAGAGGAACTGTGAGGGGGAGCAATGTCGACCACTGAGTTCGAGGCGCACGGGCGGCTGTTGGTCGGACGAGACCACCCACCGATCGGCCCCGTCGGCAAACGGCTGACCGTATCTGGATACGGCGTCCGTGTCGTGAACACCGGCTCCGGCGAACCCAACGACGTCACCGTCGTGCACCGGTGGATGAACAGCCCCGAAGTTGCCGCCGGTTGGGAACAAGCATGGCCACGTGCCCGCTGGCAAAAGCACTTGACCCAACAGTTGGACGGGACCTACTCCGTACCTCTGCTGGTTTCGGACGAGGGTTGTGACGTCGCATACGTCGAGATCTACCGCGCCCACGCGGACGTGGTGTCGCACTGTTACCCATCGCAGCCCCACGACATCGGTTTCCACATCGCCATCGGCCCCGACGCTCTACGCGGACGTGGCCGCGGGACACTACTCATTCGCTCCCTGCTCGCCGGCATCTTCGATGCCGCTCCCGAATGTGCCCGAATCGTGTCCGACCCCGACGTGCGAAACGAAGCCGCACTGCGCGTAGACCAGAAGCTCGGCCTCACCCGCGTCGGGGACTTCCAACTCCCACACAAGACCACAGCACTGCACTTGCTCGAACGTGGCAGTTTTCATGCCTGAAAGGCCCAGATGACCACCACGACGCCCTACCGATTGCAAGCACAGTCGATCGGCACAGCGCTCGACGGCGTGGATCTGTACGTGTTGGATTCGGCGCTGCACCACGTACCCACCGGCATCGTCGGAGAACTCTACATCGGCGGACACGGAGTCGGACGCGGCTACACAGCCCAACCCACCACCACCGCAACACGATTCATCGCCGACCCCCACAACCCCGGCACACGCATGTACCGCACCGGCGACCTCGTCCGATGGGAACACACCACCACAGAACCCACCCTCGTCTTCATCGGCCGATCCGACGACCAAGTCAAAATCCGCGGATTCCGCATCGAACTCACCGACATCGACACAGCCCTGACCGCCTGCCCCGGCGTCACCACCACCCACACCACCGTCCGAGAAGACACACCCGGCACCCGCACCCTGACCACCTACTACGTCGGCACCACCGACACCCACACCCTCCGCACCCACGCCACCGACACCCTGCCCGCCTACATGATCCCCTCGGCCATCGTCCACATCGACGCCCTACCACTGACCACCACCGGAAAAATCGACAGAACAGCACTACCCGCACCCACCACCGACACCACCGGCCGAGAACCCCGCACCCCCACCGAACACACCCTCCTCGACATCATCCGCACCATCGTCGGCATACCCGACCTCACCGTCGAAGACTCCTTCTTCGAAGTCGGCGGCGACTCCATCTCCTCCATCCAAGTCGTCTCCCGCGCACGCCGCGCCGGACTGACCATCACCGCCCGCGACATCATCGAAACCCAAACCGTCGAACGAATGGCCCACCGCACAACACAACACACCCAGGACACCGAACCGACGGTCGATGCATACGGCGAAGCACCACTCACCCCGGTTCAGCGGTGGCTGGCTCGTCGCACGCCCGATTTCGGCGGCTTCTGCCAGTCCGTCCTGGTGTCGGTGCCGAGATTCGAACTGGATGACGTCCGGAAAGCGATCCTGGGCTTGCTCACGCTGCATCCCATCTTGGGTGCGCGTTTCAGCGCGAGCGGATTGACGGTCGGCGCCGATCCCACCGCCGCTCTGGTGACAACCGCGTCCGATCCGGAGGAGGGATTGTCGCTGGCACTGGAGGCCATCGACCCCTGTGTTGGCGCTTGTTTCGGCGCAGTCCTGGTCGACCACGATCGGTTGCTGCTGGTGGCCCATCATCTTGTTGTCGATTCCGTCTCGTGGAACATCGTACTGGACGACTTGGCGCATCTGGCAGCGGGAACGGAAGCAATCGCAGCCACGGGTTCCAGCTTCCGCGAATGGGCCCTTCGCCTCGCGGGCCGCCCTCCTCGGCATGGGAACGGTGAAATTCGTTCGAACACAACCGGTTCAGCGCTACAGAAGTTGACCGCGATCAGCGCGGACCCCGCTCTGGACACCGCGTCCGCCATCACCGAAACCGAGGTGCTTCTCCCTCACGACGTGATCTCCGATCTGACCAAACGGCTGCCCCATGAGTTCGACAGCACCGCTGAGGTGATCCTGCTTGCCCTGACCGTCCAGGCATTCGGACGAGCACTCGGCGCTGCCGATGGCGACGCGCTGGCAATAGCGATGGAAACACATGGCCGCGAGAAGGACTGGGCCGGTTCGGCGACTGCGGTGGGGTGGTTCACTGCAATGTTCCCGATGTCGGTCCCGTTCACGAGCACCGACTCGGCGCAGGTTCCGTGGTTGGAGCAGATTCGCGCGATCAAACGAGCCAGGCACGACGCCGGTGACGGCATCGCCCGTTCACAGGAGGTCGCAGCCGACCTCGCCAACGCGATCGAGCGTTGGCCCGCAGTCGGATTCAATTACCTGGGGGCCTTCGACACGCGATCCGATTCGTCCGCAGGGCCATGGCGTCGTGACCCCGATTGGGGTCCGCTTCGCGCGCACACGGCTCGGAACCTACCGGTGCCCAGCCCCGTTCTGATCAACGCTCACGCCGATACCGACAGCGTCACGATGAGTATCGGATATCTGGCGCGGAGGGTGCCCACAGCGGTGATCGCTGCCGTTGCCCAGCAACTGCCCGTCCTCGCCCGGGAGTGCGCTCGGATCACCGGGCGTCCCCTGATCCCGGAGACCGCCACCGCAGACGTCGATCAAGACCAGTTGGAATCGGCAGAGGCCACGCTGGGACCGCTGTGCGACATCCTGCCGTCCACCCCCATGCAGGCCGGAATTCTGTTCCACACCAACGAACTCCGCGAGACCGGCGCGGGCGACCCGTACCTCGTGCAGGTGCGCTACGCGTTGCACGGTCGCATCGAATTCGCCGCCTTCGAACGCGCCGTCGGCCGGTTGAGTGAGCAACTCCCCGAACTGACCGGACGATTCTTCCAGGATGCTGACGGCAGAATGCTGTTCGCCACACCCGTGACGGGTGCGATTCCACTCGCCGTCCCCGGTGCATCCTCCGACCCGACTCCCCAGGATCCGATCCAGATCTCGTTGCGGCAGACGGACGCGGGATCGGAAGCCGGTCAAGGCTATGAACTGGTCCTGAAGAACCATCACTCATTGCTCGATGGGTGGTCGATGCCGCTCGTGATCGGAGAACTGTTTCGACTCTACGACGAAGAGACCGGTGGGCAGCCGGAACCGATGAGGACGCGCGCAACCATGGCGGACTTCCACCGGTGGTTCGAGCGTCTTCCTGCCGACGAAACCCTGGCCCTCTGGCGTGAGTACCTACGGGACGCCGAACCGACCCTTGTCGCCCCGTCGGAGGTATCCGGATCTACCCACTGCTCCGAGGTCGAGTTCTCGAGGGACGATTCGATACGCTTGCGTGAGAACGCCCGCAGTCTGGGAGTCAGTCTCAACACCGTATTTCAAGTTGCGTGGGGACTCGTGCTCGGCCGACTCACCCGCGCAACCGATGTCGTCTTCGGCACCGTCGACTCGTGCCGTGACATCGATCTGCCCGATATCGACTTGCTCGTCGGCCAGACCAGCTCGGCCGTCCCGGTCAGGGTCGCAGTGAACCCATATGAGGCACTGGCCGATGTACTGAGGCAGCACGCGTCCACTCAGCAGAGGATGGTCGGCGCCGGAGTTGTCGGTCTGCCGTCGATCCAGAGCGCCTCGGGCCATCCCCAGCTCTTCGACACCATGATGGTCTTCGAGAACTTTCCCGACAACGACGAAGTGGAGCTGGCACCTGGCGTACGGCTCACCGATGTCGACGTAGCGGATGGCACCCACTACCCCATCACCGTGGTTGTCGTTCCCGGCGAGCGCATCAGAGTGATCGCCAACGTGCGCGGAGCCGCGGGAGTACGTGCCGAGGATGTGGTCTCACGATTGACGGCCGTAATCGAGAGCTGTCTCGGTGACATGTCCGAACCCACAGGAAGCATCGGCGCCGTTGCGCTGAATCCACGGATCGTAGCTGCGGGCTTCGCGGCGGAGTCGGTGGCCGAAGTCGACCTCGTCGACCGTATCGAAGCGGCGATGGCTGCTTACCCGAACGAGCCCGCGGTGCTCGATCGAGGCCGGACCTACACATATGCGGAACTGAACGATCGCACCAGCACTCTGGCCCGGGAACTCCAGCGCCGCGGCTTCGGGCCCGAATGCGGGGTGCTCGTACCCCTCGATCGTGGGATCGATCATGTCGTTGCACTCGTCGCGATTCTCCGTGCCGGCGCAACCTACGTACCCGTCGATCCGAACCAGCCCGAGTCGCGTCTCGCGTCGATCGTGCGGACAGCACGTCCGAGTGTCGTTCTCACATCGGGAGCGAACCCCATCGCCGACGTGTCAGGTGTATCGGCACTCGACGTCCTCGACCTCGGCGACCACGCGGTTACGCCGGCACCGGATGCGGAGTTTCGCTCGATGCGCCTCTCGAAGGCGTTGGCCTACGTCATCTTCACGTCGGGTACGACGGGCGAGCCGAAGGGCGTCGGGATCGAGTACGGAAATCTAGCCAAGCTGTGGGCAGTGCAGAGCCGGTCCTTCGCCGTCACCGAGCACGATCGAGTTCTGCAGTTCGCGTCTGCAACGTTCGATGCCGGCCTTTGGCAAGCGATCATGCCGCTGAGTTGCGGTGCGACCTCGGTGGTCATACCCGACGATCTGAGATTGCCGACAACAGAGTTCGTGGACTATCTGATCGAGCATTCGATCACCGTCTTCGGGGTCACTCCGTCGTTTCTCGCCACTTTGCCGTCTACACCGGCGATTCCCTCCGACGTTCGCATCATTGCAGGCGCCGAAGCGCTCACCGGTGACATCGCAACACGACTGCGAGAAGTGAACGGCCACATGCGGCGCCCTGTATTCAACGCGTACGGACCCACCGAAACCACCGTCAACACCGCAACATACGCGGTGACCGGTCGTGAGCGAGGCGCCGTTCCCATCGGAACTGCCGACCCGGGCACGAATCTGTACGTGTTGGATTCGGCGCTGCACCACGTACCCACCGGCATCGTCGGAGAACTCTACATCGGCGGACACGGAGTCGGACGCGGCTACACAGCCCAACCCACCACCACCGCAACACGATTCATCGCCGACCCCCACAACCCCGGCACACGCATGTACCGCACCGGCGACCTCGTCCGATGGGAACACACCACCACAGAACCCACCCTCGTCTTCATCGGCCGATCCGACGACCAAGTCAAAATCCGCGGATTCCGCATCGAACTCACCGACATCGACACAGCCCTGACCGCCTGCCCCGGCGTCACCACCACCCACACCACCGTCCGAGAAGACACACCCGGCACCCGCACCCTGACCACCTACTACGTCGGCACCACCGACACCCACACCCTCCGCACCCACGCCACCGACACCCTGCCCGCCTACATGATCCCCTCGGCCATCGTCCACATCGACGCCCTACCACTGACCACCACCGGAAAAATCGACAGAACAGCACTACCCGCACCCACCACCGACACCACCGGCCGAGAACCCCGCACCCCCACCGAACACACCCTCCTCGACATCATCCGCACCATCGTCGGCATACCCGACCTCACCGTCGAAGACTCCTTCTTCGAAGTCGGCGGCGACTCCATCTCCTCCATCCAAGTCGTCTCCCGCGCACGCCGCGCCGGACTGACCATCACCGCCCGCGACATCATCGAAACCCAAACCGTCGAACGAATGGCCCACCGCACAACACAACACACCCAGGACACCGAACCGATGTACGCTCCCGGACCCATCGCTCCCACGCCCGTACCCGCTCGATTCCTCAACTCACTCGTCGAATCCGACCACCAAGGCCTCGTCTCCGAATACGTTCAGTGGGTCGACGTCGCGGTGCCGCGGATACCCGAGTCGCAATGGCGCCGACTCCTCGGCCGACTCGTCGAGGTGCACCCGATACTCGGGTCCGTCGTATCCTTCGTGGCCGACGATGTACTCGCCCCGGACGGTTATGTGTGGTCGAACCCGGAGGTCGTGGAACCTTCGGTGCTGCTCACGGGTTACCAGGACCCTGACTCCGCCCTTGCTGCCGCCCGATCCCGGATCGATCCGACCACCGGCGCAATGTTCACCGCAGCCCTCGTCGCGACCGACGACCCGGACCACGATCGGGCGCTGTTCGTCGGACATCACCTCGTCGTGGACTCGGTGTCGTGGACGAACATCTTCGATCTCCTCCGCTCCGAAGCCGACGCACCGGGCTCCGGGCCGCAGCGGGCTAGTCAGTACGCAGCCCTGTCTGCGCGGCACCCAAGCGAGCCTTCGGACCGGTTGGACCCGGTCGGACATGGGGTGCTCCCGATGGACAGTCGCATCGATGTGGTGAATTCGATGATCCCGGCCAGGTTCTCGCTGAGCGAAGAGCAGACGACGGCTCTCCTCGACAAAGCGACGATCGCGACCGGAACCGAAATCGACGTGTTGTTTCTGACAATGATCGCCTACGGAGTGCACGAGGTCCTCGGGTCCGACGCACAGAGCGCACGCATCTGGGTAGAAGGCCACGGACGCGAGGACGCCGCTGCAGGGGATGTCGTCGGCTGGCTGACCACCATGTACGAGGTTGCGGGAGCGATCACCGACGCAACGACCTGGCACGGCCGCGTCGCTGCAGCCAAGCAGGCGCACCTCACCCGACGGGAAGTCGACACAGTCGCAACCTCGGGCGGAAAGACAAGTCGCGCAGACGTAGTGGTCAACTTCCTCGGCCGACAGACCAGCGCCGAGGTAGGGGAGCCAGTCCCTTTCACTGCCTGGCCGGGCTCGGAGCCCCTGTACGGCGCAGCCGCACCGGAACTTCCCCTGCCTGCGGCGCTGACGATCAATTCGATGGCATTGGACGGTGTGTTCGGAGTCCGGTTCGGTGGCGCGGGCGGGCATATCTCGCAGGACGTTCTCGACCGTATCGTCGCCCGCACCGCGGAGGCGGCCGAAGCGCTCACTTCTCTTTCGGAGCCGGTGTTGGTGCCCGCCGAAGTGAACGGAGCGTGCCTCGATCAGAACGAGCTCGACAGCCTGATCGCGGCATCGCACCCCGACACAATCACCGGTATCGCCGGCGTGACCCCGTATCAGCGGCTGATCCTCGACGCCTACCGCAGTGGACGGACGGACCTCGATCCCGCTGCCTTGCATTCACAAGCGCGGTTCCGAGTACGCGGAGCACTCGACCCGCAGGCACTCGGCGGCGCCGTCGACGACCTGCTGGCCTCCTACCCCCTGCTCGCTGCCCGGTTCACGACGGTCGAGCGCACCGCCGTTCAGATCTGTGTGGACTCCGCCGGCACCGACCCCATCCTGGAGGTCGTGGAATGCGCTGCCGAGTCCGTCCCGGAACGGGCGAACCTCGAACACGCACGTAGCTTCGATCTCGAGAAGGAACTACCGATCAGAGCAACCCTCTACAGGCTTGCCCCCGATCTCCACGAGTTCGTGTTCACCAGCCACCACATCCTCACCGACGGTTGGTCCGCGCCGATTGTGTTGCAGAGCCTGTTCGGGCACTACACCGACCGCATTCGACCCTCTGGAATCGCACGACCCGTGACGGTGGCCGACGGTGCACGGGCGTTCGACGCCTACCTGGATTGGGTGGAGAGGCAAGATCGCGCCGAGGCCGACGCGTATTACTCGGCGCTCGCGGACGACGACGCTCATTACCTCGCTCTCGCTGGTCATTCGGGGGGCGGCGCCGAGTCGATACATGTCCGGGCGTTCACGGTGCCTGCCGATGCGGTTGCTGCGATCGATTCGGACGCCGCAGACCACAACGTGACCAGAAGCGTAATGCTGCAACAGCATTGGGCGGAGTCACTCATCGCTGCCGAGTCTTCGGACACCGGCGAGAAGGGCGAGGCTCGAGCCGTGTTTGCCGTGATGGCGAACGGACGCACTGCACCCGTCGACAGAATCGACACTGCCGTCGGCCTGGTGGCCAATCCTGTTCCGGTCGTGGCAGGCCGCGAAATCACACCGAGGCGGCTTCAAGATCAGCTGACACGTAACGCCGAGTTCGCGTGGTTCGACCTGGCCGACGCCGTCGACGCAATGCGGGCCCCGCTACCGGGATCGCTGATCGTAATCGAGAACTACCCCGAGAGCGACGGAATCGTCGGCCGTGAGCTCGCGCCCGGATTGGTGGTGGAGGACGCGACGTTCCGGGGCGGTGCCGACATGCCAGTCACCATCGTCGTCGCACCACGAGAGGTGGACGGCGGTGACGAACTGGACGTCGACATCGAGATTCGACCCGGGGCTCCCGCCGCCGCCACCGGAGCCGCCGATCTCTTCGCCGCCGCGCTCGCCCGACGAACAGCGAGCGCCCCTGCCTCCGAATCGACAACCTCATGACCGAATGGTTCGAACTCGCACCGTCGCAGCGAGAGGTATACCTCGGTAGCTTGGCCGCCACCGAGGAAGGCCTCTACACGACAGTCGAATTGCTACGCCTACCACCCGAAGCCGACGACGATCGTCTCTGCGAGAGCATCGAGGCCGTCTATCGACGCGTCGATGCCTACCATGTGCAGATTCGTTCCGAGGACGGAAAACTGCTGCAACGGGTGGTCGACCCAGACGTGCGCCCCGGCGCGGTCGTACGGCTCGGTGACCGCCCTGTCCAAGATGCGATCGCCCAAGCACGCTCGATCGTTTTCGACCCGTATGCCGGCCCGCTGGTCACCGGTTTCGTCGGCAGAGACCCGGACGGCCTGTACTGGTTGCACTGCGCAGACCACATTGCACAGGACGCGTACGCGGTGGGGCTGGTGCTCTCGGCGGTCGCCAAGCGCTATCGAGACGGCGATGCAGGTAAGGAACGCGCATTCGGTTCCTTCGTCGACCTCGTCCGACGGGGATGCCGATACGAATCCTCCGAGGCCGGCGCCGCCGACGCGCAGTACTGGACGAACGTACTTCCCGAGCTCGTCGAATCGGCGCGCTTTCCGCACCACAACCGCGGGGTGACACGCGCCGCGAACCGCGCGCACGCCACTGTCGACGGCGATCTCGTCACCGCTCTCGATGCCTCCGCGAAGGCATTCGACGCCAGTTTCGTGGACGGGCTGTTGACGGCATGCGCGCTGGTCGCCAGCCGTTATTGCGGAGAGAATCGACTGTCACTCGGCGTGCCGATGATGAACCGCATGCGCAACGGCTCGGCCGATGTTCCGAGCAACTGGATGAACGTGGTACCCGTTGGGACGACGTTGTCTTCACACGCACTGATCGGGCCGTCGATTCGTAGTCTTGCCGAGCAGGTGCGTGGTGCCCGGGATCACTCACAACTGCGGTTGGAGACCGTGTTGCGGTCGAATCAGACCGACATCCTGAAACTGACAGACCTGATGACCTGCGTCGTCAACATCATCCCCTTCGAGTTCACTCCTTCCTTCGGAACCACCACGCCGCCTGTGGCCAGAAACATCTGCGCCGGACCGATCGCCATGCCCACGTTCACTTTCCGCCGTCGTGGCAAGAATTGGGAACTCGAGGTCGACGACTCGGGCCGCGGCTTCGACACTGCCGACCTCGATCTGATCCTCTCGTCCGTGCAGCGGGCGATAGCGGGCCTCGCCGAATCCGAATGGTCCGAGACCATGCTCGGTACCATCGACGTCCTCGGTGTGAATCACACTGTGCTCGGCGCCTCCGGTTCGGCACCTCGCGCGGATCTCCGCCGGACGTCGCCCGGGGAGTCCGATGTCGTTACCCTCCTCGCGAGCATCGCCGGCACGCATCCGGACCGCATTGCACTGGTCGAGAAGAACGGCGAGCAATGGTCCTGGGATCGATTGTGGCGAAGCGCGGCATCTCTCGCGACCACGCTGCGTGATGCCGGTGTCGGTATCGAGGATCGAGTTCTTCTCGCTCACGCTCCCGACGGCGGATCGGTCGCCGCACAGCTGGGGATTCTGATCGCAGGCGCCGCCTTCGTACCCGTCGATCCGAATGCCCCTACCAACCGGCTGGAAATCATCGTGGCAGATACGGCTGCCAAGGTGATCGTGACCGACTCGACCGGCCCGACGGACTTCGGATGGGAAGAGCGTGGCCTCCTGGTGCTCGAGCACACCGCGAACGATCTCATCGCGCCGGCCCTGGAACCTTCCCGATTCGTGTCGCCACCCGCCGGTTCTTCGTCCAGGCTCGCCTATACGATCTTCACGTCGGGGACCACGGGTAGCCCGAAGGGCGTGGACATATCGGTGGAGAACCTGACCACCTTCGCACACGCGGCCGTATCGGCGTACGGAATAGGAGTGGGGGACCGGGTCCTTCAGTTCTGCGCACTGCATTTCGATGCCAGTATCGAGGAAATCTACGGAGCGCTCGTTGGCGGCGCAGTCCTCGTGATGCGGGGCGCCCGCCCCGACAACGGCGCTGCCGCGCTGGCTGCGGAATGCGAGCGACAACGAATCTCCGTGTTGGACCTGCCCACCGCCTATTGGGCCACGTTGACATCGGAGCTCGCACAGGAACCGACCTCAGCCCTTCCCGACTCGGTGCGCGCGGTCGTACTCGGCGGCGAAGCGCTTCCGGAATCCGCCCTCACCGACTGGACCGAATTAGCCTCCCGTCGCACCCACCCGATCAACCTCGTGAACAGCTACGGGCCGACCGAGACAACCGTGGTCGCCACCAGCGCCACGAACTGCTATTCGTATCCCACCGATTACCTCAACCGAATTCAGGAGCACCGTCGATGAACAACCCAATTTCTCCCATCTCCGTGAACAGGCGCGGTTTTCTCGTAGGCGCACTCGCGCTCGCGGGCACGGCAGGACTGGCCGCATGCGGGAACGGCGGAAAGGAGGCCGCCACGACGTCCTCAGGAGAAGCGGGCACGCGCGAGATCGTCGGTCAGCGCGGCGCGGTCCAGATTCCGGTCGACCCGCAGCGGGTGGTGTGCGTCGACCACTACACACCGGGCGCGCTGCTCGACGTGGACTACACCCCCACTGCGATCGCGGAGTTCGACGCATCCCAGGTCTTCGCGGAATACACCGACGTCTACAAGCAACTGCCGAAGGTCGGCAAGACCAACAGTGCCGATGCCGAGAAGGTGGCCACCTTCAATCCCGACTTGATTCTCGGCACATACCTGCCGCACGCGCCCGATCCCGGCTACGACCGCTACCTTGCGTTGGCCCCGACAGTCCTGTTCGCAACCAGCCAGGCCGGTGACTGGAAGGACCGTGCCGTCGCAGCGGCCGACGCCGTCGGACGCAAATCGCAGGCCGAGGATCTTCGCAAGCGCTACGAGGAACGTGCCGCGGACCTGAAGAAGACGTACGCCAAGCAACTCGAGAGCACCAAATGGGCGATGGTGCAGGGGTCGCGGAGTCCGAACAACTGGATTCTCACCCTGCCGCAATCCTGGGGCGGAATCGTTCTCACCGATATCGGTGTGCAGTTCATCGACTACCCGGACAACGGTGAGAGCACCGCCATCGAGTACTCGTTCGAAGAAATGGGCACACTCGACGCCGCAGACGTGATCGTGGTCCAGGCCGACAACACCGGGGCGATGACCGCGCCCATGAAGACGGTCACCGAGCAACCGATCTGGCAGTCCCTCACCGCCGTCAAGGCAGGCAAAGCGATCCCTGTTCCGTACTTCAACATCTTGCACTACAAGATGGCCATGGCCATGCAGGACAAGGTCGAAGAGATCCTCCAGGGCCTCTGAGAGATTAGGACACAGTGGACACTATGCAGTGCCTGGCGCCCGTTTCTCAGCAGTTCGACCAGCTGCCCGTGACGTGACGACCGACATTCTCCGCTCGGTACGCGGCCGAGTTCTGTGCGCATGCGCGCTCCAGACACTGTGCGCTGTGACGACAGTAGGCGCCGTCGTCGGGGTGTCGGAGCTGGCTGTGGGTCTGGCAACCGAAACCGCAGACGTTGGGTGGCTGTGGTTCGCCGCCGTGTGCTTGTTCGCGACGCCACTGCTGCATGCTGCCTCCTTCGCACTGAGTTTCGCAGCCAGCCGCAAGATCGAACTCGACCTCCGCGGCGCACTCGTCGACCATTTGGGACGCGTTCCACTCGGATGGTTCACCGCCAACACCAGCGGAGTCCTTCGCAAGACGGTCAATGGTGACGTCGGGTCTCTCACCGGCGTGATCGGCGAAGCAATTCCCATCGCATTCAGATACGTTCCCGTCACGATCCTTTCGCTCGTGTATCTGTTGTCGGTGGATCCGCTACTGGCCTTCGTGCTCTTCGTTCCACTGACCGCGGCATCGGCGTCGATGTCCCGGCAACACAAGCCGGGTTCGGCTGCGGATATCGCACACCAAGAGGCCGCTCTCACCCTCTCCGACCGCTCCACCGAACTCAGTCAGGGCATCGCCGTACTGAAAGTATTCGGCCAGGCGGAACGCGCAAGCCATCGGTTCAGCTCGGCAGCAGACGATTTCGCATCCACTTACCGAGATCGAGAGAACGCGCAGGCACAACGCACTCGCGTGACGAACGTGTTGTCGTCGTGGATATTCGCACTGCTCGTGGTGGTGATCGCCGGGACCGCGCTCGTCGCGGCCGGGCGCACGGACGGGGCCGATCTGATTCCGTTTCTGCTCCTGTCGTGGATCGCTGCACGCGGGGTGTGGGCGCTTCCCACTGTGTTGATGACGATTCGACGGGGCCGAATCGTCATCGACTCCGCAGCAAGACTGTTGGACGTACCCCCTCTCCCGGTACCCGAGACACCGGCGTCGATTACTGCCTCCCACACCGAGCCGCCGCTGGTGCAGTTCTCCGGAGTCCGATTCGGGTACACGTCCGAATCGGAAGTGCTGCGCGGAATCGAATTCACCCTGGAACCGGGTACGGTGACCGCGCTCGTCGGTGCTTCCGGCTCGGGCAAATCGACCCTGGCACGCCTGCTACCACGTTTCTGGGATGTGAGCGAAGGAACGATCACGTTGGACGGCAACGATATTCGCCAAATTGCTCCGGACGACCTCTATCGAAAGATCGCGTTCGTATTCCAGGACGTACAGCTGCTCCGGCGCTCCGTCGCCGACAACATACGGCTCGGTGTGCCGGATGCGGGTGAGGACGACGTCCGTCATGCAGCACAGCGGGCTCGGATCCACGAGCGCATTGTCGAGCTCCCTCGTGGTTACGAATCCGTGGTCGGTGAGGATGCGATCTTCTCCGGTGGTGAAGCCCAGAGAGTGTCGATAGCCCGGGCGATCCTCGCCGACGCGCCAGTTCTCGTCCTGGACGAGGCCACTGCGTCGGCCGATCCGGAGTCGGAATCGCTCATCCAGGCCGGGTTGTCTGCACTCAGCGATGGCAAAACGCTCCTGGTCATCGCGCATCGTTTGTCGACCGTGGTCGCCGCCGATCGGATAGCAGTCCTGGAAGACGGCAGAATCATCGAGCTCGGCACCCACGACGAACTTCTAGCGGCAGATGGCAAGTACACCGACCTCTGGCGTTCCAGCCACGCAGAGGCGGTGTAAGGCATGATTCGCGCCCTTCTACCCGTTGTCGGATCCGCCGCGACCATGCGTATGCGTCGAGCGCTGACCCTCATGGCGGGCGCCGCCGTGATCGAAGCGGTGTGCTTCGCACTGTTCGTCCCGCTGCTCAGCGATCTGTTCGACCAGCGCTTCCCTCGCGCGTGGGTCTGGGCGACAGCCATACTGGTTACTGGGACAGTAGCGTTGGTCGCCGAACAGCGATCCGCTGCGGTACAGCGAGCCGTCACCACTGAGGTAGTTGCGACGCTGCACCACCGAATTGGAGACCACATAGTTCGGCTGCCGTTGGGCTGGTTCACACCCGATCGGCAGGACCGCCTCGGCAGATTGCTCGGCGATGCCGTTACGTCACTCGCCTTGATACTCAACGGGATCGTCGCCATCAATGCACGCGGGATCGCGCTCGCGGCAGCGGTGTGGGGGGTCATCGTCGTCGTCGATGTTCCGACTGCGCTCGTGGGCGGTGTGGGCCTTCTGGTCCTTTCCTTCGTGTATCGGATGGTCGCACGCAGTCTCCGGTCGGCAACCAATGCTGCCGACCGAACCTCGGAACAGATCAACGGCCAGATCGTGGAGTTCGCCCAACACCAATCGGTGCTGCGCGCCTATGGGCGAACCTCGGATGCCGGTCGCGAGCTGACCGATGCGCTCCGCGAAGCTCGTCGCGCCGCTAACGGGTACTTTCGACGCGCAATCCTCGGTGTCGTCGGATTCTCCGTGGGCACCGCGTTGTTCACCACCGCCGTCCTGATCGCGGCACTGTGGCGGTCAGATCACGGACTCCTCAGCGGTCCGGGGGCCGTCGGCGTTGTTGTCCTGGCGGTGCTGTTGGTGGACGCACTCGCCCCTCTCGGTAGAACGGGCAGCGTTATCTGGGCATCTGAGAAGACATTGGCCGAGATTCGAGAGGTGCTCACCACCGAACCTCTTCCCGAGCCCGAGCGCTCCGGTCAGATCGTGGACTCGTCGATCGAATTGCGCGAGGTGTCGTTCGGATACACCCACACCCGGCGGGTGCTCGACTCGGTGTCGGTGCAGATACCGGCGGGCACGACGTGTGCCGTCGTCGGGCAGTCTGGATCGGGAAAGACCACGCTGGCACGACTCGTCGCGCGATTCTGGGAGGTCGATTCCGGCTCGATCCTTTTGGGCGGTTGCGATATTCGTGATCTTCGTACCGTCGATCTCATGTCGCAGATCTCGATGGTGTTCCAGGACGTGTACCTCTTCGACGGAACCATCGCGGACAACATCATGATCGGCAGCCCTGACGCGAGTCGAGAGCAGTTGGAACTCGCCGCCCGCCGATCACGGGTCGACGAGATCATCGATCGCCTTCCGCAGGGTTGGGAAACTCCCGTCGGTGAACGTGGTGCCGCTTTGTCGGGAGGTGAACGCCAACGTGTTTCCGTTGCCCGCGCACTCCTCAAGGACGCGCCGGTCGTTTTGCTGGACGAGGCGACCTCCGCGCTCGACGGTGAGAACGAGAATGCCGTCCGCGGGGCGATGGAAGAGCTAGGGACGGGACGCACCCAACTCGTTATCGCTCACCGCCTGCAGACTGTTCGATCGGCCGACCAAATCGTGTTCCTCGAACACGGACGCATCGTCGAAGCAGGAACTCACCAAGAACTGATGGCGGCGGGCGGTCGCTACACCGACTTCTGGCGCGATCAGGACTCGAGCAGAAACTGGCAGATAACCACCCACGGCAGCCGAGAGAGGACACGATGACGCAACCGGACACCCTGCCACTGAAAGACGAGGTCAAGCTCGTCATGCACGAGCTCACCCCCAGGATCGTGGAGGTGGTGCAGATCACGGATCTCGCGATCGGGATGCGCCGTGTCGTGTTCGCCGGATCCGAACTGAGCGGGTTCCGCTACGTGCACATGGCACCGGACGACCACGTCAAGCTCTCGTTCCCCAGCGCAGAGACCGGCGAGATCGTGATGCCGGTGCTGGGTCCCCAGGGCGTGGAACGCCCGGACCCGAACGGGCCGCAGCCGATCTTTCGTGATTACACGGTTCGCGCATTCGATCCCGAGAAGTTGGAGTTGACCATCGATTTCGTTCTCCACACCCACGGCGTGGGTGGATCGTGGGCGGCAGGTGCTCAGCCCGGCGACAGGTTGGGCGTACTCGGTCCCCGCGGGTCACACGTCTATCCGGTGGGCTACGACTGGTATTTGCTCGCAGCGGACGAGACGGCATTGCCTGCCATTGGGCGCTGGTTCGAGGAGCTACCTGTCGATCGGGAGGTCGTCGCGTTCATCGAGGTTGCCGACCCCGAACACGAAGTGCCGCTGCCGCCGCGGCCCGGCGCCACCGTCCGGTACGTGCACAGGGCACCGGCAGAACCGGGAAAGACTGAGCTACTCCACAAAGCCATCCGCGAGTACGAGTTCCCGTCCGGAGAAATGTTCGCGTGGGTGGCCGGGGAGGCCAATTCGCTCAAACCGATTCGCCGGTACCTGAGGCGGGAACTCGGCGTCGAGAAGAAGCAGGTCAAGGTCGACGGATACTGGCGATGCGGCACGGTCAACCATGACCACCACGAGCCGGAGGACGACGACTGAATCACTGATCCCGGCCCGGCTGATCGTGGCAACCACACCGGTCGGGCGGCATGCGTAGCAACCGAGTCAAGAGACTCTTCAACCGAACGCCGGTGTGTTACCCGGGCAGGGGGATCACGACCCCCGGCAGAATCTCCACCTGCTGCGGCGGCTCCGCCGGTGTCGGAATCTCGACCGGCGGCACCTCGACGGGCGGCGGCGCGGCGGGCTCCTCGGCAGGAGGAGGCGGCTGCTGCTGCTGTCCGCTCTCCGTGTTGCCGCCACTGTTGCCGGTGGTGGTGCCCCCGCTGTCGTAGCTGCTGCTGTCACCGCCTCCGCCGGAGGGCACACCAGCCTGGCCACCGATCGAATCCGGCCACGGGAAGTCCTCCCAGTCGGTGTCCTCGAGGGCACCGTCCATGGTGTCCTTCCAGATGTCCGACGGAAGTCCCGAACCGTAGATCAGCCCGCCCCAGCTGTTGTTGATCGCCGTGGCATCGGCCGTGCCCATCCACACTGCCGTCGACAACGAGGGTGTGTAGCCGACCATCCAGGCGTCCTTGTTCTCGCCGGTCTCGCCCAGCTGCGCCGTACCGGTCTTCGCCGCAGACGGGCGTCCACCGGCCAGCCCGTGACCCTTCGAGTAGGACGCCACCGGCATCAGCGCCTGGCTGATGTTGTCGGCCACCGCCTCGTCGATGCGACGCTCGCCGGGGTCCGGCCGGCGTTCGAAAAGCACGTCACCGTCCGCGTCCACGACCTTCTGCACGAAGTGCGGCTTGCGGTAGATGCCCGACGCGGCGAACGTCGCGTACGCAGAGGCCATGTCGATCGGCCGCGCCTGGTACTGGCCGAGGACGATGCCACCCTCCGGTGGGCCACCTTCGTGGCTCAGGCTCGGACCGTCGAGTCCGGGAATCTGTTCGGGGATGCCGGCAGCGTGCGCCGCATCGGCAATGGCCTGAGGTCCGTCCTCCATGGACATCATCAGCCGGTAGAAGCTCGTGTTCAGCGATCGCTTGGTGGCTTCGGCGATGGAACACACCCCACATGACTCACCCTCGACATTGCCGATCTCGAGGTCGGCGACCGTCAGAGGAGCACTGCTGTAGCGCGCGGATAGGGGAATGCCCTGGTCGAGGGCAGCCGCGAGACCGAATGCTTTGAACGATGAGCCGGTCTGCAACGGAGCCTGCGCGTAGTCGTAACCGTTGCCGTCCTCGCCTCCGTAGTAGGCGCTGACTCCACCGGTCTTCGGGTCGACCGAAACCACCGCGGTACGCAACTCGGGATCTTCGCCTTCGAGGGTGCTGTGCACACCATCGAGGGCAGCAGCCTGCGCCTTGGGGTCGATCGTGGTGGTGATCCGCAGCCCCTCCGTGTTGAGGGTCTGCTCACTGATCCCGACCTCGCCCAGTTCCCGCAGCACCTGATTGCGAATCAGTCCGTTGGGTCCCGGTTCGGAGTTCGCCTCGGTCGGGCGGTTCGCCGGTGCCGCGACCGGCATCTCGGTGTTCGCCCGTTCTTCGCTGTCGAGCACACCCATGTCGACCATGCCGTCGAGGACGTAGTTCCACCGGGATTCGAGCTTGTCCGGATTCGCTTCGGGATCGAGGTAGGACGGGCTCTGGATGACCGCCGCGAGCACCGCGCCCTCGGCGACACTCAACTCGCCGATCGGCTTGTCGAAGTACGCCCGGGCAGCGGAGTCGACACCGTAGGCGCCACGCCCGAAGTAGATGGTGTTGAGGTACGCGGCAAGGATCTCGTCCTTGGACCACTCGTTGTTCATCTTGGTCGAGATCACGAGCTCACGCATCTTGCGGGTGATGCTGCGGTCCGAGCCGACCAGCACGTTCTTCACGTACTGCTGGGTGATCGTGGAGCCACCACCCGCACTGTCCTTGCCGAGGACGTTGTCACGTGCAGCTCTGGTGAAACCACTGATCGAGAAGCCGGGGTTCGAGTAGAAGTTGCGATCCTCCGCCGAAAGCACCGCGTTACGCACGTGCTCGGGGATTTCCGTCAGGTCCACCTCGGTGCGGTTCCCCTCCGGGGGGATCACCTTGGCGAGTTCGGAGGTGCCGTCGGCGGCGAGGATCGTGGCGACCTGATTGGTCACCATGTCCGAGGGCTTGGGCACCTCTGCGCGGACGTACGCGATCGCGAAAACGAGGGCCGGCACCACCAGCAACACAACGGCAACCACGAGAATCGAGCGCCGAACGTTGCGCCACCGATGGTCCGTTTTGGGAGTATTCGAACCCGCAGGAGGGGGTCCGTCCGCACCAGTAGGCACGCCTGTACTGGCGTTTTCCGCGGTATGACGGCCGGACGGCGAGGGCCCCTCACCCGGCGGATTGGTAGGTGAACTCACTTACACGCTCCCGGTTGGCGTATCCGATCTTCACGGATCATTCCATCCAGGCATACCTATGTTTGCCATTTCCCGCCAACTGTGACGAGCTCAGCTCTGCCAGGCCGCAGGGACACAGGCCACAGTTTCGGCCCGGTCAGGACCTGCGCCGCACCCGCATCAGGGCGGTTATCGCCAGCCCCGTCAGCACCACGCACACCAACAGAACGAGCGAGGACATCATGCTCGGTGTGCCCTGAACGATCTGGCCGACCGCGGAGATCAGAGCCATCACGGTGAAGAAGCCGAGCAGACCTACCAGCAGTTCCAGCCGCTGACGCTTGGCAACAGGGTGCATGTCAGCTCTTGACGCCGCCGGCGGTCAGTCCGGACACGATGCGACGCTGGAAGACCAGAACCATGATCACGAGCGGCACCGTGACGAGTGTGCCTGCCGCCATGACGGCGGTGTAAGGCTGTGTGAACGCGTCACCGCCCGAGAAGCGAGCGATCGCGACCGTCACCGGCTCGGTTGCCCGGTTCGACAGCTGACTCGCCAGCATGTACTCGTTCCAGGTCGCGATGAAGGCGAGGATCGCGGTGGTGAACAGCGCCGGCGCCGCCAGCGGCAGGATCACCAGACGGAATGCCTGCGCGCGCGTTGCGCCGTCGACGCGCGCAGCTTCCTCGAGTTCCCACGGCATGTCCTGCATGAACGACGTCAGCGTGTAGATCGTCAACGGCAGCACGAACGAGATGTTCGGAATGATCAGCGCCTGATACTGACCGATCCAGTTCAGGTCGCCGAACAGCTGGAACAGCGGCGTCACCAAAGCGACGCCCGGGAACATCGACGCAGCCAGGACGACACCCGTCACGACGTACTTGCCCCGGAACTCGATTCGGGCAAGCGCATAGGCGGTGAAGATGCCGAGCAGCAGGGCCACCGCAGTGGTGACGGCTCCGATGACGAGGCTGTTGACGATCGAACCGAGGAAGTCGTTGCCCTTCGAGGTGGACAGCGCATCCCGGAAGTTGTCGAGCGTGACGTACGTCGGCCACGGGGTGGTGTCGAAGGTGTGGTCCACGCTCCTGAAAGCGGTGACCACCATCCAGTAGAACGGGGCGAGACCCCAGATCAGGATTGCCACGACGCCCACGTAGGTCCGGACGATCGGTGCGATCGGTCGGCGATACACCGGCGGCTTCTCCGGGCGCGTCACTTCGGTGTCCGAATCCAGATCCGGTGACCGATGCCTGCCCGCCATCACTTGACTTCTCCCTTACGTTGATCGTCCTGCGTGCGGACCGCGTTGGCCCCGAGAAACTTCACCATCACGAACGCCACCGCGAAGATCATCAGGAACACCAGAGTCGACAGGGCCGAGGCGCTGTTGAAATTGCCGCCCTGCATGTCCGCGACGACGAGGATCGACACCGTGGTGGTGGGGGTTCCACCGCTCGTGCCCGAGAGAATCGCCGGCAGGTCGTACATGCGCAGAACGTCGAGCGTGCGGAACAGCACCGCCACCATCAACGCCGGCTTCACCAGCGGCAAGGTGATCTGAGTGAATCGCTGCCACGCGGTTGCACCGTCCACCTTCGCCGCCTCGTAAACGTCCTGCGGAATCATCTGCAGGCCCGCCAGAATCAGCAGGGCCATGAACGGTGTCGTCTTCCAGACATCCGCGATGATGACCGCGAATCTCGACGCCCACGGGTCGGTGGTCCACGAGATGTCCGTGCCGAGCACGCGGTTCACGATTCCGTCGTTGGCGAAGATGAAGAACCACAGCTTCGCCGTGACGGCGGTCGGGATGGCCCACGGGATCAGGACGCTCGCCCGAAGCATCGACCGACCGAAGAACGAGCGGCCCATCACCGTGGCCATCCAAAGTCCCAGAAGGACCTCGATGGACACGGTGACCACCGCGAAGAACAACGTCGTCCCGACTGCCGGCCAGAAGTTGGCGCCGAGAGTACCGGGCGGGCACGAACCCGCACCCGAACCGCAGTTCTGAGTGAGCCACTGCAGGTAGTGATCGAAACCTGCGAATCCACCATCGGTGAATCTGCCGGTATCGGGATCGATCCCCTTGTCCTGCTGAAAGGACAAGTAGATCGCACGAAGGACCGGGTACGCGATGACGACCGCGAGAATGAGCATCGTCGGTGCGATGAGCCACACCGCTCGCAGATCCCGCTTCTTGCGGACAGAGACCTCCGGCTCGTCTTTCTCGGTCCGCACAGCGGTGTCGACCATCTCCTCGGTACCCGGCCCCTCGTCTCGAATCCGAACTGACTAACTGACTACTTGGAAGCGACCTCGATGGCAGAGGACATGTCCGCTACCGCCTGATCGACCGACTTCCCGCCCGTGATCGCGGCGTAGGCGTTGTCCTGGATCGCACGGCTCACGTCGCTGTAGTACGGCGTGACCGGGCGCGGGACGGCGGTCTCGAGGGCCGTCTTGAGCGCCGGGAGGTACGGGTACTTGGCGATCAGCGACTCGTCGTCGTACACGTTCGCGAGAACCGGCGGGAAGGACTGGTCCGCGAAGGACGACTGCACCTCGGGGCTCTGGATGAACTCGATGAAGTCACGGGCGGTCGCCTTGGCCTCGGAGTTCACGTTGATGCCGTTGTTGTAGCCACCGAGAGTCGAAGCGCCGGGTCCGTTGGGGCCGGCGATCGGCGCGACGCCGACCTTGCCCTGCACGGCCGAACCGTCCTCTTCGGCATTGCTGTACATGTACGGCCAGTTGTAGGCGTACATCGACTTGCCGTCGACGAACGCGAGGTTCGTCTCCTCCTCGGTGGAGCTGGTGGAGGTCTTCGCGATCTGGCCCGCAGCGTAGGCGTCGACGAGAGCCTGCAGGCCGGCCTTGGCCTCGGGGGAATCGACCTCGGGGGTGCTTCCGTCCTCACCGACGACCGAACCGCCCCACGAGTTGATCGCCTCGGTGGTGTTGACGGTCAGACCCTCGTACTGCTTGAGCTGCGTGAGCAGGCAATCGACGTTGTTCTCTGCCGCGACGCCACAGCTGTCCGTCAGCGCCTTCCAATCCGCGGGCGCTGCCGGAACCAGGTCGTTGCGGTAGTAGAGAAGCTGCGCATTGGTGTTCTGCGGGCCTGCGTACAGCACGTCACGGTAGGTGGCGCTGTCCACGGTGGCGGGAAGCAGTCCGGAAGTGTCGATCGCCAGCTCGTCCGTGAGCGGCTGCAGCCATCCGTTGGCCGCGAACTCTGCGGTCCAGGTGATGTCGAGTGCCATGACGTCGTACTCGGAGTTGCCGGCCTGCAGCGACTGGACCAACTTGTCGCGCTGCGCATCCGCCTCGCCGGCCAGTTCCGCCAGCTCGACCTTCTCGTCCGGGTGAGCGGCATTCCACTGCTCGATGACCGGCGTCAGCTTGTCCGTGTCGTTCTTTCCCATCGCGAACGTGATGGGTCCGCGGCCGTCGAGGTTCTCCGACTGGGCATCGCCACTGTCACTCGAGCAAGCGGTGAGCGTTACCAGCGACGCAGCTGTCGCAAACACGGCTGCGCGGCGAACCGCTCTCGTAATCTGAACCATGGAGTACTCCCGGTTGGTAGGCGGATGAACCCGCGATCGGCATCACTGAACTACGGCACCGGTCGCGGTGTCGGAACATACTGTGGCATGGACCACCCGGCAAACGGGGCATTACCCCCAAGCTGAATCGGTCACGTCGCGTGTCGTGACCGGCGCGCCGGGATCCCCATGTCGCCCGCTCAGCGGCTCAGACGTCGTCCATCCACGGCCGAGAACAGGTGCAGCTGCTCCGGATCGACATGCAGCTTGACGGTCTCACCCTTGCGCGGCGGGTTACGCCAATCGGCACGGGCGACGATCTCCTGGGCAGCACCGTTGATGGAGGTGCGGCCGTAAATATAGGCGTCCGACCCGAGTTCCTCGACAACGGCCACGTCCATCGAGATTCCGTCCGCCGCAAGTTCCAGATGCTCGGGGCGCACACCGACGACCACCTCGGGCTCGCTGTTCTCGCCACGCAACTGACGGGGGACGGGAATCGCCGTGTCGCCGAACTGCACACCCTGCTCCGTGACGGGGAGCGTGAACAGGTTCATCGACGGTGAACCCATGAATCCGGCCACGAACACGTTCGCGGGGCTTCGGTAGAGGTCGCGGGGGGTGGCGCACTGCTGCAGCCGGCCGTCTTTCAGAACAGCGACGCGGTCCCCCATCGTCATCGCTTCCACCTGGTCGTGCGTCACGTAGACCATGGTCGTCTCGAGGCGACGCTGCAGCTGGGCGATCTGGGTGCGGGTCTGCACCCGCAGCTTCGCGTCCAGGTTGGACAGCGGCTCGTCCATCAGGAACACCTGCGGCTGGCGGACGATCGCACGGCCCATCGCCACACGCTGACGCTGACCGCCGGACAGGGCCTTCGGCTTACGGTCCAGGTACTGCTCGAGATCGAGGAGCTTGGCCACGTCCTCCACGCGTGACCGAATATCCGACTTCGACGCACCCGCCAGCTTGAGGGCGAATCCCATGTTCTCCGCAACCGACATGTGCGGGTAAAGGGCGTAGTTCTGGAACACCATTGCGATGTCGCGTTCCTTGGGCTCCTGGACGGTGACGTCCTTGTCGCCGATGAGGACGCGGCCGCTGTGAACCTGCTCGAGTCCCGCCAGCATGCGCAGCGACGTCGACTTTCCACATCCGGACGGGCCCACGAGGACGAGAAACTCGCCGTCCTCGATCTGCAGATCCAGTGCGTCCACCGCCGGCTTCTGCGAGCCGGGGAACAGGCAGGTCGTGCGGTCGTACGTAACTGTCGCCATGAGTCGATAGTTCCCTTCCACCGGCAGGAACGTGCCGGACGATCCGAGTCGAAGTGGGTGGGCGCAAGCGGCACCGGCGCCTAGTATCGCCCACGTGAGTTCGGAGAAGATGCTGACCCGCATCGGTGGACTCCTCCGGCAAGCGGAATCCACCGACAATTCGCACGAGAGCGACGCCTTCATGGCGGCCGCGCAACGCCTGGCAACCACCGCGTCCATCGATCTCGCGGTCGCTCGGGCGCACGCGTCCGGACGTGAGAAGCGGGCGACGCCGACGCAGCGTCTGATCACCGTCGGCGAACCGGGCCGAAAGGGCCTGCGAACGTACGCGCAGCTGTTTCTGGTGATCGCCGCCGCCAACGACGTCCGGTGCGACATCGCGCAGAGTTCGGCCGTCATCTATGCATACGGGTTCGCGGGCGATATCGATGCGTGCGAGGCCCTGTACTCGAGCCTCCTCGTGCAGATGGTGCGGGCGTCGGACGCCTACATCAAGTCGGGGGAGTACCGAAACGAGACGACGGTGCGCACGGTGGTCGAGAAGCGCGGGCGTCGACGTGCCGCGACGAAGGTGCGTCGCCCCGTGGCAGGTGTGACCGCACGCCTGAACTTTCAACTCGCGTACTCGGAGCGGATCGGCAAGCGACTGGACGAAGCACGCACGGAGACCCGCACGGTTGCCGAGACCGACACACCGGGAACTGCAATTGCTCTGCGGGACAAGGAATTGGAACTACGCGATTACTACACGACGGAGTCCAAGGCGCGCGGCACCTGGCGTGGCGGGAAGGCTGCAGCGGGCCATTCGTCCTCCGCACGCAGGGCCGGCGACCGCGCCGCTCGGACGGCAAAGCTCGGGCCGGCCACCGAGCTCGGGGTCGCCAAGAAGCAGCTGCCGTGAAGCCGGGACGGGACTCGCAGCGCGCACTCGTCTACGAAGCAGAGCAGTTGGTGCGCAACATGTTCGATCGAGCAGACGACACCGGGGTACGGACGGTGGAACTGATCGGGTCGGAGGTCACGCTGCCGGTCGAGCGGCGGTTCGCGTCGATCGAGTCGATTCAGGATTACGTCGATCGGGTGCTCGCGTTGAACTGGGTTCGTGCGCGATGGGAGCGGGCCTCGGTACCCGTGCACGTTCGCGCCCGCGCTGGAAACAGCGCAGCACACTACGAGAGCGACTGCGCCGCAATCGCCGTTCCCGAGTACCACAGCGGGACCGCGTGGGCGTTCCGTGAGCTGGTCGTGCTGCACGAGCTGGCACACCATCTCGACCCGTCGCACCCGGACGACCCAGGGGCCCGCGTCGACCCGGCCCACGGCCCCGAGTTCTTGGACCGCTACCTGACGTTGGTGAGCGAGATCATCGGCCCGGAGTCGGGTTTCGTTCTGCGTGCCACCCTCACGGCGGCCGGAGTCACCCTCTCCTAACCCCCTTCCCCCGGCGCGTTGGCAAGCAACTGGCAACCGAACGTGCTGTAATTCGTACAGCGAAACGAGAGCATACGAAACCAGGGGACCATGGGGGTTGTTCCAGTGAATCGTTCCATTGCTTCTGTCGTCGTCACATCCTGCGCCGCATTGGCCTTCGCCGCCGCGCCCGGCATCGCGAACGCCGACGATCGCACCGATCTCTATCAGCAACCCGTCCTCGATCTGGCGGAGCATGCTGACGGCGACGTCGTGCGTGCCGTGCCGATACCTGCGTTGCCGGCCACCCACGCCGAGCTGATCCTGTACAAATCCACCGATACCAACGGAAACCCGATGGTCGTTTCGGGGTACACGATCACCCCGGACGTTCCCTGGAACGGACCGGGTCCACGACCCGTCGTCGCCTACGCGCCGGGCACGAGTGGTTTGGCGGACCGCTGCGCCGGGTCGCACGGTGTGGGCTCCTCGCAGGACATGGCGGTCATAACACCATTTCTCGCACAGGGTTATCAGGTAGCTGCCACCGATTACCAGGGGCTCGGCACCCCCGGAGTCCACACCTATCTCAATCGGCAGGGCGCGGGTAATGCGCTCCTCGACGTGGCAAGAGCCGCGACGACGGAGGCGGACACACCCGTTCTCGTCTACGGCTATTCGGAAGGTGGCCATGCATCGGCGGCAGCGGCGGAACTGGCGCCGTCCCACGCCCCGGAGCTGAACCTGAAGGGAACCTACGTCGGCGCACCGCCCGCGGACATCACCCTGAACATCGACAACACGGACGGCACTTCGCTCGCCGGCAATCTCTTCTACGTTCTCAACGGCATGATCGCCGCGTACCCGGACAGGGCAGAATCGATTCGCGACATCTTCAACGACGAAGGCCTGCGAATACTCGACGAGACGACGAACGACTGCGTCAGCGACTCCGCGCGATTCGGTGGTGTGCAGTTCCACAACGTCACCAAGGACGGTCGGGGACTGCGAGAACACCTGGCGGACGAGCCGTTCGCGTCGATAGTCGACGAGAACACGATCGGATTCACGGCCCCGAGCAAACCCGTCTTCATCAGTCACGGAGTCCCCGACGACACCGTTCCCGTCGAACAGACCCGGACACTCGTGCAGCGTTGGCACGACGCCGGCGCGACGGACATGACGGTTCGCGAGTTCGACTTTCCCCCGATTCCCGTGGCGGGCATCAACCACCTTCCCGCCGGCCCGGCAGCCTTCCCCGAGCTGTTGCAGTGGATGACACAGCGCCTGGCTGACAGCTGATCTCGTTGTGCCTGCCGTGTGAGGCGCGCAAAATGGTGAGAGCCTCCGAAGCCAACTCCAAGGAGCCCTCACATGCACCGTCAGGTTCGTATCGGCGTCCAACTTCAACCCCAGCAGGCCCCTGATTACGGGCAGATCCGCGACGCGGTGTTGCGCTCCGAGGATGCGGGCGTGGACGTGGCGTTCAACTGGGACCATTTCTATCCGCTGTACGGAGATCCCGACGGCGCCCACTTCGAGTGTTGGACGATGCTCGGGGCGTGGGCGGAGCAGACCGAGCGGGTCGAGATCGGCGCCCTCGTGACCGGCGGCGGTTATCGCAATCCGGATCTGTTGGCCGACATGGCGCGCACGGTGGACCACATCAGCGGCGGGCGTTTGATCCTCGGGATCGGTGCCGGCTGGTTCGAGCGGGACTACGACGAGTACGGGTACGAGTTCGGGACGGCAGGTTCGCGTCTGAAGCTGCTCGGTGAGTATCTGCCGCGCATCACTTCTCGGCTCGATAAGCTGAACCCGGCGCCCACCCGGCACATCCCGATACTGATCGGCGGCGGTGGCGAGCAGAAGACTCTGCCTCTCGTCGCCGAGCACGGAGATATCTGGCACAGCTTCAGCGACATCGACACCCATGCCCGCAAGGCGGGGATTCTCGCTGATCGTTGCGCCGACAAGGGCAGAAATCCGGCCGACATCGCGCATTCGCTGGCGTGGCCGGGCATCGAGGAAGCAGGAAAGTTCGTCGATGCGGGTGTCACGCTGTTCACCGTGGGTGTCGGCGGACCTGAGTACGACCTCACCGAATTGAAGCAAGCCATCGCCTGGCGCGACGAGAACAATCCGCCGCCTCTCTCCGGGCTCGCCTGACCTCTTCCACTGCCGACCAATGTCACACCGGTCGCATTCGGCGAAACCGGTGTGACATTGGTCGGGATTCGGGGTGGTGGGGCTTACGCTGCAAAGATGCTTTCCTCCGTCGCCCGCAGACTGCGCGTCGCTCTGGCACTGATACTCGCCACCGTCCTGGCCTTCACCGTGGCGTCCTGTTCGAGCGGCGATGGCGGTAGCGACGCTGCGCCGTCGGATCTGTGCGCCCCACCCGGCGTGGGGGCGTCCACGGCCGTACCCACGAACTTCGATTCTGCGGCGGCCACCGAGACCGAGGATCGGTACACGACCCCGGCCGTGACCCCGATCGATCAGATCGACACGTCAGCACTGAATCTGATCACCCCCGGAGTCCTCACCGTCGGCACCCTCTCCGACGCGCCCCCGAGCATCTGCGTGAACTCGGAGAACCAGTTCACCGGCTACGACAACGAACTTCTGCGAGCCGTCGGCGAGAAACTCGGATTGCGTGTCGACTTCGTAGGCACCGAGTTCGCCGGACTACTCGCGCAGGTCGCGGGGCACCGTTTCGACGTGGGGTCGTCGTCGATCACCACCACCGATGAACGGCGCGGCACCGTCGGGTTCACCAACGGCTACGACTTCGGGTACTTCTCTCTCGTCGTTCCCAACGGCAGCGCCATCACCGGATTCGGCTCGCTGGACCCCAGCACCCGCGTCGGTGTCGTGCAGGGAACGGTGCAGGACGAATACGTGGTCAACGAACTCGGCCTCGACCCGGTGAAGTTCCCGGACTACAACACCGCGTACGCGAATCTGAAGACCGGGCAGATCGACGCGTGGGTTGCTCCATCGCAGCAGGCCGAAGGTGCAATCGCTCCCGGCGATCCGACGTCGATCGTGGAGAACACGTTCAGTGTCAACAACTTCGTCGCCTGGGGTGTCGCCAGGGACAACCAGCCGTTGATCGACGCGCTGAACTCCGGGTTGGACGCCGTCATCGAGGACGGCACCTATTCGCAGCTGTACTCGGACTGGGTTCCGCGCCAACTTCCGGAGGGATGGAAGCCGGGAAGCAAGGCGGCGCCGAGTCCCGAGCTGCCCGACTTCGCGGCCATCGCCGCCGAGAATGCCGCGAACGAACAGCCCACCGAGGCTGCCGCGCCCAAATCGACACTGCAGCAGTTGAAGGACACGTTCTTCGACTGGGAGCTGTACAAGCGTGCGTTCCCCGACCTGCTGAAAACCGGCCTGCCGAACACACTGATCCTTGCGCTCGCGTCCGGCATCGTGGGCACGGTCCTCGGCATGCTGCTTGCGATGGCAGGAATCTCGCGCACCCGGTGGCTGCGGTGGCCCGCCCGCATCTACACGGACATCTTCCGCGGACTTCCTGCGGTCGTCATCATCCTGATCGTGGGTCTCGGTGTCGGTCCGGTCGTGAAGAATCTGACAGGTAGCAACCCGTACTGGCTCGGCGCCGCAGCTCTCGCGCTGCTCGCCTCCGCGTACATCGGCGAGATCTTCCGATCGGGTATTCAGAGCGTCGAACCCGGTCAGCTCGAGGCGTCGCGCGCCCTCGGCTTCAGCTACCGAAAGTCGATGTCGCTGGTGGTGATTCCGCAGGGTGTTCGGCGAGTGCTGCCGGCGTTGATGAACCAGTTCATCTCGCTGATCAAGGATTCGTCGCTGATCTACTTCCTCGGGCTGTTGGTCACTCAGCGGGAACTGTTCGCAGTTGGCCGAGACCTCAACGCACAGACCGGAAACCTGTCGCCACTCGTCGCGGCCGGCCTGTTCTACCTGGTCCTGACCATTCCGCTCACCCATCTCGTCAACTACATCGACAACCGTCTGCGCACCGGCCGCGCAGACAAGTCCGGCACGCTCGATCCGGTGGAACAGTCCATCGTCGTGGAAAGGGGATAGGCCATGACGGTCTCCGACAAGAACTCCGTTTCCCAGAAGAGCTCCGTGTCACTGACAGGCAGCAACATCCATCTCGCGTTCGGCAACAACAAGGTGCTGCGCGGCGTCGACATTCACGTCGATGCGGGCAACACCGTCACGGTCATCGGCCCATCGGGTTCCGGAAAGTCGACGTTGCTGCGTGCACTGAACCGACTGCACGAACCCGATAAGGGCGACGTACTGCTCGACGGACGTTCGGTGCTGAAGGACAACCCGGATCAGCTGCGTCAGCGAATCGGGATGGTGTTCCAGCACTTCAACCTGTTTCCGCACAAGAGCGTCGTCGACAACGTGGCGCTCGGCCCCCGCAAGCTCAAGGGGATGAGCAAGGAAGAAGCGCGTCAGGTCGCACTCGAGCAGCTCGAGTTGGTGGGGCTCACCGCCAAGGCAGATTCGCGTCCGGGGAACCTGTCCGGCGGCCAACAGCAGCGGGTGGCGATCGCACGGGCCCTGGCCATGAAGCCGGAGGTCATGTTCTTCGACGAGGCCACTTCCGCACTCGACCCGGAGTTGGTGAAAGGCGTCCTCGCGCTCATGGCCGACCTCGCCAAGGGCGGTATGACGATGGTCGTCGTGACGCACGAGATGGGTTTCGCCCGGGAGGTGTCGGACAACGTCCTCTTCATGGACCACGGCGCGGTTGTCGAGACGGGGAAGCCGGACAAGATGTTCGACCAGCCGGAGACCGAACGGTTGCAGCAGTTCCTGTCCCAGGTCCTCTGACCCCTGTGAGTGGTTGACGAGTACGGAGACTCGTCAACCACTCACAGGGGTAGTTAGGGTCACCTCGTTGTCCGATCGTTCACGCAGGCGTTCCCTTTCGCACGTCTGAGACTCTTACGGTGCCCGAGTTGTCCATAACTCGATTCGGGAGTAACCGTGGGATTGAAACCTCTTGCGCTGTTCGTGAAGCACGACGGCAATTCTTCACGCGCATCAGTCACGTGCCAGTACAAGTGCGGCAACCAGTGCGCACACGAGGTGCCCAACACTTCCCAGGGTGAGTACTTCCGCGACATCGCACGGTCGGCGCTGTCGCGCCGCGGGGTGCTCCGGGGAACGGGAATGGCCGTGGTCGCGGTCGGCGCCGGCAGCGTGCTCGCCGCGTGTTCCGACGACTCGGATTCCGCATCGGGGAACGGCAGTTCGTCGAACGCGGCCGGCGACGGAGAGGCACCCGTGGGCACCAGGTTCGACGCGGTTGCCCCCAATACCGACGACGCCGTCACAATTCCCGAGGGCTACGAGCAGGCCGTGGTGATTCGCTGGGGTGATCCGGTGATCGAAGGTGCCCCTGCTTTCGACTTCGAGAATCAGACTCCGCAGGCGCAGGAGATGCAGTTCGGTTACAACAACGACTTCGCCGGGTTGCTGCCTGTCGACGGTCAGCCCAACACGTTCCTCCTGGTCGTGAACCACGAGTACAGCACCGAACCGTTCATGTTCCGTGGGTACGACCCCGCGAACCCCACGCTCGAGCAGTTCCAGATCGGGATCAACGCGCACGGCCTGTCCGTCGTTCAGGTGGAGGGCGAGTCCGGATCCGGCAAGCTCACAACGAAATTCGGTCCCCAGAACCGTCGCATCACCGCCAATACCGAGTTCGTCGTCACCGGACCCGCCGCGGGAAGCGACTTCCTGAAGACGACGGCTGACCCTACCGGCGCGAAGGTGGCGGGAACGCTCAACAACTGTTCGGGTGGCGTCACCCCATGGGGCACGGTTCTTTCCGGCGAGGAGAACTTCAACCAGTACTTCGCGAATGCCGAGACCGTCACCGATCCCGCTGCTGCGGATCGCCTGAAGCGCTACGGCATCGAGGGTGGTGCATCCGAACGGCTGTGGGAGCGTTTCGATCCGCGGTTCGACATCGCCCAGGAACCCAACGAGGTCAACCGATTCGGGTACGTGGTCGAGGTCAACCCGTGGGACGCATCGTCGGTGCCCGTCAAGCACACCGCACTCGGACGTTTCAAACACGAAGCAGCGACCATCCACATCACGGACGACGGCACCGTGGTCGCTTACAGCGGCGACGACGAGAAGTTCGACTACATATACAAGTTCGTGTCCACGCGCAAGAAGATGGACGGCAACGGTCAGGCAGCACTGCGTCACAACATGACGCTGCTCGATGCCGGGACCCTCTACGTCGCCAAGTTCACCGGCAACTCGTCGGACGAGATCGACGGGTCCGGAACGCTTCCGTCCGATGGAAAGTTCGACGGCACCGGCAAGTGGATTCCGTTGCTACGCACCAACGAGGACGGTAAGGGCGAGTCGCTCGTCGACGGGATGAGCGCCGAAGAGGTCGCCGTGTTCACCCGTCAAGCAGGCGACAGGGTGGGCGCCACCAAGATGGATCGCCCCGAGGACTTCGAGCCCAACCCGCACACCGGCAAGGTATATGTCGCGTTGACCAACAACGACAAGCGCGGCACGGACGGGAAAGCGGCCGCGGACGAGGCGAATCCGCGCAACACCAACAAGAACGGCCAGGTCCTCGAACTCGACGACGACCATGCGGGCACGAGCTTCACCTGGAACCTGCTGTTGGTGTGCGGCGATCCCAAGGAAGCGGACACCTACTTCGGTGGGTTCGACAAGCAGGCGGTCAGCCCGATCTCCTGCCCCGACAACGTCGCGTTCGATCCGCACGGCAACCTGTGGATCTCGACCGACGGCAACGCACTGAAGGCCAACGACGGCCTCTTCAGCGTCGTCCTCGAGGGTGACCGCCGGGGCGAGACGAAGCAGTTCCTGTCGGTTCCGGTCGGCGCCGAGACCTGCGGTCCCATCGTCACCGAGGATCGGGTGCTCGTCAGTGTCCAGCACCCGGGCGAGGACGACGACGCCAGCGTCGAGAACCCCGCATCGCACTGGCCCGACGGCGGCGACACCCAGCCACGCCCGGCCGTGGTTGCGGCGTGGAAGCCCGGCGGCAAGATCGGCACATAGACTCGAGGTCAGCTTCCGAAGGGGCTGCCGCCTCCGTTCGAGAACCGTCCGAAGTCACCCTGCGCGCCGCTGTAGACGTTGAGGTCGATGTCGGCGTTGACGCCGGGAATCCGACCGGTGCTGGTGTACTGCCAGAACGTCCAGTTGGCCCATCCACCCGGCAGCGGGCCAGGCTGGTTCTGGCCGTTGTAGTCGGCGATCCAGAGCGGGTAGTTGGTGAATTCGTTGGTGTTCGCCATCTGGGTACGCCAGAAGTTGGGGTACGTGTAGATGATCGGCTGGCGCCCGGTGAGAGTCCGGACTGTATTGAGGTAGCGGTGCGTCCAGTCGATGAGTGCGGCCGGCGGCAGCCCCTTGCCGTCCTCGAGGTCGAGAACGGGTGGCATGTCGCCGGGGCCGTTGATCCCCAACACCGTGGTCGAGAAGAACGCCGCCTGCGCTTCGGGGGATTGCGTGGGATCGGCATAGTGGTATGCGCCGCGGGCAATACCTGCCACCCGCATCGCGATCGAGTCCTGGATGAAGTAGGGATTGACGTAGTTGAGGCTCTCCGTGGCCTTGACCATCGCGAACTGGTGGCCGGAGTTGCGGACCGCGAACCAGTCGATGGGCGAGCCTCCCGGATGCTGCCACGAAGCCACGTCCGGTCCCCGAACCGGTTCGGCCTGAGCAAAGCCTGGAAGTGCTGCGGCAAGTCCGCCTGCAAGCAGAACGGCCGCGAATCGTCGGACAAGAACCCCTGTACCCGAAGTCATAGCCAGAGAGTAACGGGTAACGGTCGCCGCCACCGGGTAACCGAGGATTGTTACACGATGTTCAACCGAGCCAGTCGAGAACCGCCGCGGCGGTCCACGATTGTTGCATGCTGCCGAGCGGTTCTCCGGTGAACGGCTCGTAGTACTCCGCGAAGCTGCCGTCGCTCGCCTGCCGCAAACCTTCCGATCGCAGCAGGTGAGAACGCTCGGCCCAGCCACGACGTGCGAAGGCCCAGGACAACAGCCACGTCATCACCGGCCACACAGGCCCCCGCCAGTATTCGCGTGCCCGAAAGTCGCCCGACACAGGCGAGGTCGACGGCGGCACCGCGTAGCGGAGGTCTGGATGGCCACAGAACTTCGGTCCTTCGAAGGTCCTGACCAGGGCACGTTCGGCGTCGCGGCCGAGACCTCCGCACAGCAGTGGCGAGAACATGGCAAGGGTGTCGGTGCCGATCCAACGACCCGAGCGCAGATCGAAGTCACGGGCTGCGCCGCTTCGCTCGTCCGTCGTCGCAAGGACACCCTGCCGGAATCGATCGGCCCAGCCGTGCAGTTCCCTGACGTCGGCGTGGGGTTTCGCGTATTCCTCGCCGATGGTCGCCAGCACGTCACAGGCCATCGAGAACACAGCGCTGACGAACACGTCCTCCACGGCGAAACTCATCGCGGTCGCCAAGGTCTCGTCGTCGTAACGAGCAGCTTTCATTTCCTCCAACAGCCACAGATAGCGGTCGTACTCGTGATCTTTGGGACGCTGCGACGTATCGGTGACCACGCTGAGGTCTTCACGTAGATACGAGGGGAGTTTGCCCGCGACCACGTTCGCATAAGCACTGTCCCACCGCGGCGAGTTGTCCATCCCCGATTCCCACCCGTGGTACAGCGCAATCCGCCCGTTGCCGTCCAGGTCGCGAGCATTCGCGAGCCAACAGTGCCAACGAACCAGATCCGGCCAGCGTCGGTCGAGGAACTCGTCGGCAACCGCCCTCGTCGTGCGCCCGTGTCGCCGGGAATGATCGAGAATTCTCTGGACCGCAATGGCGTGAACCGGAGGCTGGGTGATGCCCGAGGTCTGCACGTCGATGGGTGCGTGAGCGGCGAGCAGTCCGGTTTCCCAGCGTGCCGGGCCGGGAAAGTAGCCGTCCACGCCGTTCGCGAAGACGATGTGCGGGATCATCCCGTTCTTCCATTGAGCAGACAGCAACGTGTCGAGCTCCACCACTGCACGTTCGACGCTCAGCGGCGCCAGACCCACCGCGACGAAGGCCGCATCCCAACTCCACATGTGCGGGTACAGGCGAGGAGCCGCGCTGGTCATCGCGCCGAGATCGTTGCCCCGCAGGAGGTAGGCAGCACGCGCCGCGAGCTGGGTCGGGGTGAATCCACGTTCCGCCATCTGTCCATTCTGCTGCTACACGCTGCAGACCGCACCGACTGAGCGTCCGATCCGTCGGCGACACGGCTGAATGTTGCGCGGCGCCCCGATCACCAGGATTCGATGATCGGGGGGCCGTGATCGCGCCGTCGCCATTCCTCGCTGACACGGTGGAGGCGCGCCTGCGACGCCATTCCGCGCACCGTCGTGATCTCGTCACCGACCACGTCGAGTACGACCACACCGACGACTCGGTCTTCGAACCCGACGATCATCGCCGGCGAGCCATTGACCGTGCCGGCGAACACCGAGGGCGTACCGCCCAGCAGTTCGTGCTTCGCTCGCGTGGGTTTGAAGCCCGCCCGCAGCATGGCCGAGACCTTCTTGGCACCGGCGAAGTGCAACAGTTTCGCAGACAATCCGGCACCGTCGGACACGGCGGTTACGTCGTCGGCGAGAAGTGAAACCAGCGGCTCGGTGCGGCCCGATGCGGATGCAGCCACGAAGGCCTCTACGATTCGGCGCGCGGAATCGGCGTCCACCTCGGTGGCTGTTCGCTCGGACGCCAGGTGCCTTCTGGCTCGCAGCGCGTGCTGCTGGCTGGCGGATTCGGTGATGTCGAGGATCTCGGCGACTTCACCGTGACTATGCGAAAATGCTTCGCGCAGAACGTATACCGCCCTCTCCATCGGTGACAGCCGCTCCATCAGCGTCAGCATGGCCAGAGTGACCGACTCGCGTTGCACGGCAGTGTCCGCAGGCCCCAACATCGGGTCACCGTCCAGCAACGGTTCGGGCAACCAAGCACCCACGGCGCGCTCGTGGCGTTCCTTGGCCGATCGGAGCCGATCGACCGACAGGTTGCTGACCACCTTGGTGAGCCAGGCCTCGGGCACCTTGATGTGTGTCCGATCCGCGGCCTGCCAGCGAATGAAAGATTCTTGGACCACGTCTTCGGCGTCCGCCGCGGAGCCGAGCAGGCGGTAGGCGATCGAGGCCAACCTGTCTCGGTTGGCCTCGAATCGCCCCACGGTGGCCGTATCCATGAGCGTCACTCTAGGCCGATACCCTTTCCACAGAACCGCCTTCGGTGGTCGTCGCGTGGCGCTTGCGTGCTGGCATCCCGTACGTCGGGTGGACGATGCGCCACGCCACGGCGTTCAGAACGAACTTCTTGTAGAGCGTGCCCGGTCGACCCCGCAGTGACCAGGTCTTCGACGTCGCTTCGCGGTCGACCATCTGGAACACGGCGTCGTTCTGGCCGAGACTGATGCAGTTGCCGAGGTAGGCCAAGGTCGACTCCGAGACCTCGTGTCCGGTCAGATCCCCGACGATCGCAGCGGTCGCTTGATTCCCGGTGAAACCTGCCGAAGCGCAGGACATCGGCAGCGGTCGCCCGTTGTCGTCGAGAGTGAACACGCTGTCTCCCGCGGCATAGACGTTCGGATGGGAGACCGAGCGCATCATCCGGTCGACGGTGATGCGGCCGTCCTCTTCCACCTGGAGTCCACTGTCGGTGGCGATCGGGTGAGCCACAAAGCCCGCGGCCCATACAGTCGCATCGGACGGAAACGAGATGCCGTCCGCGGTGACGACTCCTTCCTCCTCGATTCTGTCGATCGTGGTGTTCTCGTGGATCTCCACACCGAGCCGATCGAATGCACGCAGCAGATGGTTGCGGGCCTTCACTCCAAGCCAGCCGCCCAGTTCCCCGGTCGTGGCCAGGGTGACGTGCAGTCCCCGGCCGGGCTTCGGCGATCTCGGTGGCCGCCTCGATCCCGGTGAGATTTCCACCGACCACCAGCACCCTGCCATTCCCGTCCAGTTCGTCCAGACGCTGACGCAAACGCACCGCCGCAGGTCTGCCGGTGACGTGGAAGGCATGCTCGTCCACACCCGGAACTCCTCGATGGGCAATGGTGCTACCCAGCGTGTAGAGAAGGGTGTCGTACGCGAGCCGATCCGGACCCACTCCACCACTGACGGTGACGGTCCGCGCATCCGCATCGACGGAAGTTACCTTCCCGACCCGTAGACGAATGCCGGTACCCGCGAACATGTCGGCCAAGGGCATGCGCCGCAGTTCGTGGCCGGCAGCGAGTTGGTGCATCCGCATCTTCTCGACGAAGTCCGCCTCGGCGTTCACAACGGTGATCTCGAAGTCCTCGGGATGTAGTCGACGTGCCAGGGATCCTGCAGCTGCCGCCCCTGCGTAGCCGGCCCCGAGTACAACAATCCGGTGTTTCATGATCTTGCCTCCTGTTCGTGTGATCTATGAACGAGACAGCGCACAGATCCATGACAGGGCCGGGCACGAGGACCCCGATCGAGTCAGCAGTCGGGGTTCTCGGCGAGGTTCAATGCGTCTTTCTTGCGACAGGAGTGACGTCGCCGTACCGGATCAGGCGGTCACGCAGTTCTCGATTGAATTCTTTCGGGGCAAGTTTTATCGGTCTCGCAATTGCGCCTATTCCGGCTTCGTCCCATTCGTAGTCTGCTGGCGCCAGCACGAGCCCGGAATCGTCCGCGATCAGCACGATGAACAGCGTGGGCCATCGTCCTAGCTCATTTCGAACGGTGTGGACGCGGTACAAGTAATCGGACCACTCAGCGAATATCGCAATGGCCCAACCTTCAGCTTCCCGGTTCGGCAAAGGCGACCGCACATTAGCGAGAACGCGATCCGGCAACCTACTACTGACGAACAAGGAGAGTTGCCTGACCTTCGAACCGCCGCCGAACGAACCCATGCGTGTTGCGTCCTTCGAGGCAACTTCGAAGTTGATAGTGATGTTGGGGTCCACCAAGGCGGCGACTTGAACCGTCCTGGGTCTGGTGGAGATCGTGATCTCACCAGGAGAATGACGGAATGGCTGCACCACGAAAGTTCGATCAGGAGACCCGTGAGCGG